>CAZJTF010000417.1:0-5646 GCA_964548565.1 uncultured Planctomycetales bacterium | reverse complement strand
CTGGACGCATTCCCGCGACTCCGGCCAGACGACCGACGGCGGATCCACGCTGGTCACGGCCGCAGCGTCCCCCGGTGCTTACCAGGGGGCCCAGTACCAGCGCATCCTCCGCTACAACGAAGACGCCTTCAGCGATGCGCATTTCGCAGGTCCTGCGATCGCTTCGGGGAGCATCCATGCCGAGTGGATGCTGTACGTGCCCGGCTCGAGCAATACCGCCTTCAACGGGATGACCCTGCTCCTCGATGCCGCTGGCAACCTGATGGCAGGTGTCTGCATTGATGGCGCGGGCAAGGTGCGGACGCTTAACACCTCCGGCACCGGTTGGCTCAGCACAACCATTCCCTACCAGGTCAACCAGTGGCAGAAATGGACCCTGGACTGGACCATCGGCCAGTCGACCATGACCCTGAGGGTCGCTGCGGCCACGGGCACCGTCAGCGCCCGCACAGCGCCGGCCGCCATCGCGCAGGTGCGCTTCATCTCGCCAGGCGGGGGCGCACAGTTCTACCTCGATTCGCCAGCAATCGACCAGGTCGAGCCGTTCGGAATCAGCGATATCACCTGGACGCTGGGCCCTGACCATCCGACCTACCGAAAGGGCGGCGCCGCGGGCGTTCTGAGCGGCATGGTGATCTCCGCCGGCGGCTGTGAGTTCCCCTGGGCCGAGGCCGCCACCGTTTTCGCCTGGACGCCGGGCGGATCGGCCTGGACCCAGTTCCCGGATATGCCCCAGGGCCGCTGCTACATGGACGGCACGTCCGTCGGCGACGCGTTGTACGTGCCCGGAGGGCGATGGGCGTTCCAGACGCAGAGCTCGACCTTTCGGCTCCGCCTGCTGACCGGCAATTGGACGTGGGACTCGGTCGCCAATCTCAATATCCACCGCGGGTACTTCACGGTGGCACGGCTCGGCACGCATATCGCCCTCGCCGGCGGGATGCAGGGCTCAGGCCAGCCCCCCTACTCCGAGAGTGACACGCTGAGTGACGTCGAGTGGTACGACACCGCGGCGGCGGCCGGCTGGCAGCTGCTGCCGGATTTCACCATGCACTCGCGCGCCGGAGCCATTGTCGCGGCTGCTTCCGGGAAGCTCTACGTCTTCGGCGGCACCTGTTACCAGTGCCCCAACGGCCAGAACGACAGCTTGCGTCTCGCGGATGCCCAGGTCTTCGAGCCGGCGACCGGCCAGTGGTCATCGCTGCCAAGACTCCCGTTCGGACTGAGCGGCGCCGATGCCGTGACGTATCGCGACCGTTTCATCGTGATGGTCGGCGGAGCGGCGCAGTTAACCGCCGCTCAACTCGCCGCCTGGCCGCAGGTACCCGGCTACTACAGCAACGTCGTGCTCGTGTATGACGCGAAGGACAGCCGGTATCGCGTGTTGCCCACGCTGATGCCTTACGGTACGGGCGATATCCGCACCGCGCTGATTGGGGATACGCTCTACGCGATCGGCGGCGAAAACATCGACCCGGCCACCAGCAACACGACCAGGTGGTTCCGGATCGGGCAGATCGAGCCACTTGTGCCGAGCATCCCCGGCGACTTCGACTTCGATGCGGACGTCGACCAGGAGGATTTCGGCCATTTCCAGGCGTGCCTGACCGGCCCCCTCGTGACGCCTCCGCTCGACGGCTGCGATGACGCGGATCTCACCGGCAACCTCCGCGTCGACCAGGATGACTTCACCCTGTTCGAGCGATGCGTGAGCGGCCCGGGAAAGCAGGGAACTCCGGATTGCGCCGGATAAGCCGCCGCATGCAGAGACCGCTCCGGTCAGCCAGGAGAACTCGGAGAACCACCCATGGATAGGATCACGCGCCGCAGCGTGCTCATGGAGAGTATCGGGGGCATCGGCGCGGCGCTGGCCGCCCGTACACGCGCCGGTTTCTGCCAGGCACGGGAGACCGCACCGGCACCCTCGGAATCCGCGCCTCGCAAGTCCGTCGTCATCTCCGTTCGTGATGCGGATGAATTGCAGAGCGCGCTCGACCGGTACGCCGGCACTCACGTCAGGCTCCGCCTGCAGCGTCCTGTCGAGATCACCTGCCGCGTTCGCGAGGTCCCCCTGTCCGGGCAGGTGTCGCGCCATCCCCTCCTCGTACCGCGGGACGTACACCTCGACCTGAGCGACAGCACGCTCCTGCTGGACCTGCGATCGAACAGCTACGGGATCCGGCTCTCCAGCAATTCGGCTATCCGCAACGGCACGATCCGGATCGTCCGCAGTGAGGGCAAGGGGTCACAAGGTATCTGGCACAGCGCGGTCTGTGTCGGTGACGCGTACGACGACGGCGGCACGCCCGTGCATCCGGGGCCATTTTCCGCAGTCTCCGGCTGGGCGATTGAAAACCTGACCATCGACCAACCCGTTGATGCCTGCGCGATCCAGCTCATGTCGGAGGCTCACCACGGCGTCATCCGCGACATCCGCATCCTGGACTCGGACAAGGCGTTGCTGGGAATCGGCATGGACTGGGGCAGCGTCGGCCCGATCGCGACACCCGATCCGGAAATCCCCCGCATGCGCCGACTCTGGGAAGAGGGCAAGATCTATTCGACCCATCCGCACGACATCCTGGTCGAGAAGATCCGCGTCGGACGACTCGGGCGGAACGTCGACCCCAATGACGCGGGAGTTCGATGCTCGGCCTGCCACAATATCACCATCCGGGACGTTCAGGTCGAAAGCGCGGCCACGGGCGTGGCCCTCTGGGGTGGTGACTGCGGATACGAATACGCCCCCGACCGCCACCGCGACCTGGCGCACTCCGGCTACCTGATCGACGGTCTCGTCATACGCAAAGCCATGCAGTTCGGCATCGTGCTGAACGGCTCCGCCGACAACGTCTACCGTTCGCGACTCAAACACGGCTATGACGCACTGCGAGACCCGGTGCATCCGGGGCTGAACCGGCCCGTGATCCGCAACTCCGTTCTCCGCGGCGCCGCGACGTCCGGCACCCAGGGCATGTATGTCGCGGCCGCCACCCGGGTCGCACTCGAGAACGTGGACATCTCGGGTTTTGAGAAGGGGCTCCACGTCGAAGATTGGGTCCACGGCATGACATTTCAGAAGGTCCGGATCGCTGGCAACAAGAAGAACCTCGCCATCGAAGGAACCGTCGAACCGCCGGTCGCACTTTCACTGGAAGGCATCGTGGAGCAGTAGCGAGGCCGCACGCCCGCCACATTGCTGCCGACCCACGGTGCCCATAGGATGAAAGCCATGCAAGCGGACACCTCTGCCGCCGGAACGCCCGCGGACTCAGTTGGTATCGGGAACGATTCCGTCATTGTCCTCCTGATCGACGACCAGGCGATCGTGGGCCACGCCGTCCGCCAGATGCTCGAGCCGGAGAAGGATATTCAGTTTCACTTCTGCCAGAACCCTCTCGACGCCGTGAAGACCGCAACCGAGATCGCACCGACCGTCATCCTGCAGGACCTCGTGATGCCGGAGATCGACGGGCTCACCCTGCTCAAGTTCTTCCGCGCAAACGCCGCCACCCAGGAAACGCCGATGATCGTGCTCTCGAGCAAGGAAGAGCCCGCGATCAAGGCGCAGGCGTTCGCGCTCGGGGCAAACGATTACCTGGTGAAGCTGCCTGATCGCATTGAGCTCGTGGCGCGCATCCGTCACCACTCGCGCGGCTACATCGCGCAGCTCCAGCGCAACGAGGCGTACCGCCGGCTGGCCGAAAGTCAGCAGCAACTCGCGGCCGAGATCGCCCAGGCCGCCAGGTACGTGCGTTCGCTGCTCCCGGCGCCGATCCGCAAGGGGCCGGTGCACATCGAGTGGAAGTTCGTCCCGTCCACGCAGCTCGGCGGCGACGCCTTCGGCTACTACTGGCTGGACGACACGCACCTGGCGATCTACCTGCTCGATGTCAGCGGCCACGGAGTCGGCTCATCGTTGCTGGCTGTGTCGGTGCTCAACGTGCTGTCGCAACAGTCGCTCGCCAGCACCGATTTCCGCGATCCTGCCGCCGTCATGCGGGGCCTGAGCTCGATCTTTCGGATGGAACGGCACGGCGGGAAGTATTTTACGCTGTGGTACGGTGTGTACGACGTCACGGCACGTCGCCTGACGTTCAGCGGCGGAGGCCATCCCGCCGCATTGCTGCTCGGTGGCCGCAGCGCGGCGGACGCGTGCCTGAAGGAACTCCAGCCGGACGGGCCCGTGATCGGCATCGGGGACGACCTGCCGTTCGAGAATCTCACGATCGACGTGGATCCGTTTGCACGGATGCTGATCTACAGCGACGGCGCGGTCGAGATCGCCAGGCCCGACGGCGAAATGGCCACGTACGAGGATTTCACCGCATTCGTCGCCGAGCGCGGCAACGCTGCGGACTTAATGGACGCCGTCCTCCAGCGGGCAAAGAGCATCGGCGGCCAGGAAATCCTCGCCGATGACTGCAGCCTGATGCAGATCGAGTTTCAGCCGGCCTGAGGCTTGCGGTACAGCAGAAATCGCCCGACCTTGACCGTATCGAACCGATCATCGAGACCGTAGAGGCTCTCCGCGGCCCCGAGTGCAAGCCAGCCGCCGTCGTAAAGCATCCTGTACAGCGATTCGCAGATCCGCCGTCGCGTCGGCGCGTCAAAATAAATCAACACGTTGCGACAGAGAATGAGGTCGAACGGCCCCAACTCGGTTGGTGAACCCAGCAGATTGAATCGCCGGAAGTGCACCAGCCGGCGCACCGGTTCGCGGATCGTCCAGTCATCCCCGCGTCGCATGAAATGGCGTCCCAGTTGCTCGTCGGACAGACCCCGGGCCACTTCCGCCGCGCTGTACCGCCCCGCCTTCGCCGCTTCGATCGCATTGGCCGAAATGTCGCTGGCGAGGATGGTGAAATGGCCCTCCTGCAGATCCCGCAACTCAGCCGTCCCCACCATCTCCCGCACAAGCATGCCCAGGCTGTACGCCTCCTGTCCCGTGGATGCCGCGGCTGACCACAGTCGGATCCGGTGCCGCTTCCCGCCCGATGTTCTCAGGTGCTGTGCGCAATCGGGCAGCACGCGAAGGCGCAGCGCGCTGTAGAACGCCGGATCCCTGAAGAAGCTTGTTTCCTTGGTCGTGATCGCCTCGATGATGGCGTCGTGCAGCAGCGTGCCCCGGCGCGCCTGGAGCCTCCGGAGTAGTTCCGCGAAACCGTCGAGCCCCTGCTCCCGGATCACCGGCTCGAGCCGGTGCCGGACCAGGTACATCTTCTCGTGCCCGATCGCCAACCCGCAGAGGCGATGAATGAGCCGCGACAACTCGTCAAATGTCTGCCGGGTAAGTTCCATTCACGAGCCTGATGTGTTCCGCGAGGTCGCGGCCGCCGCGGCGCGGGCAATGCGGTCGAGCGGGAGGACCTCGTTTGCCAGACCCGCCTCTACGGCGCTGCCCGGCATCCCCCAGACCACGCTGGTGGCCTCGTCCTGAGCGATAATGTGGCCGCCCGCGCGCTGAACCGCCGCCAGGCCGGCTGTCCCGTCACATCCCATGCCGGTGAGGATCACCGCAACGACCTCGTGCCGCAGCACCGCGGCCGCGGACCGGAAAAGCACATCCGCCGACGGTCGGCCGCCGTTTTCGGGCGGCTGATCGGTGAGCCCGACGACCGGCGCGCCCGACGAGCCGCGCAGCAC
>CAZJTF010000416.1:0-5663 GCA_964548565.1 uncultured Planctomycetales bacterium | reverse complement strand
GGTGCAACTGGTTGACGATGACGCGCTCGGCGCCGTTGATGATGAACTCGCCGCCGCCCATCATGACCGGCAGTTCGCCGAGGTAGATCGAGTCTTCGGCGATTTCATCCTTGTCCTTGCGGATCAGGCGTACGCGGATGCGGAAGGGCATCCCGTACGTCAGCCGGAGCTGCCGGCACTCGTCCGGCGTGTAACGCGGCTTGCCCAGGTCGTAGGAGATGTACTCCAGCGACATGTTGCCGTCGTAGCTCTGGATGGGGAAGACCTCGCGGAGCAGCGACTCGAGGCCGTGATCCTTGCGCTTCGCCGGATCAATGTCGAGCTGCAGGAACCGCTTGTACGACTCGGTCTGGATCTGTGTGAGTGGAGGAATCGGCATCGCTTCGCCGATCTTTCCGAAGTTCCGGACTTCGCTCACCTTCAGCATGTACGGGTTTCCTTTCCTGTGGACCCAGCAGGCGCGCGAGCATGCGGCCTGGCAGCCGGAACGCGCCGCGCTCATGCGCGCGACGACGGCGATCGCGGACACCCATCGATCGCGCACCAAACGGTTGTTACTTCAGGACAAGGTCCGGCCCGGGGCAATCTGTTTGGCTGACGTCCTGTAGGGTGGCCGGAGCCACCCGTCAGCCGATCCCGCCCCGCGGCGGAGGGAAAACTGCTGGCCTGGAAACGGGTGCCGGCGGTTCGCCGTCCCGTTCCCATGAGCTCCTGCGATCAGGCTCCCGACCGGGAGCGCGGTCGCAGGAGCTCGCGCTCCTGCGGAAGTCAATTGTAGACACCTGGCGGCGTCTGGCCCGCCACGTGCTATGCGAATTACTTGATCTTGACCACGGCCCCGACTTCCTCGAGCTCCTTCTTGAGCTTTTCGGCCTCTTCTTTGGTGATGCCTTCCTTGACGGGCTTCGGGGCGCCGTCCACGAGGTCCTTGGCTTCCTTCAAGCCGAGGTTCGTGGCAGCCCGGACGACCTTGATGACCTGGATCTTCTTCTCGCCACCGGCTTCGAGGATGACGTCGAACGCGGTCTGCTCCTCGGCCGGAGCCGCCGCGGCGCCACCGCCGGCGCCCGGAGCCGCCGCCATCATCACGGCACCGCCGGCTGCCGGCTCGATCCCGTGCTCTTCCTTCAGGCAATCCACCAGTTCCTGCGCCTGCTTGAGGGTCAGGCTGACGATCTTGTTTGCCAGGTCGCGCGTTTCAGCGCTGAATTCCTTCGCCACTGCTTCTGCCATGAGAAACAACTCCAAGTGATGCAATCTGCCTGCCCGCCTGATAGGCGACGTCCCGTTGACGTCATTTCATTCGCCCGAAGGCAAAACCAATCCGCAGCGGGTGGTCGAATGCGCTGATATCTGTCGGTAAAACTCCGCTCCCGTACGGTCGCGGTCGCGAAAAACCGGCCGCTCGCTCACGCTCGCGATACCGGAGCGGGCGAGCTGCCGAAGCTCCATTGGTCAGGCGGCCGGAGCAGATTCTTCCTGCTTGTCGGCCTTGTCGGCAATCGTCTTGATGCAGCCGGCAATCCGGCCGGCGGGGCTCTGGATGGCTCCGGCCAGGCGTGCACCGGGGCTCAGGATCAGCATCGCGATCTCGCCCAGCAACTCCTGCCGGCTCCTCATGGCGGCCAGCTTCTCGATCGTCAGCAGATCCTTGTCACCGCTGAGAATTCCGAACTTGAGCTCGATGTTCGGGTACGTCTTCTTGGTTTCGAGAAGGAGCTTGGCGACGTCGATAATCGACTCTCCGCCGGTGACGAGGGCACACGGGCCGTCGAGCGCCTGGCCCAGCGGGCCAAGGGCTGTTTCGGCGAAGGCCCGGCGCGCCAGGCTGTTCTTCACCACCTGCAGGCGGATCTTCCGGGCAGCCAATTCGCCGCGGAGCTTGTTGGTCGAAATCGCGTCAAGACCGATGACGCTCACGACACACGCGCTGTCGAGCTTGCCATACCGGTCGAGGTATTCCTTGGTGATCAGATCCTTAACGGGTTTGCTCATCGCATTCAGCCTTCTGATTGATGGCGGCCAGGGCCGCCCGTCATTTGCCGGAATTAACGGCGGCCGTTGCCGCCCCCGCACACGCTCCCGATCAGCTCACATCCAGGGTCACCGACGGCGTCATGGTGGCCGTCAGGCAAACCCGCTTGATGTACTGGCCCTTTGCCGTCTGCGGCTTGGACCTGCGGATGTGATCGATGAACGCCTCGACATTTGCCTGCAGGTCGGCGGGCGTGAAACTCATCTTGCCCACGACTGCGTGCACGTTTCCGCCGGCGTCATTGCGGTATTCCAGCTTGCCAGCCGAATACTCGGTGATGGCCTTCGTGATGTCCGGCGTCACGGTGCCGGATTTGGGCGACGGCATCTTGCCCTGGGGGCCGAGCACGCGACCCAGCTTGCCGACCTTGCCCATGACCGCGGGGTGGGCGACGGCCACGTCAAATTCCGTCCAGCCGTCCGCGACCTTCTTGATCAGTTCGTCCGCTCCCGCCTCGACAGCGCCCGCCTCCTTGGCGGTGGCGGCCATGTCGTCCGGGCAGAAGGCGATCACGCGCTTCGTCTTGCCAATGCCCTTGGGGAGCGAAACGGATCCGCGGATCATCTGGTCGGCCTGCTTAGGGTCGATACCCAGGTGCATGACCAGTTCGACCGTCTGATCGAAACCCTTGGGCTTCTTGGCCGTCTTGAACTTGCGGGCAGGCTTGATATCGCCCATCGACTTGAGGATCGTGATTGCCTCAGGGAGGGGGTATCGCTTGCCTTCCTCGCCGGCCCGCTCGCGCTGGGCCCGGTACGTCACACTGCGTTGCGGCATCTCATGCCTCCCACTGAAAGAACCATTGGGGACGGCGGCGATTCGTCGCCGCTTCAGGAACGTCCCCGGGGCCCGTGGTCAGGCCCGAGTGAGATTTCCCATTTTGATTCTCGATTTTCGCTTTCAAGACCCCGGCATGGCACCTCTGCGACGGAAGAAGGCTCAACGGCGCCGGCGAAACCGACAAACGTCAATCGAAAATCGACAATAACGTTCAGTCGACCACCTCGATGCCCATCGACCGCGCAGTTCCCATGATGATGCGGTCGGCGTGATCGAGGTCGAATGCGTTCAGGTCCTTCTTCTTGCGCTCGCTGATGGCGCGGACCTGGGCCTTCGTGACCTTGCCGACTTTCTCCTTGTTGGGAACGCCGCTGCCCTTGGCGACGGCCGCTGCTTCCTTGAGCAGCACGGCTGCCGGCGGGCTCTTGACGATGAACGTGAAGCTCTTGTCCTTGTAGACGGAGATCTCAACCGGCACGGTCATGCCGTTGAGTTCCTTGGTCTGGGCATTGAACTGCTGCACGAACTGCCCGATGTTCACGCCGTGCTGGCCGAGGGCCGGGCCGATCGGCGGGGCGGGAGTCGCCTGGCCGCCCGATGCCTGCAACTTAATCTTGACGAGTAGTTCCTTGGCCACAGTACCACCTTCTCCGCTACGAATCTGCCGGTCGGCCGCTCAATTGTGCGGGACCAGCCAACCCGGGCGATCCCGCCGGACCGCTCAGATTTTTTCTAGATCCACCAGGTCGACGCCGACAGGCGTCTCCATCCCGAAGAGCACCATCATCACGGTTGCGGTGCCCTCATGCTCCTCAATACTCTCGATCACTCCTTCGCTGCCGGCGAAGGAGCCGCCCGTCGCGCGGACGCGGTCGCCCGGCTTCAGGGCCACACCGTCGGTCTCGTTCAAGCCGCTGCCTCCTGCGTCGGGGGTCAGACTTTCTCGAGCTGCCAGTACTCGACATCCACGGGCGTTGCACGTCCGAAGATGGTCAGCAGCACGGTGACGATTCCCTTGGTCTCGTCGATCGTGTCCACGGTGCCTTCAAAGTTCTGGAACGAACCTTCCTTGATCTTGACCCGGTCGCCCTTCTGGAACTCCATGCCCTGCAGGGTGGCCTGCTCGTCGGGCTTGGCGGCCGCCAGGAGCATCATCTCGACGTCATGATCCCGCATGCTCGTCGGCTTGCCGTCCGAGCCGATGAAATCACCGACGCCCATCGTCTCCTTGACGAGGAACCAGACGCCTTCGGAAATCGAGCCATCCGCTTCGGTGGCCATCTCGACGAAGACGTATCCGGGGTACAGCTTCTTTTCGAATATCTTGACCTGGCCGCCCTTCATCCGCTTTTCCTTCGCGGTGGGGACCAGGATGCGGCCGATCCGGTCACCCAGGCTCTCGATGCGGACCTTGCGCTCGAGGGATTCGCGGACCTGCTCTTCCTTGTTGCTGGCGACGCGCAGGACGTACCACTTCATGCCCGGCCGGGTCGGCTCCTGGCCGGTCACCTTGATCCCCGAAGCCGTCGTCACGGTGGGGGGCTTGGCGGCATCCACCGGCTTTTCGTCCGGCCGGCTTTCGCCCGCTTTCTCGCTCACCTCTGGGTTCATGTCTTGCTTCCGCCGAACAGTTCGAGAATTCCCGGCCCGCCCTTCAGCACGCCGATCGCATGGAAGAACAGCATGAAGAGGACATCCACTACGAACAACAGGACCGCCATGAGCAGGACGGTGACGATCACCACCTTGGTCGAGCGGACGATCTCCTTGCGGCTCGACCAGTTCACCTTCTTCATTTCGCCTTCGGTGGCGATGAAGAAGTCGTTGGTCCGGCGGTTCAAGCCGACAACCCAGTAGACCAGGATCGACAGGGCGATCATGAAGCCGATCGAGGCGCCGTACTGGACCGGCAGGGTGTAGCTCTTGTTCACGTCGAGGACAGCCCCGAGCTGGTTGAACAGGAACGCGCCGCCGGCAATGATCAGCACACCGGCACCGATGGCGGTGCCGATCCGGGTGTAATAGCCCTGGCCGGGCTTGTAGATCCGCAGGCCGCCTCCCGGTCGTGCCGGGCGGACCGCCCGCGGTTCACGTTCCACTCGATCCCTGGACTCCCGCCCTCCCGGCGCATCCGGCGCTATGTCACTCACCGGCGACTCCTCGTGCTCGCGATCCATATCCTCAGTCACCGCTCCGCCGCGACCGGCCGAGTCTCGGTCTGTCATTTTGCCCATGGGTCGTCCTACTCCCTGGTCCTTCAACAGGAGCGGAGGGGCTCGAACCCCCAACCGCCGGTTTTGGAAACCGGTGCTCTACCAATTGAGCTACGCTCCTAAAGTTCTCGATCCTGCAGCTGCTTCAGCTTGGACATCGGCTGCGCTCGATGGGGCCGCCGTCCGCCGCCGACCGACAACTTACTTCCTCTTGACCTTGTGCAGCTCCCGCTTGCGGGTGCGGGGGCAGTACTTCTTCAGCTCGAGCTTCGGCGTCCCGCCCTGCACATTCACGGTGACGCGGTAGTTGAGGTCGCCGCACTCCGTGCACTGCAGCCAGACGTATTCGCGTTTGACACTCTTGGCCATGTGACTTCCAAACTCAATGACGGAGGCCGGTTCCTGCCCGGCCTCCATCCATGGTGCTCAGTCAGAAAGATCCGGCCTCCGCCGCACCGACGACGGAGGCCGGGGTTATCCTGGGTCACTCACTCGAGGACCTTGATGACGACGCCGGAGCCCACGGTACGCCCGCCCTCGCGGACGGCGAAGCGGAGCCCCTCTTCCATGGCGATCGGCTTGCCGAGCTCGACTTCGAGTTCGACGTTGTCGCCGGGCATGCACATCTCGGCCCC
>CAZJTF010000415.1:0-5674 GCA_964548565.1 uncultured Planctomycetales bacterium | reverse complement strand
CCACCGAGCAGTGATGCGCGTCCACCGGGAAGCCCTCCGCCGCCAGCCGCTGCGCCGGAGCGATGACGTCCTTCAGCTTCCGCGTGCCGAAACGCTCGATCGCCGCCGCATGCCCCGCCAGCAGCCCCGGCACCGCCACTGCCAGCCCCGTGTACCGGCTCGGCGCCGGCCCGTCCGGATCCTTCTGCCTCGCGAGGACGTACATGTCGGGTGTCGCGCCCGCCGGGGCCCGCTCACGATAGTCGAGCACGAACACGCGTCCGTCGGCGAAGCGGATCATCATGAATCCGCCGCCGCCGAGCCCGGTGCTGTACGGCCGCGTCACGCCGAGCGCCAGTCCCGTCGCAACCGCGGCATCCACCGCGTTCCCGCCGCCCTTGAGGATCTCCAGCCCCGCGCGCGATGCATGCACGCTGTCGCTCGCGACGATGCCGTGCGTCGCCTCGACGACCCAGGGCTCGTTGCCGTAACTCGCCATAACCGGCCCCATGAGCGCAAGCATCCCCCAGCCGCCCAGCGCCCGCCGCCAACAGAGTGTAGATCGTCTCATCGCGACACCTCACCGCCCATGTGGCAGGTCTAACTCGCCGTCCCCCCTGTGGCACGGTCCGACTTTGCCATCGTCGCCTGTGTGGCACGGTCTGACTTCGCCGTCCCCCGGGTGGCACGGTCCGACTTCGCCGCCCACCGGGTGGCACGGTCTGACTTCGCCGTCCGTTTGGCGAAGTCAGGCCGTGGCAAACGCACGCAGCACCACCGATGTCCCCGCATTCTTCAGGACACGCCAAAGCGACAGCGCCAGATCATACCCGATGCTATTGGGACGCCCGTCCCGCCGCCTCCCCGCGCGCGCCCCATAAAACAAAGCCTCCCCGACATCCCCGCGCCCCGTCAAAAACCGCACAGCTTTCCCAGCTTTTCCAGTTGCCCACAGCCGAGCCCGAATCGTACGGTTCGAACGCGAGTCACGACTCGCTCGCGACCGCCAGAGGGGGCCGTCGCACCGGGGTTCTCGCCGTAGTTGAGAGGACGTGCTTTGAGGAACGTTCGCGTCGCGCGAGCGGCCGCCACACTCTTGTGCGCGGCCGCCCTGATCACCGGCTGCGTCCCCGCCTCCGACTCGGGCGCGTCACCCTCGTTCCTTGAGGAAGTGCTCTCCGGAACCTCTTCCCGCCCGCCGACCGGCCCCGAGATCGAGGAGTCCGAGCCCAACGACGAACCCGCCAGCGCCACCCCGGTCCCGATCGACGGCACTGTGGAACTGGTCGGAACCATTGCCCCCGGCGCCGCCCCGCACGATCGCGACTTTTTCGACCTCGGCCCCGCCGCGCCCGGCGACGAAATTCTCGGCACCCTCAACATCGCCGACGGCAGCGACATCCTGCTGGCGGTCCTCGACGACCAGCAGCGTCAGATCGCGTACGTGGATCAATCCACCACCTCCGCGGGCCCCTCGGAGTTGCAGGTCGTCGTCCGCGAAGCCACCACCCACCTGTATGTCGTCCTCGCCACCCGCTCGGGCGCCTCGACCCGTCGTTCCTACACCGCCGCCATCACACTGCAGCGGGCCGTCGGCCTCCCGGAGTACCGACCCCAAATCGTCGTGCTGGATTTCGACGGCCAGCGGAATGTCTCGATCGCCGGCCGGCCCGCGGTGGATGTCCCCGAGTTCGACGCCGCCCGGATTGACGCCCGCTACGCCGACGACACGCCAATCGTCATCGCAAGCGTCCTCCAGATGGTCCGCGAGACCTACGACGGCGTCGGCGTCGAATTCTACCTCGCCGGCGACCCGCTGATCCCCGCCGGCCCGCGTTCGACCCTGTACTTCGGCACCTTCGACAGTCGCCTGCTCGGCCTGGCCGAAAACGTCGACCCGTATAACGCCGATCTCGAACAGCAGGCCATTCTGTACACCGACACGTTCGCGATCTTCAGCGCGCTCTCGCCCGACGTGGACGCCATCTCGCAGGTGCTGGCCAACACCGCCAGCCACGAGATCGGGCACCTCCTCGGCCTCCGCCACACCGCCGACCCGCACGACATCATGGACACCACCGCCACCGCGCGTCAGATGCTCCTCCGCCAGTGGTTCCGCTACACCGCGCTCAACGAAACAGTCCTGCCCGTCGGCTTCCAGGACGCCCCCAGTCTTCTGAGCTGGACGCTCGGCGGACTCCTCCGTCCCGAGCCCAATCCCAAGGCTGTCGCCACCCGCCAGAAGACTCTGGCCTCACTCTCCGCCGTCCCCGACTTCCACGTTCCTCGCGCCACTCTCATGAGCGGCTGCGATCACCAGTAATCACCGGAATGCCGGGTGTCCGCAGCGGCCGCCCCCGCGGCGGCCGTCCTTGTCCGCCGGTTGCATAAAAAGGTGAACCGCCAGAAGGTAGCAGCCGGGCTCCGTACCGGTCGTCTTCCCTCCGTGGCGGATGAAAAACGTGAACCGCAAACACGCCAAAACGCCAAGGCAGAGGGCTCGTACTGCTCTTGTCTCGTGGATCTGGATGCAACCTGCAGTGAAGTGGGCGCCATGCCCGCATGCTGATCAACAACTCCGTCTTCTTGGCGTCCTTGGCGCCTGCGCGGTTATTCTTGCTGCAACGTTGGGGTTTACGTCGTACCGTCCCGCCTGTAGGATCCACTGCTACTGCTCAGCCGCATGACCGGCTCTCTCGTCTGAAGCCTTTCAGAGCAGCATTTCGCCGCTCGTGCGACGATCACCCTGGCGTTTCACCTGGAGGAGGCAGCACATGAATCCGCGCAGCCATGTCCGGCGCACGTTTACCCTGGGTCTGATGATGATCGCAGTGTGGAGTGCCGGCGTCGCCGGTGCCGCGACCTTCACGGTCACCAGCACCGCCGATTCAGGCGCCGGATCGCTGCGGCGGGCCATCGCGGATGCGGCCGGGATCGCCGGCGCGGATACGATCGCCTTCAACATCCCGGGTGCCGGCGTGCATACCATTACGCTCACGAGCGTCCCGCTCACCGTCGCGAACAATGTCATCATCGACGGCAGGACCCAGCCGGGCTACGCCGGGACAAACCTGATCACCGTGAGCGGCAACAATGCCTCGATGGTCTTCATGGTGACTGCCGGAACGGTGGCAATCCATGCATTGACGATCACGGGCGGTGGCGCCCCCGGGAACAGGGGCGGCGGCGTCTGGAACGGAGCCGCACTGACCATGACCAACTGCATCGTCAGCGGGAACTCGGCGGGCTGGGGCGGCGGCATCTGTAACGAACAGGGGACGCTGACGCTGACCGGCTGCTCGGTGAGCGCGAACTCGGCGACCATGGGAGCCGGCATCGTGAACCTCACCCCCGCCCCGCTGACGCTGATCGGTTGCACCATCAGCGGCAACTCCGCTACCGGCGACGGCGGCGGCGTCTGGTGCAGCAGTAATGCCCCCAGCCCGCTGACGCTGACCAACTGCACCTTCAGCGGCAACACGGCGGGCGGGGGCGGCGGCGCTATCATGAATGGCGGCGCGCTGACACTGACCTGCTGCACGTTCAGCGGGAACACGGCCGGCCTCGGGGGCGGCGGCATCTACAACCTGGGCACGCTGACGCTGACCAACAGCATCATCGCCAACAACGCCGGCGGTGACATCTATGGCGGCTACACCGACAACGCCTTCAACATCGTCGAAGACGGCGTCGGGATCACCCATTTCCTCAGCCGGAGCGGCGATCCGCTCCTCGGGCCGCTGGCCGACAATGGCGGACCGACGCTCACGCACGCCCTGTTGCCCGGCAGCCCGGCCGCCAACGCGGGCAACTGCGCCGCATTCACATTGTTCACCGACCAGCGCGGCATTACCCGCCCCAACGGCCCATCCTGCGACATCGGCGCATACGAATACGAGTTCGTGCCAACAACCACAACCCTGACCGTCTCTCCAAATCCCGCGGTGTTCGGTGAGCCGGTGACGTTCGCAGTCACCGTAGCAGTGACGCCGCCGGCCGACGGAACACCCACCGGTTCCGTGACGTTCTATGCGGGCGCCATCCCGTTGATGACCGGGCCGGTCGTCCTCGATGCAGCTGGCTCGGCGAGCATCATCGCGCCTCTGCTTGCCCCAGGCTACTACGAGATCAGGGCAGAGTACGTCGGCGACGCGTACCGCATGACTTCCGGGTCGGCCTACGTGCCCTGCGTCGTCAACCGGGGATCGACCGTCACTACGGTCTCCTCCTCGACCAATCCGTCCCTTCCGGGTCAGACGATCACCATCACGGCGGTGGTGAGTGCGTCCAGTCCCGCTGCCGGCACACCCACCGGCACCCTGCAGTTCGCGATCGACGGCAATCCCGTCGGATCTCCGCTCGCCCTCACGGGAGGCACGGCAAGCATCGGCGCCACGTTTCCCGACGTCGGGAATCACGAGATCACCGCGTCCTACAGCGGCGACGTCAATTTCACCGCCGGCGCCTCCACGGTTTTCAACCAGGCCGTGAGGAGCGCGAGCACGACGACGCTGACTTCCTCGCCGAACCCGTCCGTGTTCGGCCAGTCGGTGACGCTCACGGCCACGGTCGCGCCGGGCCCGCCGGCCTCGGGATCACCCACCGGTACAGTAACCTTCAACGACGGCGCTGCCGCCATCGGGACGGCCGCACTGGGCGCTTCCGGAGTGGCCACTTTCTCGACCAGCGCTTTGCCGCCGGGCGACCACTCGATCACCGCGACGTACAGCGGCGACGCCACCTTTGGCGCGAGCACGTCCGCGCCGCTGACACAGGATGTGAACCCGGCGAGTTCGATGACGTCGCTCACCTCGTCACTGAACCCGTCCGTGTTCGGTCAATCGGTGACGCTCACGGTCACGGTGGCGCCGGCCCCGCCGGGCGCGGGATCACCCACCGGCACAGTGCAGTTCGTCATCGACGGCGCGAATGTCGGCGATCCGGTCGCCCTCAGTGAAGGCTCGGCGGACATCAGCGTGGCGACGCTGGCCCCCGGCACGCACCCTGTCGTCGCGAACTACAGCGGAGACGCCGCTTTCGCCCCGGGCAGCGGCAGCCTGGCCGGCGGACAGGTGGTTTCTCCGGCGGAGGAGCCTGCCGGCGACACGACGCCGCCGTCGCCGAATCCGGCCGCCTGGCTGACGCCCCCCACCGCGACAGGGGCCACGTCCATTCACATGGAGGCCGTCCCCGCCACCGACCCGAGCGCCGTGGAGTACTTGTTTGAATGCGTCTCCGGCGGCGGCCACAGCAGCGGATGGCAGGACAGCCCGACCTACGACGACACGGGGTTGCCGCCAGGTACCACCTGCAGCTACCGCGTTCAGACCCGCGACAAGTCTCCGAACCGCAACACCGCAGACTGGTCGTCACTGGAGTCCGCCACGACCGAGGCGACCCCGCCGGATCCGGGCCCCCCGGCCTGTGGCGCCGGCGCGCCCGCCTGCGCCCCCCTCGGAATCCTCCAGCTCGCCGTCACCATGGGCTGCCTCAGGATGATGAAGCGCCGCCGCGCATGAAAGCAGCCGCGCGGCGATGAACGACTGCGGATAGCGCGCGACGATTCGGCTGACGACCGCTCGTGCGAGAACCGCTCGTGCGAGAACCGCTCGTGCGAGAATCCCTTCTCGCACTCATACTCCGCTCGTGCGAGAATCCCTTCTCGCACGCATGCTCGCAGGAATCCCTTCCTGCG
>CAZJTF010000414.1:0-5711 GCA_964548565.1 uncultured Planctomycetales bacterium | reverse complement strand
TCACCTGCGTGATGCTGGCCGGTTTGATGTTGCCGCTGGCGGTAATCGGCACCACCAGGTCCCCGCGCCGGGTCTGCGCGGTCTGTCCGCTGAACACGTTCATGGCGACCCGGAAATTTCGAAGTTTGATGTACCCGCCGACGAGAACCGCCAGCAGGACCACGCCGATGATGAGCTTCTTCATGAGGAGAATTCCCGGAATCGCGAAGATACCCGCCGTCGCCCACGGAGAACGGGACGCCCGGCTCGCTCAGACCGCTCGAGCCTGCAACTCTCTGTACGTCGAAAATGTGTGTGAGGTTGGCCGGGCACGGCTCAGATTCAGTTCCTGTGTGGTTCAGCCCAGTTCCGCGGGCTCGCAGGGCATGTCGAACGTCTCGGCGACGGGAGCATTCGTGACGCGCCCTTCCTGGATGTTGATGCCCATCGCCAGGCCCGGATCGGCGGCCGCCGCCTTCCTGTAGCCCCGGTTCGCCAGACGGACGGCGTATGGCAGCGTCGCGTTGGCAAGGGCAAACGTACTCGTCCGCCCCACCGCCCCCGGGATATTCGCAACGCCGTAATGGACGATGCCGTCTACCTCGTACGTCGGGTTCGAGTGTGTCGTCGGCCGCGTCGTCTCGCAGCAGCCGCCCTGATCCACACCGACATCAACGATCACCGCCCCCGGTTTCATCGTCTGGAGGTACTCCCGCGGGACCAGGACCGGGCATTTCGCTCCAGGAATGAGGACGGCCCCGATCACCAGGTCGGCATCCCGGATGTAGCGCCGGATCATGTACGTATCGCTGTAAATCTCGTACACGTTCGGCGGCATGACGTCGTCGAGGTACCGGAGCCGATCGATATTGACGTCCATGATGATCACGCGGGCGCCGAGACCAGCCGCCACCTTCGCGGCGTTCGTCCCCACGATCCCCCCGCCGAGGATCAGCACGGTAGCCGGTTCTACGCCGGGCACGCCGCCCAGCAGAATGCCCCGGCCCTGCATCGGCCGCTCGAGGTACTTGGCTCCTTCCTGGATGCTCATCTTCCCGGCGACCTCGCTCATCGGCGTGAGCAGCGGCAGCCGGCCCGAAGAATCCGCGATCGTCTCGTAGGCAATCGCAACGGCTTTCGACCGAACGAAATCCTCCGTCAGTTCACGACTGGCGGCGAAGTGAAAATACCCGAACACGACCTGACCTATCCGCAGCATCCGGATCTCGCCGGGCTGCGGCTCCTTCACCTTGACGATCATCTCCGCGCGGCGGTAAACCGACTCCGCCGTGTCCACGATCTCCGCACCGGCGGCCGCGTACTCTTCATCCGAGAGCCCGGACCCCAGCCCGGCCCCCCGCTCAAAGAGCACCTGATGGCCGGCGCGAACCAGCGCCTCGGCCCCGGCGGGAATCATGCCGACCCGATACTCGTCCTGCTTGATTTCCCGTGGCACACCGATGATCACTGGTGATACACTCCTGACCGCCGCTGATCGTATTGCAACAGGTGAGAAGGTCTGACCGGTGCAATCGGGGCTTACTATAGCTTGCGCTCATGCTGCTCACAACGCCCGGCAGGTGGTGAAGCTGCCGTCACCGAGGGTTCGGCGTCGTCCCCTGCGTGCGCTGCTGGTTGAGTTGGCAGTGGCAGTATGCGCAGGATGCGGCTCGCCGGAACCGGTGATCGTACCCGTGACACGCCTCGCCACCGCTCCCCTCGTCAGGCCCACCGGGACGCTGCGTGGACGTATCAGCTACGATCGCCCTCTCCCGGGCACCATCGCGCGCGAACTCTCGGATGAATTCACGCTCGTCATCCTGCGAAACAACGCCGATCTGACGGAGTTGCGTCGAGGGCTCGGCATCTCCGACTCTTTTTCCCCCGATTTCGCCCGCGGGCTCGTGGTGGGAATCGTAGCCATGGTGGGCGAACCCGTGGAAAATCAGTGGCCGATCCGGATCGATGGCGTGCGGATCGTCTACGGCCTCGGGTGGGTTGATGCGACCCTCGAGCCAGGCCTGTACCACCCCCTGCAAACCGCTGGATATGTCGAACTGGCCTATCTACCGAACCTCAGTTCCGTCGCCATTGTGCAGATCAACCACCGCATGTTCCTGCTCCCCGGCAACACGGATCCAGGGTCCATGTTGCTTTCCGGCAACGCCGATCCTTGACATTCGCCCGCCGTATCTTATACCTACCGCAGGACTTGCGGAGGTGCTGTGGTGTAACAACAACACTCGCCCATGCTCCCGGTCCCAAGGGGACTATGTCTGGCGAACCCACCATGTCCAGTTCCGGCTCCGGCCAGCGCCGCAAACCTGCGCGGTTCAGCGACACCGGCCAGCGGGTTTTCCACTGCCTCTCGCTGGGGCTGGTCGTTTTCGACGAGCAACTCGAGATCATCGAAGCCAACCCGGCAGCCCAGTTCCTCGTCCGCGGCCACACGTCGGTTGCCGATGCGCTCAACGCCGGCACCGTCGATGCCCAGTATCAGAACTGGCGCGAGTCGCTCCGGGACGTCATCAGCAAATCGCGCGAACACCGCTTTCCCCAGGTGCTCTACCGGGACGAGGAGCGCCGCGAGTTGCTGCTCAACCTGCTCTGCATCCCCCTGACGGACACGGCCGGCCAGGTCACCGGTGGAACGCTCGTCCTTGAGGACATCACTGTCGCCGCCGGTCTCGAAAAACGCCTGGCCGTCTCGGAACGCATGGCCGCGGTCGGCAAACTGGCCGCCCGCGTCGCCCACGAGCTCAACAATCCGCTCGACGGAATCTGCCGGTACCTCAATATGGCTCTCCGGGCGCTCGAACTGAGCGCACCCGACAAGATTCCGCATTACCTGACCCAGGCGCGCGGCGGCCTGATGCGCATGACCGAAATCGTGCGTCAGCTCGTCGAATTCTCGCGGGGCGCGTACGCCGCCTTCGGGGATTCCAGCCTCAACAGCATCGTCGAGGAAGCGGTCAAGGTGATGGCGGACAAGGCGGCGCAGTCGAGCGTCTCAATCGTCTGCAACCTGAGCAGCGCCATGCCCGCCGTCGCCGGCACCAACGTCTTCCAGGTCTTCTGCAACCTGATTAAGAACGCCATCGACGCCATGCCGACGGGCGGCACGCTGACGATCTCGACCGCCGTCGTCGGAACGGAAAGCGTCGTCAGCTTTGAGGACACCGGTGTCGGCTTGCCCGCCGAGGGCGACCGCATTTTTGAGCCGTTCTTCACCACCAAAGGTCCGGGGAAAGGCACAGGGCTCGGCCTTGCCATCTGCAAGGACATCATCGAGAAACACGGCGGTCACATCACCGCCGAGCGTCGGGAACCGGTTGGAGCAACCTTCACGGTGCGCCTGCCCGTGGAGAGCTGCCGCACGAGCAGCCCTCCCTCGGTGATACCGTCCGCCAGGAACCCTGCCCGGGAGACCCCCGCATGACGCGAGAGGAAAACCAGATCCTGGTCGTCGATGATGACCAGATCATCGTCGAGTCGCTCGTCGAATTTCTCCGGCTCGAGGGCTACGAGGCGGAGGGCGTCGGCAGTTTCGCCGATGCGATTTCCGCGCTCGACCGGCGCCAGTACCACCTGGTCATTACCGACATCAATATGCCGGACGCGAGCGGCTTCGAGCTTCTCCGCGTCATCCGCCAGCGCTACCCTGACATCGTGGTGATCATGATCACCGGCTATGGCACCATCGAGAGCGCCGTCGAAGCGATCAAGATGGGCGCTTATGACTATCTGACCAAGCCGATTATCGACGACGAAATTCGCCTGGTGATCGACCGCGCCCTCAAGCAGCAGTCACTCGTTCGCGAAAATCAGTCGCTCCGCGAAGCCCTCGAGATGCGGTACGGTCTCGACAACGTCATCGGGCATGATTACCGCATGCTCAAGATCTTTGATCTTGTCGAGACCGTGGCCGAATCCCGAACCACCGTGCTGATCCAGGGCGAATCCGGCACCGGCAAGTCGCTGATCGCCCGTGCCATACACCACCGCAGCGACCGGCGCGACAAGCCGTTCGTCGAGGTGAGCTGCGGCGCCCTGCCCGAGTCCCTGCTCGAGAGCGAACTGTTCGGCCACGTCAAGGGCGCCTTCACGGGCGCGGTCGGCGACAAGGCCGGGAAGTTCAAGGCTGCCGATTCCGGCACCATTTTCCTCGATGAAATCTCTTCGGCGACGCCCGCTCTGCAGGTCAAGCTGCTCCGCGTTCTTCAGGAGCGCCAGTTCGAGCCCGTCGGCTCCAATAAGACGGAGAAAGTGGACGTTCGTCTGATCCTCGCCAGCAACGAGGACCTCGCGCGCGTCGTGGAGGCGGGCCGCTTCCGTCAGGACCTCTACTACCGCGTGAATGTCGTCACGATCCAGCTGCCGCGGCTCGCCCAGCGGCTCGGGGATATCCCTTTACTGGCTGACAACTTCCTCAAGAAGTACCGGGCCGAGATGCGAAAGGAAATCTCCGGTTTCACGCCCGAATGCCTGCAGTCCCTCCAGCGCTACCACTGGCCGGGCAACGTGCGGGAGCTCGAAAATATCGTCGAACGCGCCGTCGTTCTCAGCAAGCGTCGCCAGATCGATGTGGACGACCTGCCGGAGCACCTGATTGAGCAGATTCGGACGGTGCCAGTGGGAAACGGCGTCTATCGCCCCCAATCGCTCAAGAAAGCGCTCGAGGAGCCCGAGAAACGCATCATCGAGCAGGCTCTGAGGTCCAACAACTGGAACCGCCAGGTCACCGCCCAGGTGCTGGAGATCAATCGCACCACGCTCTACAAGAAGATGAAGCGATACGGCCTGGAAGTGGACCCCGGACGCGGCTGAGAACCCGGACGGTCAGAATGCGAGCTTGATCGCCTCGCGGAACTGGGCGGCCACGCCGTACCGGGGAACGGACGCGGCGGCCTCGCTCGGCGGCAGCGGCAGCGGCTCGCAACGCACGACCTGCGCCATGCTGCTGACCCGGCCTGCATATGGGAAATGCCCGTCGCCGGGCGGAACCGTCAGCTCGATATTCAACAGTTCACGCGGTTCCGGCAACGATACGCCGTCGATCAGGTCGAGTTCGAAGTACAGCCCGCCCGTGCTGATGTTTGTCGTAACGGTCCGCAGGGCCCGGTCGCGGGATTCGTGGGACGCGCAGCACTCGAGCGGCAGACGGATCGCGAGTCTGCGGTGCTGTCTACGGTCTTCTTCCATCAGCGGCATCCATTCCCCCGCCAACTAATCTCAACCCCTTTGTGGTATTCACGATTCGCGCCACAGCGGTCCATCCGGCCCCTGCGTCCGCGTCGCAGCCGCAAATCCTGTTTTCGAAACGGGTTACGCACGGCACCCACACGCAGCCCCGCAGCTGACGGACGATCGTCTGTTGCTTTCCTGCAACGTCTGCGCAAAGCCGGTTTTCCGTAACGCACACGCATCCAGCGAGTTACAGGACCGATGTCCGCCAGCAACACCTCTGCCTCAGAGGACCCAGCCCACGCTCCGGCAGATCGCCTTGAGTGCGTCCGCCGCGACCGGGAACAGGTCCGGCGGAGTGACGCCCGTCGAGTGCTCAGCCTTTGCCAGGTGCGGCTCCAGCGCCAGGAAGCCGTCGTAGCCGTCCTGGGCTGCGTCGCGGAGGATCTCGGGAATGCAGCCGTCCCCCTGCCCCGCGGGCACCGCGTGCGTCCCCCCCCCGTACGTGAAATCCTTGATGTGGAAGTAGCCCACGTGCGGCCGCAGCG
>CAZJTF010000413.1:0-5717 GCA_964548565.1 uncultured Planctomycetales bacterium | reverse complement strand
CAAATGTGGTCATAATTTCCGGAAAGGAGGTGTTCAGATTTTCCGGAACCCGCACAGGTCAGATCGGTCAGGCAATGGAGCACGCGGCGGCGCCTTTCCCCTCTCGTGCATGGCCCAGTATCCGGCAGGAGGTCGGGGAATATCGTTTGCTTTGCAGACCTTTGCAAGACCCACATCGGAAAGACCAAAACCCGCGCAAAGGCGGCGCATCGGCGTGGTCCAGACCTGCTCGTAGAGCTCCTCGCGGGTAATGCTGATTGTCTGCGGTTTACCGTCCGACATGGTAAGATCCTCCAATTCAGGGGCTGCGAACGCCCGAGAGCACAGCACTTGTCGCGAACAAGCTATTGCTAACGCGTGGCGCTCAGTGTCCCGTAGTGTACCCCGGTACTACTGGGGTGCTGAAGTGTGGTTATGGGTACCCTTGTCGGAGGAGCTCGCATGCGGCGAAGACGTAGGCGCCCGGTCTATTACACAGTGACCTCGATGGACGATGGAACCGTTTTGGCAGCGTTCCCCGTGCGCAAACCTGGGGCCAGGATAATGAAACGTGATGGCCACCGGCTCGATGAGGACAACGTGTGTCAGGACTTGATGGGCAGGTACGTGGGGAGCTTCAAGCCCGATGATCCAGGGCGGTTTCGCTTCTTCGACATCATGGCGAATCGCTTAAACGTACGGCGTGCCATCCGCGAACTCGTGCGTCCTGAGCTGGAAGACATCCGTGCGGAGCTCTCCACGATGAACAACCGGGTTCGCGAACTGATGACGTTGTTGTGCGAGCGCAGCACGTCGTAGGCCCAAGTAGGACACAATTCGTCATCAATGCGCGCTGCCGTTCGCCTCTCGAGCCATGCGCCCATCTGCGGATGGACTCTGCCACGTGGCTAGCTCGTGATCTCGATTACCAGCCCCACCTGCTGAGCAATTGGTGTGTAGAGGTCAACGTCTGTAGCTGGCGTGCTGATTGTGATGACAAGGGCGTATCGGGTGCGTTTCTCAACGCATCCCAGGTGCTTGCGTTCACGCCACCACCCAGTCACGGGAAAGACGGCGACCTGACCGCATTCCGCGACTTCAGCCGCTGGAGCAATCCACCAGTCCGAGTGAAGGGAGCCTCGGGTCCTCAGGCGAGATCCGACCGCCCAGTCGATGGGGTCGCCTGTGGGCGGCCGGCCCTCTGCCTCCTCCCATTCCTGGCTGCTTATGCGCCGGCGGAACGCGATTTCGCTTTCGGTCGGACCACGAAGCGCGAATCGCAGCCCATGCGAGGCGTATCGAAACTTCTTGCCCCAACCACGGCCGGCAGGACTGGGCTCGATGAAGTAGGAGAGCGTGATGCGAACAGTAACCAGCTGGTCGTGCAACTGACGAAGGGCTATCTTGGGCCAAGGCAACGAATGAAGCATGAAGTGGTTTGTCTTCACGTCCGTACCGTCAAACCGGAACGGCTGGATGTACCCTTGGTGGACCAGCGAGACATTGTTCTCCACGGTGTGCCGCGCTCGTTCGAGATCGGGCACACCATAACCGAAGCACCGAAGCCGACGATGCCGGTTGGCCTCGAGGTTCCCCGGCACCTGCCGCATCATCTCATCGGTCCAGTCAGCCGAATGAACCAGCAGCCCCCGAATCGTCTCCGGCCACAGTTCGGGATAGTCAGCCATCAGGATGGCTGCTGAGCGAGCAGCTTGAGCGGTCGCAGCGCTGGTGTCACCCGTCCAGGTCAAAAGCCGGCCGGTTTTTTCCAGTGTCGTTGTAAGCAGAGATAGATCGTCACAGCCATCGATTCGCCCCTCCGGCGAGCGCGCATAGTTGCCTCCCTCGAACACGATGTCGGGCTTGAGCGGCCAAGTGTCATCTTCCCAAGAGGCGGAAGTGCGGCTGCTTGGACAAAGACCTCCGCGAGACGCAACAGGTTGATAGCCGTCGAACTCGGCCGATCGAATCTGGACTCTATTGGTGAAGGCTCCGACGGTCAGGGCGTTCCAGCTCTGGCCCGGATCCTCGATTCGATGCTCCACTTGGTTGCTTGTCGGGTAGGCAAACTCACCGTTGCTGACGATGTCGCGTATATTACCTGCCGCGACCACATACAGGCGTCGATGATCGTCGAGTCGTCCGGAAGAGTGCTGGTCGATTCCCCCAGACCAGGAAGTGGGGCGCCCGCGGTCACGACCTCGGTCATCTGCCGTTATCGGAAGGCATGCCACTCTCTGCCTTTCCGGAGCCTGGATTTCCGCTTTAGCCAATGACGCCTGTGTCACGTAGCCCCAGGTATCTTCAGCGTGTCTGTGGCCTGTCCGGAGCATCCGAACGGACTCCAGCCGATGCCCAATGGGTACCCTCATGTTCCCGGAAAGCAGATCCGGGAGCACCTCGCCGAAGGCCACCAACCCGGCCATCTCTGTCCCGTGGGGCTCAGTCGCATCCACAACGCCCCACGAGGCATCCAAAGCTTGAGCGTCCTCATCCCGCAAAAGGGGACGAAGTAGCGGATGGTCGGCATGGATTCCGTAGTCAAGCAGACACACCGCCGGAGCATTTACAGGCGGAGGCGTGATTCGGGTGACGAGATCGTCTATGAACTCGCGCTGCTCTCGTGCGGAGAGCCTCAAGTACTCTGTTGGTATTTCCTTTGCCCGCCGAAACTCTGCCAAGCGGTCGAGCAGAGGAACGAAGACGCGCATCCACTCTCGAGCTGAGCCGTGCGCCAGAAACACAAGCCGTTCAGGGAACCGTATCGCGTGCTGACTGAGTTGAAGCTGAGATTCCCCGACGACCGCGACGAACGCGGCAAAGGCATCATCAGGATTCTCAGCAGGCCCGACGCATACCCACACTTCCCACCAAATGTTCTCGTCGTCTGCCGTCGGAAATAGATCGTCATCGTCAGTCCAAAATGATCGCAGGACCGGGAAGCGGATATCGCCAATCCCCGCGATGAGATCTTCGTTCTTGGGCCGACCGCTGCGAGTATTGTTCTCCGTTTCATAACGTTCAATCTTGCGCACGAACAGCTCAAGCTTGCCCTCGGGGACATAGATGGTCGCATGAGGTCTCCCTTGATGACTGTAAACCGAGCGGACCTCAATCCCGAGTCGCGCATCCTCGAGGCTCTCGACTTTCAGTTCATGATTCTGCTCGCCGATCACCTCCAGGCAAATGTCGTGGATGATGTGGCCAGTATCGATTGCGAGAGCTGCAGCATCCTGCTCCGCCTGCTGGACATCCGTCAGGAGCTTTCTTGCATGGACGCGGCGGTCGCGTGGTGGGGTGGAAAACTGGCCTCCCCCTCTTTTAGTGGATGTGTAGTTGTGAGCTTGACCGGGGTCGGTGATCAGGACGTGTCGGTGGCGCGGCATGAAGGACCTCGAGAGAGTTCACCTGCGGATCTTCTCGGGCCGCCGCCGCTGGGTAATCGCTCGTTTCAAATCGGCGGTGCGGATCTGCCGGCGCCCGCTCAGCACAACATCTTTGGCCGCATCTTCACACGCCTTGACAATATCGGCGTGAGGCATGGCCTTTGCGGCGTCAAGAATCGAATCCCACCCTAAATGCTGGATATCGAAGCTGCTGAGTCGGTTCTCAATCAGTCGGCGCGACATGGCAGCAGTGGGGAGATCGTACCTGATCACGTCATCGAAGCGTCTGAACAACGCGTCATCCAGCGCGTTCTCCAGGTTGGTGGCAGAGATGATAATGCTGTCCGAGTCGTCTTGCTCAAGGAAGACCAGAAACGAGTTCAGCACTCGGCGAATCTCGCCAACATCAGCCCCCTCGTGCCTCCGCGCGCCGATTGCATCAAATTCGTCGAATAGGTAGACCCCGCGGGACCGCTTCATCGAATCGAAGACGAGATGAAGCTTGGCCGCCGTTTCACCCATGAACTTGGTGATCAACGTATGGAATTGAACGGTCAATACGGGGAGATGCAAGTCGCCGGCAAGCGCAGTGGCGGTCATGGACTTCCCGCACCCGGGCGGCCCAAGCAGCAGCAGCTTCCTGCGGGGAGTGAGGCCGTGTGCGTGCAGGGTCTCCATCTGGCGATACTCGTGCGTCACTCTTCGGAGACGGCTCTCCACCTCGGGTTCCAGAACCATGTCAGACAGCTGTATCCGGGGGAAGGAGGCTGCTACCAGACCGGTCAACTCACCTGTTGGCTGGGCAATCGGGAGCGATCGGGAACGAGCAGGATCGTCACGCTTCCGGCGGGCTTCGTCGACCAGACGCATCAACTCCTGAGCGAGTTTGTCTTTACCGGTCCGGGCGGCGTGGGCGGCGATCTGCGCAGCGACGGCCAGAAAGCGATCCGGGTTCTGCTCGGTATAGCTTTCGATCAGCGCCTTAAGCTGTTGTGCTGTTGCCATTTGCGCGCCTCGCTGAGGCAAGTGCCTCGGGTTGCATTTTACCCACCGACTGTGACGAGGGGAAGCCCGCCAGGAACGGAACTTCGCCGAGTTTACGCCTCTTAGCGAAGCCCGGGTCCTTGGCATCCTTGGCCAGCTGTTGAGGCGGTGTCCTCATAGCGCGTGCTCCCAGGCGCGCTCGATCAACGCCGCGGGGACCAAGAAATTCCATCATCTCGCAACCAGCTTCTGCTCCGCCTTGGCGGCCCGTTACACCCGCCGGCGCAGACCTGCGGTCTCCAAGAACGCTGGTTGGGGGTAAGCGTCCGACCAACACCATCTTGAGCCAATCCGCTCCGGCGCGATGATACAGCCGGAGGTGCACGATGTCTGATCGGGCGCGGTATTGGGTCGGGTTGGTGGCGGCGTGGGAACGGAGCGGGCTGAGCCAGGCGGAGTTCTGCCGGCGCCGTGGCGTCAACAGCGGGACGTTCGCGTGGTGGAGGCGGCGGTTGCGCGAGGGGGCCGACAACGGGCCGCCGCTCCGGGGTCACCCGCGGAAAATGTCGGAACGGTTCGACCGCGAGGGAACCGCCGAGCGGTTCATCGAGGTGCGGCTACCGAGCGTGGCGCCTGCGTATGAGGTGGTCCGCACTCCGGCGCATGTACGGGGTTGGATTAGGCAGATCCAGGGTGACCGGCCAATTCCGCCCACAATGACCGACAGCCTGACGATCCGGGAGTCATGGTGGGAGTGAACGACTGCCAGCTGGCCAGGCTGGACCGATCGACGGCACCAGCTCGGCAGAACGGGGCGCAGCTCCCTGGCAAGGGTTCGGTTGCGCGAGATAAGCGCCCTCGGCTTGGTTGGAGTTGGTCACCTCTTGGTCGTTTACGGCTGGTCAGCACCGTTTTCGCCATCGGGCGGCCGACAGACCGCGGCTGCCAGCCGGTCTGGCTGGACCAATCGACGACGCTGCTTCGGCGTAGGGGACCATACGTGCTTGGTGCGGTTCCGGTTGCGCGAGGCGCTCGTCCTTGCGTGCGGCGGGATCTGGACGCCTCTTGGTCAGCCGCTTTCAGCATCAGCCAGCGTGCGTTCAGCCCGTTTTCAGCATTGCGGCTGGTTGTTGAATCGTAACACATTGCTAGCACAGTACTTGCGGTTCGCTGCCTCGTCTGAAATCCGCTTTGCGCCATGCGATGGTTCCCTGGAGGTGGTAATTGGGAGCCGCTATGATCCGTTTCGAGCAGATCACCAAACATTTCGGCCCAGTGCTGGCGCTCGATAACGTTTCCTGCGAAGTGCAGCCTGGCACGGTGCATGCGTACCTCGGCGAAAACGGGGCCGGCAAGACCACGCTCATG
>CAZJTF010000412.1:0-5722 GCA_964548565.1 uncultured Planctomycetales bacterium | reverse complement strand
TCGGCGTGGAACTCCTCGAGGTTGTCGAGTTTCTCGCCGACGCCGATGAACTTGATCGGCTTGCCGGTGATGGTCTTGGCGGAAAGGGCCGCACCACCGCGCGTATCGGAGTCGAACTTGGTCAGGATCAGCCCGTCGAGTTCGAGCCGCTCGTTGAAGTGCCGAGCGGTGGTCACGGCGTCCTGCCCGGTCATCGCGTCGATAACCAGATAGACCTGGTGCGGCTGCGTGGCCTGCTCGACCTGGGCGATTTCGTTCATCAGGTCGTCGTCGATGGCGAGACGACCGGCGGTATCGAGAATCACGACGTCACGATCACGTTTGCGGGCCTCGATCACGCCATTGCGGCAGACCTTGACCGGGTTCTGGTGATCGCGTTCGGCATAGACGGGCACGCCCACCTGCTCACCGATCACTTCGAGCTGATCGATGGCGGCCGGGCGCTTGAGGTCGGCGGCAACCATCAGCGGGCGCTTCCCACGCGACATCACGTACTTGGCGAGCTTGCCGCAGGTCGTGGTCTTGCCGGAACCCTGGAGGCCGGCCATCAGGATGATCGTGGGCCCGGGTGTGACGTACGGTATGCGCGAATCGACGGGCCCCATGAGCTGCACGAGCTCGTCGTGGACGATCTTCACCAGCACCTGGTCGGGGTGCAGCGTTTCGATCACTTTGGCGCCGAGCGCCTTCTGCATCACGTCGTCGCAGAACTTCTTGACGACCTGGACGTGGACGTCGGCCTCGAGGAGCGCCGTCCGCACCTCTCGCATGGCCTCGGCGACATTGGCCTCGGTTATTTTGCCGCGGCCACGCATCCGGTTGAACACGTCGCCGAACCGCTTGGAGAGTGCTTCGAACATGGGGATCCGATATCAGAACGCCGGGCGCGACCGGGGACTCCACCCCTGCCTCGCAGGCCGGAAAACCACGCATCAGTGTAGGGCGAGCGAGACGGGCGTACAAACGGGGGAGGGAGAGGTCCGGGACACCATGGCGGCCGCGGCGGACATTCCGCCGGGTCAACCTCCGTGAGTGGCCGCCGCGAACACGACCATGCCCAGGAGGACCTGGCACATCAGGAAGACGACACTGACAGCCACGGCCGCGATCGCCACGCCTCGGCGCGGTTCACGCCGGGCGAGCGAGCGGAGCCCGAGAATGAGCCCGCCAATCGCACACAGAAGCCCCACGATCGCCGCCATGCTCGTGAACGGGCTCTGCGGCAGCGTCTTGTTCAACAGCATCTGCTGATACTCGCGGGTGATTTCCGCCTGGCTGGCATTGGGCCCCAGCCTGTCCATGATGACGGAGCTGACCGTCACCGCCCAGACCATCCCGCCGACGAAAGCGAGGACCGCCGATACGATCGCGAGCGTCAGCGCCCAACCGGCGGACGACGTGGCCGGCGGAGCTGAGTAACCCGCGTCGCGGGGAGGGGGCGGCGGCGCAAAAGCCCCACCCGCACCACGGGCCATCGGGATTTCGGGCGTCTGCCAGGTGCTGGTTGTCGGGGCGGAAACGACGTTTCGACAATATGGGCAGGCGACGGACTGGCCCGCCCACTGGTCGTCGATTTCGATAGGCTGGCGGCAGGACGGGCACGCAAACCGGATCGGCATGAGTCACTGTTCTCCGCCGGAGCGGCCGCGGGCCCCCGCCGCCGGTCACCGGTGCCTGCATGATATGCCTGCCGGGCGCGTGGGCAAGGCGCGGCAGCCTCTCGCGCCCGATTCCGGGGAAACGGAGATCGCGCCCGGGTTCGGACGGACTCAGGCGCGGCCCAGGTGGCGCCAGGGGATTTCGATCGAGACACGCACCGGGCCGCGGCCGCTCCGTTTGGAGCGGAGTGTCAGCGGGCGGTGCATCGGGAGCGGGGCGATCGGGTAGACGTGGCCGAAGTTCTCGATCCGCACCACGGGCACGCGGCGGCGCAACGGCAGGTGATGCCGGAGGATGTTGAACGCCGCATCGGACATGTCCACGCGGTGGTCGAAAAAGCGGCCGAGGATCACGCCCTCCGCGCGATCGAACATTCCAGTGAGCTTGAGCGCCGCCATCATGCGGTCGAGGGGATCGGGCGCTTCGTTGATGTCCTCGAGCGCCAGCCACCTGCCTCGCGTATCGATCGCCTTCGCGTAGGGTGTCCCGAGCAGCGCGTTGGCGACGCTCAGGCAGCCGCCGGTGATGCGGATCGTCTGAGAGGGCGCCAGGGTCCCCGCCAGCAGCGTGCCGGAGGGGACGCGCGGACTGCCCCGGCCGTCGAGGATGTCGGCTACCTCCCGAAAGAATGCCGCGAATTCGGTCGGGTACCGGGCGGCTGCGTACCCGGCGGCAAAGCCGGCGAGTTGCTCGGGCGCGACTGCCCCGCCGTGGGCGTATCGCGACGGTTCGCGGATGACCGCCTCCTCGAGGCCGCCGTAGAGGAACGCCGGCCCCAGGTCATAGAGGGCGATCGCCTTGGGGTACAGGCCGGCGATGTCGATGAGGGTCGTCATCTCGCTGAAGCCGAAGATGTGGAGCGTGGTGCGGCGCCGGGCCAGTGCGTCAAAGTCGACGCGGTCGAGAATGCGCGTAAACCATGCCCCTCCGCGAATCGTCACCAGGGCCGCCACGGCGTCGTCGGCCAGGATGGACTGGAGCTCACGGACTCGCTCGGCATCGTCGGGACGACCGCCGCACATGTCGTCCTGGCGGCACAGGATCATGCCGGCGCTCGCCGTCACCTGGTAACGATCACCGATGGCACCCTGCGCGAGGTCAATCATGCCGCGGATGCCACCAACGCCGAGACGGTCCACATCGCGGGCAGCCGAGCTGGCCAGAGCGGTGATATGAATGCGTGGGCGGGCGTTGCGCTTGGCCGGGCGGCTCTTCACGGCGATGCCTCCGGATGACAGGTTCAGATGCGGGCGGCAGCCACGAGTGCACGGGCCCGCCGAGGATCGACCGGCGCGGTGGTGCATCCGTCCCGCTTGATCGCGGTCCCGACGATCACGCCGTCGGCCACGGCGAGCAGGTTGCGGATCGTTGCCTCGTCGGCGCCGCTGCCGACCAGGAGCGGTCGGTCGGGAACGGCCCGGCGAACCGCTTTCACGTCGTCGAGCTCGGTCGGCTTGCCGGTGCCGCTGCCGCTGACGATCAGCGCGTCGGCCCTCCCGCGAAACGCAGTCTCTTCGGCCGCCGCGGCGATGTCCAGCGTGGAGAGCGGGCGAGCGTGTTTGACGTGCACGTCGGCGAGGATGGCGACGGAGCTGCCCAGGGCGGCCCGATACCGGAGTGTCTCGTCGGCGCGGCCCTCGATGATGCCCTGATCGGTCGCATAGACGCCACAGTGGACGTTGATGCGCACGAATTGCGCCCCCGTGACGGTGGCGACAGCGATCGCCGCCCGGGCGTCATTGCGCAGCACATTGATCCCAATGGGCAGACGCGTCTGCGCGCGGACGGCGCGGGCGACAACGGTCATGCAGGCGACGGTGTGCGGGTCGACACGGGTCGCGCGGAAGGGAGCATCGCCGAAGTTCTCGATCATGAGCCCGTCGAAGCCCGCGGCTTCGAGTTCGAGCGCGTCCGCCAGGGCGGAGTCAACGATGCCGGGGAGGCTCCGACCCGCAGCCGGGCTCCCAGGGAGCGCCGGCAGGTGGATCATGCCGACAAGACACCGCCGAGGCAGCGGCCATGCGGGCGCAGTCATCCAAGACCCCCCTTCCGGGGCTCGGCAACGGAAACGGGTCGGGCGGCGGGCTCCGCGTCAGCGACGGTGGCGGAAGACCGCGACCACATCTTCAATCGGCACAACGAAGAGGTGATTACCCGGTTCAAAGTCCACCGGGATCGAGTTCTTCGGGTTGAACAGAACCTTGTCGTACTGTCGGATCGGAAAATCATCGTCGTTGGCGATCTGCGCGGAAACCGTCACGACGCGACCGGTGATCGTCGGGATCTCGATGTTGTCCGGAAGAGCGATACCGCCCTTGGTTTCCTTCTTGTCTTCGTCCTTGCGGATGAGCACGCGTTTGCCCAGCGGTTCCACCGTCTCGAGCCGAGGTCGTTTGGACCGTGTGTCTCGCTGCATGGGCACTCCTCTACTCGAAAGAATGTTGCTGACGCGGGGCTGATTATAGAGCAGGCGCAGCATGCGCGCCAATACGCAAGAGGGAGCGAAAACACCTGAAATACTGCAGGTTTTTTCGAGTTTCGGCACACGGCGCGCCGTCAGGTGGACCTGCCGGGCGAGCGTCCGAGAATCTGCTACGGCGCGCGCGGACGGCGACGATCGGGAGGCGTCGGCGCGGCCCGACCACTTTTCACGCTACGCACGAATTCCATGAAGCGGTCTTTGGGGATGAAACCGGTGCGCGTGTAGTAGTTGCCGTCGGGAGCGACGAGCACGAACGCCGGCGGAGACATGACGCCGTATTTCGTCATGTAGCGCGCGTAGTCCGGGCTCGAATCCTTCTCCAGGAGGACGTTCACGGTATCGCGGAACAGGCTGCCGACCTCGGGGTCGGCGATCACCTCGCCGTGCATGCGGTTGGAGTCGTCGCTGAGCCACCACTTGTAGAAGATGAACAGGTAACGGTTCTCGGCGCGGGCCCGATCCTCGGCCTGCACGTAATCGCTCGTCCAGTGGAAGTCGTGGCACCCGGAAGCCAGGCACGCCAGGAGAGGCAGGCACATCACCGCGGAACGTCGGCGCAGGCGAACCGGACCCGGATGGTCGTGGCTGACAGACACGGTTTTCAACGGACGGTCCCCCGGTCACCAGGGCGGCGTCAGGCCGCCACAATCCTTTGCGAGTTCACGGTGGACGGACGGTTGGTGATAAAAACGGTCTGGAACAGGTCCACCTGGTCCAGCTTGTACCGGAAATCGACTTCAAGCCCGGTCTTGTCAAGCAGTTCCTGCAGGCAGAGGTCGCTCCGCCAGCCCAGGTGCTGACAGAGCGGGCACAGCCACTTCTCGATCATGCCGACGAAGCGGTTGCTGGACCGGAAATGGTTGATGATGACGATCTGGCCGCCCGGCCTGATGACGCGGCGGGTCTCCTCGATCAGCTTGACGGCGTCACTGACGACGGTCACCACGTGGCTCAGCAGCACATGATCGAACGACTGGTCGGCGAAGGGCAGTTCGAGGGCGTTCCCCAGCGTCAGGTCGACCCAGGTCATGTCGTCTTCGCGGACGCGGCGGCGGGCCCGGCGAAGCATGCCCTCGCTGAGGTCGATGCCGGTCACACGGGCATGGCGCGGGTATGACGGCAGCGCCAGGCCGGTGCCGACGCCGATGTCCAGCACGCGCTCGCCCGGCTGGATGTGCATCTGCTCGATGGCCCGGGTTGTGCGGCGGTGCACAATGGCCGGCCAGAACATGTCGTAAAAATACGACCAGACGTTATAGATATTTCGAGTGGTTTTTTCCTGCATGAGACCGCGCCTTTCAAACTGTTAAACTCTACCCCTCGAGGCGGCGACCCGCAAGCAGGGCAGGCGGCGCGGACTCACCCGAGTCTGTCGGCACGGCGGCGCTGGTCACCCCAGAGCCCCAGGACAGTCGGTGCGATGAGCAGTGGATTCTTCGCCGGGATGAAACAGGGCGGCGACGGCTCTTGCCCGGCCGCCGCCCGTCGTTTCGAGAGTTCCCGGCCGCTTCCCCTGTGTGGTCCACCCCGACCGCACGAAAATGGCGGAGGCGACGCGATTTACGGCAAAACGCCCAGTAG
>CAZJTF010000411.1:3662-5747 GCA_964548565.1 uncultured Planctomycetales bacterium | reverse complement strand
ATCACGCCCCGCAGAGGACTTCCACCTCCAAGATTCACAACATGCTTGGCGCACAAAAAAGCTCCCCGGCGGGCAGAGGCCTGCCGGGGAGCTGATTCACTTCGACGTTGCGTCCGCCGCCCGAGGGCGGCAAGGCTACAACATGTTGAGATCAGGCAAAACGCCGACGGAGCCAGCCGATCAAGCCGAGGCCGACGAAAACCAGGCCGGCGGCGGCAGGAGCGGGCACAATCATGGTCAGATGGCTCTGTTTGTCAGACTGATAAACCGCCCCTCCCCAGAGGTTCAGGACGGCCACCTTGTACTCATCACCCGTGGCAGTCAGGGTCTCAAGCGTCTGATAGAACGACAGTGCAGTGCCAGTCAGCACTGCTTTCCAGTCATCTCCATCAGACAGCACATGCTGCTGATCCCAGAAATAAGCCTGCATGCCTTGGTTTTTCGCGATATCCAGCCCGGGATCAACGTTGCCGGCAACGTAGTTGGCGAAGGCGACTCTTGTGCCGGTCGTCAACGTGACGATTTGCCCCACGCCGCCGTTGAGTATGGATGAGTCGACCGTCGCGTTGTAGGTGACGCCAGGAGTGAACGTGACGTTCTCAACACAGAAAGTCCGTCCCCAAGGCACATCCGTGTATGCCCCGGCGTTCCACGTCTGGCCCTCTGATGGCCCGAAAGCCAAGTGTTGCACCGCGCCCGACAGGGAAACGCCAAACGATCCACCACCCTGCGTCCCACTGCCAATCCCATTATTCAACGACGAGGTATTCGGGCCCAAGTTCGCGGTCAAGGCCGCTACGGCGGGCGAGGCGAGAAGCCCCAGCAATGCCATTGTGCCGACAGCCATGATCAAACGTTTCATACTACATTTCTCCTTTTTTCTCGGAGCTTGCTGCTGGTTGCAGCAACACCACAGGTAAGCACCCTCTTTAAAAAGGAATATATTCGCCGCACAACCTGAGACTCAGGACGGCATGGCCGGAGGGCCACGGGGAGCGGTCAGCGTGAGGAGGCACTGCGAGGTGAACAGGGGAGGATTCAGCTCCCATCCCCCGCGGCACGCGAGGGGACGGTGTGTAGCCGGGGCATGGAAGGGGCAGACCGGCAGAGTGATGACGTCGAGATCGAGGACGAAGGAGTGGCCCACCTGCTCGGGAGCGTGCTCGTGGTACCAGTCGGGGATGGCCGACCAGTTGGCGCGGCGGAGCGACCGGACGGCGCCGCAGGCGCCCAGGGTGAGCAGGCCGGAGAGGACCATCGTCGCGCTGCCGGGCGGCGGCGGGAGCTCGCGGGCAGCCGGGGCGGACTTATCAAGTGAGAAGTGAGAAGTGAGAAGCGAGAAGGACGCGGCCGCCGAGGAGTCCGGCACGGAATTGTCAAGCGAGACGTGAGACGTGAGACGTGAGAAGGCGACGGACCGGGACGGCTCGGCACTCCCGGCCGGCATCAGCGGAAAAGCCGACTCGTGCGAGGACCGCAGGGCGTCGAGCGCCACCAGCGGATCCGGCACGGGGCCCGCTTCAGACACACTCAGGCACGCAGCTTCGGTCGCAGGCGGGGAGAGCTGAGAGGAGGGTCCGGAAAGACCGGCGCTCGCGGCAGCGGCAAGGGCGAGAACCGCGGCGGCAGACAGGCCGCACGGCACACGCCACTTCAATCGCCTCCCGGTCCGCTCGGTCATGATCGTCCCAGCTGCAGGGAAAAGATGCCAGTCCTGCTTCAGGAACTGTACAGCACGCGGGTCCGCTTCACAAGTGCGCTCGCCCGGAAAACCAACACTTTTTTCAGCAGGAGCGGCGGTGACCGTGCCACCCGTCACAACGGCCGGGTCGCGTACGCAAGTGCTTATGGGACCGGGGGGAAGCGGCGGGCGGGGGTGGTTTTGTTGGCGGGGCGCGGGCGGCAGGGGAGGGGGCACTGCACTTTCGCCGCGTGGCGAAAGTGAGGGAGCGTGTGAGCGAGGGAGCAATCGAGCGGGAGAGGGGGAGAGTGGGAGAGTGGGAGAGTGGGAGAGTGGGAGCGACGGAGCGAAGGAACGATGTGGTGACACGGTGACCGGCTGACAGGGTGACTCGACGAGGAAAG
>CAZJTF010000411.1:0-3562 GCA_964548565.1 uncultured Planctomycetales bacterium | reverse complement strand
TCCGGCCGTCAGCCGGACAAGCTGTTGGCTATGAGCTGTGAGCTTTGAGCCGGGCCGGCGGAATTGCGAATTGCGGATTTCGAATTGCGGAATGGCGGAGGGAGAGGGGGAGTGTGAGCGATGGAGCGACGGGAGATGGGGAGACACGGTGACCCGGTGACATGGTGACTCGACGAGGAATGTCCGGCCGTCAGCCGGACAAGCTGTTGGCTATGAGCTGTGAGCTTTGAGCCGGGCACGAAAAAAGCTCCCCGGCGGGCGGAGGCCTGCCGGGGAGCCGATTTGCTGCGATCTCGCGCCGACCGCCCGAGAGCGGCAGGCGAGAACATGTTCACATCAGGCGAAACGACGCCGGAACCAGCCGATGAGGCCGAGGCCGATGAAGACCAAGCCGGCGGCCGCGGGAGCGGGAACGATGCCGCCCTCGGTAACCCATCCGCTGCCGCCTCCAGTAAGCCCTTGAACGTGGGCTGCGGTCCGGAAGGGACCGTGCCCCCCAGCTGGAGCCGACAATGCGTTAAACGAGCTTTCGGTCAGCCCTGTGCCTGTGATGGTCCAACTGGACGTCGCTCCAGCCACCAAGCCAGCATTCTTAAAACTGAACGCAACATCGTACTTGCCGTCACCGTCGGCTTTGAAAGAATTTAGGCCCTGGTAGACTACTGCATCTACGCCGCCGGTCTTGACGAAGGTAAGGCTGGGAAGCGGGTCCACATTGAAATACCAACCCTTTTCACCTGTGCCGCCCGCAACAAACCCCACGTCAAGCAGGTTCTCCATTACGAGCGTAACCGTATTTGCGCCCGTGCTTGTGAAAGTGGCCCTCAGCCAAGGCGGGGCCTCCGTCGGGCTCTGTGCGCCTGAGAACTCCAGTCCAAGATTGAACGTCAGAGCAGCTTGCGCCACGGGGCACAACAGGCACACAAAAGCTAACACCAAGATGGCTCTCAGGAAACGAAGCATTGTATTAATCTCCCATAGGATCGTTCCACCGCAGACAAGGCGGGAACCTCCTATCATCTCATCGCGAGTCATCACCCACGACACGAACGCTGCGTCCATCACCTCGGAGGCGCGCGGGGCGAGGCGAGGCGGAGGACGTGCTGCTGGGCGCGGACGCGGAGGACGTCCCGGCCTCGGGAGAATGCGGTGACGGGCACGGGGGCGGTCGCGGTGTCGGCGCACGTCGCTACCCAGTGGAGGGTCAGCTGCGGACAGTCGAGATCGAAGGCGGTGGCGTGGTTGACGCGCTCGGGGGCATTGGCGTGATACCACTCAGGCACGACGGCCAGGTTGGCGTGCCGGGCGGAACGGATCGCGCCCCAGGCGCCGAGGGGGAGCAGGAACGAGAGAACGATCCGGGCGCTGCCGGGCGGCGGCGGGAGCTCGTGAACGATGCCGGGCACCGCAGATTCAATGTCGGCGGAGGCTTCGGCCGGCTGGGCGAGACCGGCGTCGGCCAGCAGATCCGGGAACCGGAGGGCGGCGGGATCGACGAGCGGAACCGCTTCGTCCCAGTCGAGCAGGGACTCATCGAGGTCAGCAGCGGCGGGAACGGCCGCCACCGTGGCCACGGCCAAGCCGCTGAGACCGGCCCCGGCGGGAGCGGCGATCGCCAGGACGAGCAGGCCGCAGAATACCCCACCGCCCCGCAGGGGCAGGAGGTACCGGGCGACAGACTCAAAGCGGGCGCTCTTCACGCGCATTCTCCCGACACGGTCCACTGACACCGTACATTCTGCGTCATGCCGATAACGGAAGCAACCCCATCGAGGGCATAAATCCCTTGAGACTTTGGGCTTAGGGCGCCCGGGCCTGAAACAAGCCGACAAAACCGGGCCGCGCGGGAGCTAAGTCGCGCTCGCGGCACGAGATCTGTCAAAACAGGCAGGTTGTGTCGAATCTACAGCCCCGCTGCAGGGCGGCGGAACCCCGAAACGCCCCTATGGCACCACACAATCGGGGTCCGCCGGGACTCCGGCGCGGGTGAGGCAGCGCTGGAATATGCCGAAGTCGTCCTGATCGACGTCGTCGTCGGCATCCAGGCGGGCGGCCGCGCAGGCGGGATCAGGCTGGGGGACGGCCGGCCCGCTGCGGCAGGCGCGGAGGTATGCGACATCGTCGGCATCGACGTCGCCGTCGTCGTCGAAGTCGCAGACGGGACGGGCGTCGCGGACGAAGATGTCGACCCGCTTATTCTCGTCGCCAGCAACCAGATCGTCTGCGAAGCTGTCGAAGGCGACGGCGTGGCCGCCGGCGCTGATCGCGGGATACCCGCTGATGCCGGCCGACTGGGCGCCGGCCGCGGTGCGGCTGACGCGGACGGTCGTGCCGGCGGCGCGGTCGCGCACGAAGATGTCGGCGCGGGTGTTGGTGTCGCCGGCGACGAGGTTGGTTGCCTCACTCTCGAAGGCGACACGCGACCCGTCGGCGGAGATGCTCGAACGGAAGCTGTAGCCGTTGGCCTCGAGCCCCCCTGCCCCGACGCTCACGCGGACGGTGACGAGCGCCTCGAGGTCGCGCACGAAGACGTCGGTGACCCCGTTGAAATCGTCGGCGACGTGGTCCGGGGCGCTGCTGGTGAAGGCGACGTGGCGGCCGTCGGCGGAGATCGCGGGATAGCGGCTGTCGCCCCCCGCCTGGCCACTCGCGCCGACGCTCACGCGGACGGTCGCGCCGGTGAGACGGTCGTGGACGAAAATGTCCGACTGGCCGTTGGTGTCGCCCTCGACGAGGTCGGGGGCGTCGCTGCGGAAGGCGACGTAGCGGCCGTCGGCAGAGATCACCGGTGAATCGCTGACGCCGCCCGCCTGGGCGCCGCCGGAGCGGACGCTGACGCGGGTGGTGACGCCGGCCACGCGGTCGTGGACGAAGATGTCCTTGACGTTGTTGGTGTCGGCATCCACGAGGTTGGCGGCCGTGCTCTCGAAGGCGACCACCATCCCGTCGGCCGAGAGGCTGGGCCGACCGCTGTGGGCGCCGGCCTCCATGCCGCCGGGCCCGACGCTGACGCGGTGCGTCTCCTGCGTCTCGAGGTCGCGGACGAAGACGTCGAAGAAGCCGCCGACGTCGCCATCCACCAGGTTGGCGGCGTCGCTGGAGAAGGCGACGTGCTTGCCGTCGGCGGAGATGGCAGCCTCGCCGCTGAAGCCGAGGGCCTCGGCGCCGAGGTTGCTCACGCTCACGCGGATCGTGGTGCGGGTGCGGCGGTGATGGACGAAGACGTCCTGGAAGCCGTTGTTGTCGCCGTCGACGAGGTCGGCGGCCCGGCTCACGAAGGCAATCACGTCACCGTCGGCCGAGATCGCGGGAAAGCGGCTGTCGCCGGTCGCTTCCGCCCCGCCGGAGCGGACACTCACACGCTGGGTGACGCCGGCGCGGACGGCCGACGCGGCGGCCAGGCAGACAACGAGAATACCAATGGAACAAGCGGGCCGACTTTGCCGCGGCATGGATTCCCCCCCTGACTGATGCACCCCACGATGGCTGAACCCAGGAAGTCAAATCAGGCGTACCGGCGCCGCCCCACCGCCACCAGCGTCGTCCCCACAACGCACAGCAG
>CAZJTF010000410.1:0-5766 GCA_964548565.1 uncultured Planctomycetales bacterium | reverse complement strand
CCGTGAACCAGAAGTTAAACAGGTCCGGCATCATCAGCAGCGACTGCGCGATGTCGAGGGCGGGCGAGCCGGCCAGCTTCATCGCCAGGAGCTGGAAAATCGTATTGAACTGCATGAACTGGATGCCGGTCTGCCGGAAGACTTCCTCCCGCGGCACGATCGCGAACGCTTTTTCGAGAATGCCGTTGGTGCGCGCGTCGCGATAGTGGAACGGGTTGCCCAGCAGCGTGTCGTGCTTGTCGAGCAGCCCGAAATCCACGCCCCACGTGTCGATCCCCACACCGCGCAGTCCGCCCGCCTGCCGGGCCGCCTTGCCGACGCCGGCCTTCATCTCGTTCCACAGCCGCAGCACGTCCCAGTGCAGCGAATCGATCGTCCGCGTCGGCCCGTTGGGAAACCGGTGCATCTCGGCAAGCTCGAGCCGCGTGTCGGAGACGCTCCCCAGCACGACGCGCCCGGACTCAGCGCCCAGATCGATCGCAGCAAAACCGGCAGGAGTGGCCATTGTCATTTCCTCGCTGTTCGGCAACTTCTGGCGACGGCTTTCAGCTATCGGCTGTCAGCTCTCAGCCAGAAGTTGGACGATAAACAGATTTCTGCCGCGATTCAAAGCGGACGGCTGAAAGCCGACAGCGCTCTCAGTGCTTGAAATGCCTCGTTCCCGTCACGATCATCGCCACGCCCGCGGCGTCGCAGGCCGCCACCGTTTCCGCGTCGCGGTTGCTGCCGCCGGGATGGATGATGGCTGCGATGCCCGCGTCGATCAGTTTCTGCGGGCCGTCCGGCACCGGGAAGAACGCATCACCCGCCGCCACTGCGCCCTTCAGTCTGTCGCCGTGGCCGTTCTCCCGCGAGAGCTGGATCGCCAGGTCGCAGGACTTCACGCGCGACATCTGCCCGGCCCCGCTGCCCAGGAGCATCCCCTCCCGAACGATGGTGATCGCGTTGCTCTTCGTGTGCTTGCAGACCAGCCAGGCGAAACGCAGATCCTCCATCTCCGATTCCGAGGGCGCCCGCTTCGTGACGACCTTCCACTGCTCCTCGTTGAGCCCCAGCAGGTCGCGCGTCTGCACCAGCATCCCGCCGGTGATCTTCTTGTAGTCGAGTTCGTTCGGATCGGGCGGCGCGCTCATGTCGCCGACGGCCAGCAGCCGGCATTCCTTGCCCCATTTGCGTTTGTCGGTGGGCGTGGTGATCAGCCCGACGGCCTCGTCATCGAACGAGGGTGCGATCCAGACGTCCAGCTTGAAGAACGCGGCCCCGGCCGCCTTTCCCCATCGTCCGAACGAGTTCATGACCGTGTCGGCGATTTCCCGCGTCACCGGGAAGTTCATGCACAAGACGCCCCCGGCCGCCGCAATCGGATCCCCCAGGTACGCCCGCCGGTACGTGTCGATCGGATCATCACCAATCGCGCACCCGCAGGCGTTCGTGTGCTTGATGAAGGCTACCGCATATGGAGGACCACCCTCTTGTGTGGGATCGGCCTTTTGTGTGGGACCGGCATCCCGTGTGGGACCGGCATCCCGTGTGGGACCGGCATCCTGCCGGTCTCTTTCGGACAGGCGGGATGCCTGTCCCACACTTGATTGTCCCACCCCAGGTCCGGAGACCTTCTCTGCTGCCTCCTCCGGCCTCGCGATCAGGCCCCCCTCCTGAAACCCTGTGCGGCTGGTCCAGATCCACCGGTAGGGCCTCTCGAGTCCGGCACGATCCGGGTTGGTCTCAATGTACTCCCATTTCTCTTCAAAGTCCTTCTCTCCCCGCATGATCCTGTCCCAGGACTCATCCAGCCAGAGAGCACCGGTGCGTCCGACCAGCTTATTCACCTGCAGTGAGCTGTAACTCTTGATGCTGTGAAGCAGTTCACTCAGAGGAATGGCTTCACCCGATGCGACGAGATAGGGCGTCATCAGCAGATGCACGTGATCCGGCATGACTACCGCAATGTGCAGAGTCATCTTTTTTCCGTGCCAGTGCCGGCAGGCTGAAAGCACAATGTCCCTGGCTTCGGGGGAGAGTTGCAGGCCGGCCGTGCGGAACGTGACGAAGTATGTCTTACCTGGAGTCTGGATGTGAGGCAGATGCCGCCGGCTGTAGGTGTCCGGGCCGATGGTTGACCGGCAGGATGCCGGTCCCACACTGGACTGGGTTGCATTGGGGTCTGACCGGCAGGATGCCGGTCCCACACTGGATTGGGTTGCATTGGGGTCTGACCGGCAGGATGCCGGTCCCACACCGAGGGCAGCTCGGCTCAACTCCTTCACAAGCCCCAGCGCTGCGTCCCCGTCAATACAGTTGTTAAAGGAAGCCGCGGTCTCGGAGACATGGCGACTGAAGGCGATTGTCGCTTCCGAAGGCTTCTTGCCTCTGATATCTGCATAGATGCCTGCTAGTTGGTGCGGGTTCTCCCCATACCGCGACTGGCCCAGAAGCCCAAGGCCCATGCCGAGCGCCGCGGGCAGTGGTGCCTTGAATTCGGTGCCAAACAGCTGGTCATTCTCGGAGTTCAGTTGCCCTGTAAAATAGGCGTGAATCTTCCCGTCATATGCATTCGTGTGCTTAAACGTGAGGCTCGCAAAGGTGCGACGGAGCCCGTACTCGATCCTCCCGTCGACTCGCATCGTCCCGAGAAACTCGCTGTACAGGCGTTCCTCGCAGAGCACGACCACGTCTTTGTGGTTCTTCGCCGCCGCGCGGAGCATGCACGGCCCGCCGATGTCGATCATCTCGATCGCCTGCTCGAACGTGCAGTTCGGGTCGGCGACCGTCTTCTCGAACGGGTAAAGGTTCACGACCACCATATCGATCGGCGCGATCCCGTGCATCGCGAGCTGTCGCATGTGTTCGGGGTTGTCGCGGTCGGCCAGGATCGCGGCGTGGATCATCGGGTGCAGCGTCTTGACCCGCCCGTCGAGCATCTCGGGAAAACCCGTCACCTGCTCGACCATCGTCACCGGGATCCCCGCCTCCCGGAGGTGCCTGGCTGTCCCGCCGGTGGAAATGACCTCGATTCCGAACTCGTCCACGAGCGCGCGGGCAAACTCGGCGATTCCCGTCTTGTCGTAAACGGCGATGAGGGCGCGTTTGATCTGAAGGTCGCTCATGGGGCGTATGATAGCCGGAGGCGCTGTGGTTGCGGAGTCGTTGTCGCCGGGACATGCGCACGTTCCCGCCGATATCGCAGAAGGGGAGAGCTCAGCCGCGCCGGGCCGCCGGCCGGCGCGTGCGTGTTACTGAGGCGTTCCGGGAGCGGGTTCAGTCGCCTCCGCGCCGGTCCGCTGTCCCGGCGTCGCCCGCCCGGCGGGTGCGGCCGCCGGCTGTGTTGCCGGCACGAAGTCGTTCGGTGAGAGCGGCGGTGCACCGGCGGGTCGGATCGCCCGCAGCGTGGCCTTCGGGGTCGCGACGATCACCAGGTCGTTGTGCGCGTTCCGCACGCCTTCCGAGAAAGGCTCCAGCCGTAGCGGCGGCAGCGGCTGACCGGTCGACATCTCCACGAACCCGATCGAGCCGTCATGCAGCAGCAGAACGACGCGCCCCGGCCACTCCGCCAGGAACTGCCGCGCGCCGGGCACGTACCAGTTGGGGAACTCGCGCGTGAGCCCGACGCGGTGCACGCCGCCGCCGAGCACGCCCTGGTAGACCCCGGACTTCGTCACCACCGGCCCGCCCTCGGGACGCCCCGCCAGCCGGTATGCCCACAGCGTCTCCGCCTTCTCGCGGCTCAGCGCGTGCAGCATCGGCTCGTCCCCTGAGGTCGCCACGTAAATCGCCTTCTCGTCCGCGGCCAGCCAGCCCTTGGGTTCACCGGGCAACTGGCGCGCGAAACGCTTCGCTCGCGTCACCCCGTCAACGCCCAGCAGTTCACCGCCGTAATCCGCCAGCACGAGCAGGTGGTCCTCCGGCAGGTACAGCGGCCCGATCAGCAGGGGGCCGCGCGTGCCGACCTGCCACTCGATGTGGTCGCCGCTGATGTCGTAGTTGAAGAGCCGACCATCACTCGAGGGGATGTACGCGCGATTCTCGGAGAACGCCGGCGGGGCCGCGCTCGGCGTCCGCAGACGCACGTCCTGCAACTCGAGCCCGCTTGTGAAATCGACAAGACTGGCCTCGTTCAGCCTGACGAAGACGATGCCGCTGTTCTTCGAGCCGTGGTAGGCCTGCGGAGGCCACACCGTCTCGCCCGGTTCCGCTACCCGCGTCGCCCAGAGAAACTCGCCCGTGTCCGCACGGACGCACCAGGCCCGCCCGTCGCTGCCGACGGCGACCAGGTAATTGTCCGCCAGGCTGTACGAGCGGATTCGGGTCGTGAAATTGGTGGGAAGCTGGAACGACCAGGCGTGTTCGGCTTCTGCCCGCCGCAGCGCCTCCGCCTCGGTCGCCTCCTCCGAGGCAGCGGCCGCGGGCCGTGCCACCGGGAGCGCCGCCAGCGCCAGGGTGAAAACGAGGGAGGGAATAACCATGCCGGCGCAACTGCGGTCAGTGCTCACGATGGTGCTCCGGGACGAGCCGCGAGGGCCCAGAATCTCACCCCCTGATGCAGCCTCGATCCGCCCGAAGGCGGTCACGACAGCGGCCATCTAAACCGCCCATCCCCCGGCGGTCAAGGCGTGCCCCGTTCGGGGCGCCGCAGGGGTTTCCTCGAACCGCCCGATCGCGCCCAGATGTTCCTGCAAAAGAGACTTGCAAACCATTTGCCGCCCGGTATAGTTGGCACCCGGACCTCGGCCGTAAAGCCCCGGTCCCGACACTCCGGCATTCGCCGGTGTGCCTTGGTCGCTGGTTCAACACCGCGGGCCAGCGATGTCTGCGAGACGCACCTGGGACCACCGCGGTTGGTGTGACGACCGCGAGGGAGTGTGTAAGCCGCTTGATCCCTCCCCCACTGGGCTGTGCTGATGGGCCCAGCTGCATCATCGGCACGAACGCAGGAGCCGGCAGTGACCACCGTAACCAAGGTTTTTATCATCCTGGTCTGCCTTTTCGCCTTCATCTTCACCCCGATGGCCATCTCGTTTGCCTCGCGAACCTATGACTGGAAAGGCCAGGCGGACAAGTTCCTCCGCGCCGCCGAGGCGGCCGAGGCCCGCGCCCGCAACGAAGTGTCCCTTCGTGACGCACAGAAGGCGCAGTACGACAGCCTTCTCGCCGGCGCGCAGGAGCGAGTGCTCTCCGCCGAGCAGCGGATCGCCGAACTGCAGCGCCAGATTGACGCCTTGACGCTCGAGCGCGACCAGCTCGCCCGCAGCCGCAACAGCTGGGAAACGTCGGCCAGTCTGCTCACCGCCGAGATGGCCGTGCGGACCCGCCACAACCAGGAGCTCGCCGACGCACGTGAGAAGTGCCTGGCCCGCGAACGCGAACTCCAGGCGACCAACGTCTGGCTCAAGGAGCAGCTCCAGCTCCGCAGCACCGAACTCGAAGTCGTCAAGCAGCAGCTCCGCCAGCGCCAGCAGGAGATCGTCGCCTACCGTGCCGAGAACGAGCAGCTGCGTCGTGCCCAGGGCCTCGGCCGCGCCGGCGAGATCCTCACCGCCGGTCCCAGCCCGTCCGTCGAGGGCGTGACGCCCCCGGCGACCAGCCCGATCCAGGGCCGCGTCACCGATGTTCGGGGGAACAACGCCAGCGTGGATGTCGGCAGTGCATCGGGTGTGCGTGAGGGCATGGTGATGGTCGTCCTCCGCAACAACAGCTACGTCGGTGACCTGAAGATCACGTCGACCACCCCGAACGAGGCGGTGGGCGAGATCCGCTCGGCAGGCGACC
>CAZJTF010000409.1:0-5776 GCA_964548565.1 uncultured Planctomycetales bacterium | reverse complement strand
TCGTGCAGGCCCTCGGCTACGACGTCGAGATCGTGCTGCGCGAGAAGCCGGGGCGGGCGGGGCTTTAGAACGCGCCCGATGAACTTCTGCAAGCATTTGCCGTCTCAATGACCATTTGACGCTCAGCCACGGCTAAGCCATTCTTACAACGCGGGGGGGCGGGCGAACGCGGTGACTACCGGAGGAGATCGCGGCGATGGAGTGTAATCGATCCCGGCCTGCCTCCAATCCGCAACAAGGGTGACCGGCAGGATGCCGGTCCCACAAGTGTACTCGATCCGGCCTGCCGAGAATCCGCAACCGCGCAGCTGACCGTTTGGACGGTACGACCTCACAGCGTGGGCGAGACGGCCGGACGCGTGGTCGGCGGGGTTTCCGCACGGCGGGTGATGCCGAAATCGTCCAGGATTCGCCCGTCAGCGGCGACCTGCCGGACGTTGATCAGCGCCGGGCTGACATCCACCACGGTGAAACTCGGCGTGTTGCCGTCCGAGGTCACGATGTACCCCGGGGGATCGGGCAGTTCCTCGTTCAATCGCGCACCGCCGGCGCCGGTCACCACGTAAGTCGTCCCGTTTCCGTCCGCCGCCGCTTTCTCCTCGAAGATCGGCCGCGTCCGCTCGTACATGTGATTGTGGCCGTGCAGGACGAGGTCCACGCGGTGCCGGTCGATGACTGGGATGATCTCGCGCATCTTCTCCGACGGCTGGTTGCCGTCGCCGTGCGTGAAGAGAGGTTCATGCCAGTACACGATCTTCCAGCGGTCGCCCGCGGAACTGAGCACGCTCTCCAGCCACGGCGCCGTGATGCGCGCGAGCTCGTGGCTGTGCAGGTTGCTGTTGACCGCCACGAACCGCACCGCGCCCCAGTCGAACCAGTACTGCGTCTCCGGCACGTCTCCCGGCGGCCCGTTACGCGGCAGATCAAACACCGCCAGCGCCGGCGTCTCCGCCCCGCTCCTGTCCCGAATGTCGTGGTTGCCGAGGCAGGGGTAGAACGGCACCTCGCCCAGCAGCGCCCGGTAGGGAGCGAAAAACCGGCTCGCGTAATTGGCCCATTCCCCGCGGCTGTAGACGATATCCCCCGTGTGGATCACCAGGTCCGGGCGCCACGCGCCCAGCCGGGCCGCCACCGCGTCCTGGCGACGGCTGCCATCCCCGGTGTCACCGATCGCCAGGAACCGCAGCGCGGCACCGTCTCCCGGCGCCGTCCCGACGGCGTACTCCGCGGTCGCAGCCGAGCCGGTGGCGGGATCCACCAGCGTGTAGCGGTAACGCATCCCCTGTTCGAGCGCATCAACCCGCGCGCGCCACAACTCTCCTTCGCGGACGCCCGGAACCTCCGCAACGACCTGTCCCGCCTGCCGTCGCACCCGCAGCAGCAATTCGCGATCCGGATGGGCCTGCCAGATCACGGTGAAGCCGTTCTGCGTCACGTTCTGCACCATCGGGCCGTTGACGGCGCGCGGGTGCGTGCGGTAGTCGACCGCCACCCAGGCCGCGCACGCAACAATCGCCACCACCGCGAGCAACAGACACGCCAGTCTTCGTCGCTTCATCCGCACCTGCCTGCCGAGAATCGCCCGGACCGCAGAGCTCCCTCTGCCGCCGCGCGACGAGCGCACGCTCATACCCGCCCGCACGCTGCCGGTCAAACCGCCGCGCGCGCGCGAGGCGCTCGTTGGTTGTCCCGCCCCCGGCGGGCGGCTATTATGCCCGCGGCACCAGTGTGCCGAGCAGAAGGAGCCGGTTGATGCACTTTGAGGACCCCACAGGCGCTCTCGAGGAAATGTCCACCCGGATTATCTCCATCCGGGACTCTCTTTGACTTGCCGGCTCGCATCTCCCGTCGCAAAGAACTCGAAGACATGATGGGCCAGCCCGGCTTCTGGGATAACCAGGAAAAGGCGCGCGGCATCGTGGGCGAACTGAAGGCGCTCAAGGGCCTCATCGAGCCGATCCAGGGCGTGCTCAAGAAGTGCGAGGACGCCGGCGTGATGCTCGAGCTTGCCCGGGAGGCCGGCGACCCCGACAGCGCGGCCGAACTCGAGCGCGAGCTCACGGAGCTGCACGACCAGCTCGCCCGCGTTGAGCTGATGACGCTGCTCTCGGGCAAGAACGACGCGAAGGATTGCTTCTTCAGCATCCAGGCCGGCGCGGGCGGCACCGAGGCCTGCGACTGGGCCGAGATGCTCCTCCGCATGTACCTGCGGTACTTCGAGCGCAACGGCTACGACGTCGAGGAACTTGCCCGGACCGACGGCGAAGAGGCGGGCATTCGCAGCATCACGCTCAAGGTCGTCGGCCCGTACGCCATGGGCTATCTCTCGTGCGAGCGCGGCGTGCACCGGCTGGTGCGGATCAGCCCGTTCGACTCCAACCAGCGCCGCCACACGAGCTTCGCGGCCGTCGACGTCCTGCCCGTGCTCGAAGACATCGACGTCGAGCTGAAGGAGACGGAGCTCGACATCGTCTACTTCCGCCGGGCTTCGGGCGCGGGCGGCCAGAACGTCAACAAGGTCGCCACGGCCGTCCGTGTGAAGCATATTCCGACCGGCATCACGGTCGAGTGCACCAACGAGCGCAGCCAGGGCCAGAACAAGCGCATGGCCCTCGCGATCCTGCAGTCGAAGATCGAACGCGTGGAGCAGGAGAAACGCGACGCCGAGATGACCAGGCTGTACGGGGACCGCGGCGAAATCGCCTGGGGTAACCAGATCCGCAGCTACGTTCTCGACGATCGCCGCGTCAAGGATCACCGCACCGGCGAGGAAACCGGCAACCCCGAACGCGTCCTCGACGGCGACATCCAGGCGTTCATCGAGGCCGAGCTGCGCCGCCGCGCCGCTGGCAAGAAGAAGAAATAGGCAGTGGCGTACGTCGCCTGACGTTCAAGTCGGCGGGTGCCGCGTGTGAATGCGCACAGGTATCAGCTGGTGTGCCGGTGCGCGTCCGCCTTTACGGCGCGACCTGCGCGTTGAGGAATTTCACGCCGATCTCGTGCATCATCCCGTCGACGTGCCGGCAGCGGATCACCTCCGCGACGATGTGGAGGCTCTGGCCGTGCAGCAGCGGGATGACGATAAACAGTTGCCGCCCCGCTGAGAGCACCTGCCGGTGCAGAAACGCCAGCCCCCCCGCCGACAGGTTCCGCGTGGCGACCCGGTACTCGGAATCCACCTCCTGCCGCGCGTTCAGGAGTTGAACGAGCACGTCGACGCTCCGGTACGCACGTCGCGGTCCGCGCCGATGCTCCACGTCGCCGGCGTCGCAGATCGCCTCATCGAGGCGGTCCAGCAGATCCTGGATCTGGTCGCGCGAGAGCGAAGCGCGCTTCCGCTGTTTATCGGCCGTGGGCATACGGTTCCCCTGCAGAGTCTCTCTCTCATTCGGGGAAAACGGGCACCGGCTTGAGATCCGGCGGAACGGGGCGAGCCCGCGGATTCAACCCGGAGCGTCCGCCAGCGCTGCCCGCATCGCCAGCAGCGAATAGGCCGTCACCAGGTACGGGTTGCCCTCCTGCCAGCGGTCCGCCGCGTTGATCCAGCTCCCGTCTGGCTGCTGCTGCCGCACGAGCTGCTCGCACAAGTCCCGTCGCCAGTCATGCGCCGGCCCTGTCGGCGGCGTCACGAACGGTTCTCCCCATGCCTGCAGGGCCCGCCCGAAGACGTGGTAGTAGTAGTACAGCCCTTCCTTCGACTGAGCGCCCGGCATGTTCGGGTTCGCATCGAGCGTGTAATACCGGCGGATCCAGTCCCAGGCCTGCCGGACACGCGGATCATCCCGTTTGAGGTCCGCATACAGCATGCTCTTGAAACCGGCGTAGGTCATCGATCCGTATGATCGGAGATACCCCCCGTCCGTCTTGCCCGCCTTGCTCTCTCCCGCGTTTGCCGGTGAGTAAACGAACCCGCCGTCCCGCGCCCCTTGCGCGAAGGGCTGGTCGTTCGTTGTCGTCGTCATCTGGCACCGCGCGACGAACCGCATTGCCTTCTGGAACGCCGGATCGTCCGGCGGCAGCCCGCTGTCATGCAGCGCCTCGAGCATCATCTGCGTGTTGGAGAGATCCGGGCGCTTGTGCTCGCCGTACCCTGCGCCGCCGTACCACGGATGGGAAGCATCGATCTCCTTCCCGTCGGCGTCGCGCTTGCCCTCCGTCCACTGGTTTTCCTTGAGATACGCCTGGGCCGCGCGGATCTGCTTCTCGAGTGCCGGGTCCTTCATGGCCGCCATCGCGGAGAGGGCGACGCTCGTGCTGTAGTTCCCGAAACCCGCCATCACGCTGTACACGCCGCCGTCCTGCTGCTGGTGCCGGAGGACAAACCGGATCGCCCGCTGCGTGATCGGGTGCTTCGGCCCGTAGGCTGGGTTTTGCGCGAACGCCTTCGCGATCAACGCCGTGATCGCCGGATCAGTGCCCGGAACCGGTCCTTTCCAGGAGCCGTCCGCGGTCTGCGTGCCTTTCAGATAGTCGAACGCCCGCTCCATGGCCGGACCGGCGATCTTGTTCAGCGCCGCCCGGTCCGCCGGAGCGCTCGCCGGCATCGTGGTTTGCGCGTGGCCGATACCCGCCAGAAAACAGAACGCCAGGGCGGCAGTGATCCGCTCGCTCATGCTCAACCTCCCGGAATTGGCCCTCGATTATACCCGCGCGAACACCGACGCCACGACCTTGCCCCGGGTCCAGGGCGCCGATGTCGGCCGGATGCCCCGCGGCCCCCCGCGTTCCAAACATTCACGAGGAATATAACCGCGGAGCTGAAACTTTGGGCGTATAAGGACGTCCATCACGTAAACGGGCGCCATCGCCCGGACTGTTCTCACACGAAGGAGCCCAGGTATGACTCCCCTCAATCGGCTGCCAGGTCTGGTCGTCCTTTTTGCACTTCCCGTTCAGGCGCTCGCCGCCGATGCCGCCGCATTCACGCTCGGGAAGGCCGTGCCGTCCGACGTCTACATTTACGCCCACGGCGTGTACAACCCGGAGGCGGATTTCCAGAAAGAGTACTGGCTCGACGTCTGGAAGGCATTTCAAGCCAGCGGCGTCGTCGAAGATGTCCACAATCTGATCAACACGTCCCTCCCTGAGCATGAGCGCGCCGGCTTCCAGAAGTTCTGGACGAAGGCCGGCGAGTTGATCCGTGGCGTCGACTGGAACGCGCGGATCGAGGAAGGCGTCTACGCGGGCCGCATGAGTGCCCCCATTCCCGAGTACCTCGTTCTGCTCCGGTATGAAGAGGGCAAGGCGCAGCGGAACGCCGAGGCGTTCGCCGCCGTCCTGAAGGAAATCGACGTGGCCGCGGGCCCGGAAGGCAGCGTCGCGTTCGAAACGTCCATGAGCCACGGCGCCACCGTCTCGACCCTGAGCTTTGACAGCCGGACCCCGCTCAGCATCCGGGTGGCCGCCCGCGGAGCGGTCGTGGCGATCTCCGCCGACCGCACGCTGATGGATGAAGCCCTCGCGGCGCTCGCCGGCGAACCGACGAAGACCGCCCTGGTCCAGTCACCCCGCTATCGGGAGGCAATGGGCCGCCTTCCCGCACCCGAGGACGGCCTGATGTTCGTCGACGTCCACGCGATCCTGAACGGCGTTCGCGGCATCATGGACCACGCCACGCGGGATGCCGCCAACGACACGGATGCCCAGGAAGCAACACGCATCGTCGGCAAGATTCTCGACGAATTCAAGCTGTTCGACTACGTAGCATCGACCAGCCGCACGGAAGGCTACCAGCAGCTCTCGGATTCAATCGTCAGCCACACGCCCGATGCCGAGC
>CAZJTF010000408.1:0-5876 GCA_964548565.1 uncultured Planctomycetales bacterium | reverse complement strand
CCCTTGTACTCGGTGTTGCCTTCGGTGCTGATCCAGCCGTTGCAGTTCGAGACACCCTTTTCACCGATGACGCGTTCCGAGACGTCGTTGGCGCAGCCGTTGATCTGGCGGCACTGGCTGAGCACGTGAACGTTGTTCGGGAACTCGAAGTCCGACGCGAAGTTGTCGAACTGGTCACCCGTCACACGCCGCTGCCGCGAGCCCATCGAAACCACCTTGATCGGGTGGGTACCGATCGCCCAGCAGACCACGTCCAGATTGTGGACGTGCTGCTCGACGATGTGATCGCCCGAGAGCCAGCGCCAGTTCACCCAGTCGCGGTGCATCCACTCCATGTCATCCCAGCCGTCCTGTCGAAGCTTGTACCAGAGTTGGCCGCTGTTCCAGTAGCACTGGGCCGCCACGATCTTCCCGATGATGCCGTCGTGGATCTTCTTCATCGTCTCGACGTAGCCCTTCTGGTGGCGCCGCTGCGTGCCGGCCACCACCGCGAGCTTCTTGCTGTCTGCTTCCTTACCGGCGGCCAGCATTCTCCGGATGCCGACGGGGTCTACCGCGACCGGCTTCTCCATGAAGACGTGCTTGCCCGCCTTGATCGCCTCGGCGAAGTGCAGCGGCCGATAGTGCGGCGGCGTGGCGAAAATGACGTAGTCGATGTCCGTCGCCAGAAGCTTTTTGTAAGCGTCCGGGCCCGTGAAGCACATCTCGTCCGCGATCTCGGTCTTCTTCTTGAGCGCTTCCTTCGCCGAGTCAATCTGGTTCTGGTACAGGTCGGCCAGCGCGACGACTTTCACGTCCGGGTCGGCATCCATTGCGTTGTTGGCGGCGCCCTTCCCGCGTCCACCGCAGCCGACGAGGCCGACACGCAGCGGCTTGTTGGATTCCGCACCCGTCACGAAATAAGGGAACGCGCTCGTCGCCGCCGCGGCTGCGGCCGCAGACTTGACGAACGACCGCCTCGAGATTCCGCTAAGACCGTCCTTCATGCTGGCTCCTCCAGGATAGAAAAGTTCAGTGCGCCGGGCCCGGCCCGCCTGCAGCGGGAGGGGGGCGTCTGTCGCGACTCACGTCGTGCAAACCATCATCGCCGCCGGGCGCGGGCTGTCAAACCAACCAGAACGCTTCAAACCGGTGGCGGGTTGTCTCGAGCGGCCAGACCCCGTCATCCCCGAGAATCAGCGATAACCAGGCAAATACGCCGCCTGCCCGCTGAAGGCCTCCTGCCGATCGATGCTGTCCCGGCGTGCCAGCGGCTGGACATGCATTCACGCCTCCGTTACCGTTCGTTTCGCTTGCGGTTCTCCTTCACGAAATCGACCTGAAAAGCGGAGTTTAACGCCGAGGCAAACCGCAAAGACGAACCGCTCTTCCTCAACGTCCCCGGAGCATCCTGTCGTCGCGGGTCGGTCCTTCGAGGAAGGTTTGCCGATCAAGGCCTCCGTCGTATTCCGGTCTCGCGTTCAGGTGAGCGTACGTGCGTACCTCACCGGTGCCTCATGACTCAGCGGCCAGATGGAGACTCAGCATGCATCCCGGTGCCCTCTCGGTCCGCACGAGCCTGATGCTCGCCGCTCTTTGCGCGCCGATTGCTGCCTTCGCAGGCGAGACCCTGTACAACGGCATCGTGCTGCCCGACGAGTGGCCGCCGACGAAGTATGTGCTCTCGTCCGACTCGCCGTCGCCGCCTTATCTGGCCTCGCGGCCGCCGGTGATTCCGATCGACGTGGGGCGGCAGTTGTTCGTGGACGACTTCCTGATCGACCGCACGACGTTGCAGAGGACGTTTCACCGGGCGACGTTCCATCCCGCCAGCCCGGTGGTCAGGCCGGACAAACCGTGGGAACAGGAGACGTATCCCACGGCGATGCCCTTCAGCGACGGGGTGTGGTACGACCCGGCGGACCGGATCTTCAAGATGTGGTACATGGGCGGCTACTGCGCCTCGGTCTGCTACGCCACGTCGAAGGACGGCATTCATTGGGAGAAACCCGCGTTGGACGTGAAGCCCGGGACGAACGTGGTCTTCCGGAAACGGCGTGACTCGACGACCGTGTGGATCGACAACCAGGAGAAGGACCCCGCGCGTCGTTACAAGCTGTTCTGCTATGACAACGCCGATCGGCCCGAGACCGGGACGAGCGATCCGGCCCAGAGTGTCCACGTTTCGGGCGACGGTATTCACTGGAAGCAGGTGGTCGCCCCGCGCTGGGTGCGCGGCGACCGCAGCACGGTCTTTTACAACCCGTTCCGCAAGGTGTGGGTCTACGGGATCCGGGATTCGGCCGAGTCGGGGAATCTGAAGCATTCCCGCGTCCGTCGCTACTGGGAGAACCCCGACGCGCTGGCCGGCGCGGACTGGACGGAGGCAAAGGCTCCGTTTTGGATCAGTGCCGACAAACTCGATCCTCGCCATCCCGAGATGCCGGATGTCGTGCCGGAACTCTATAACCTCGACTGCGTGGCGTACGAAAGCGTGGTCCTGGGGCTGTTCGACATCTGGGTCGGCCAGAAGATCCACCGGCCCAAGCCGAACTATCTGACGGTCGGCTTCTCGCGGGACGGTTTCCACTGGGATCGCTCCTCGCGTGAGCCCTTCATCCCCGTGTCCGACCGCAAAGGCGACTGGAACTGGGGCAACGTCCAATCCGCGGGCGGATGCTGTCTCGTCGTCGGCGACAAACTGTACTTCTATGTCAGCGGGCGCGCGGGAGTGGACGGATCGGCGGGTTCGGGCGTCTGCTCGACCGGGCTGGGCGTCCTGCGCCGCGACGGCTTCGCCTCGATGGACGCCGGCGAGAAGAGCGAGACGCTTACCACCCGCCCGCTGGTGTTCAAAGGCAGGCATCTGTTCATCAACTCCGATGCGGCGGAGGGTGAGATCCGCGTGGCTGTCCTGACCGAGGGCGGCGAACGCATCCCGGCATATCATCAAGACCGCTGCATGCCCGTCACCACGAATCGCACGATCCAGCCGGTGCGATGGGCCGAGGCGTTCGACCTGTCGGAGCTGGCCGGCAAGCCCGTACGCCTGCGTTTCCACGTGACGAACGCGAGGCTCTATTCGTTCTGGGTCAGCCCGGACGAAACCGGCGCGAGCTACGGCTATGTCGGGGCCGGCGGGCCCGGATTCACCGAACCGCGCGACACGATCGGAGAGGCGGCGACCGAAGCCGCATCGGCTGCGACGCGTGCTGCCGCTTCTCAGCCGGCGTCCGCCCTGCCGCAGACCGGCGAGGATCCCGCGAAAGGCTGGGTGTGCGTCACGCCCTTCGCCCGGTTCAGCCCCCGTGACACCGGCGAGGGCTTCGTCTTCCGCGGCAGGATGTGGATGAGCAACGGCTGGGCCCCGCATCCCGCCGACCCCAAAGTCAGCGAGTTGAGCCGCGACCTGTGGAATTCACCCGACGGCGTCACGTGGACGCAGGTGAGCGACAGCACGCCGTACGACCCCTACAGCGAGATGGTCGTCTTTCGAGACAAGGTCTGGGCCGTGAAGGGGAGCGTGTGGAACTCGGAGGACGGCGTGCACTGGAAGCAAGTGCTCGCGAAGACGCCGTTCGGGGCACGAGGCTACGGCGAGGCCGTCGTGTTCAAAGACCGGATCTGGCAGCTCGGGAGCGGGGAGGACGTGTGGTCCACGGCGGACGGCGTGTCCTGGGAGCGCGTCACCGAGGCAGCGCCCTACGGCAAACGCGGCGCGGGCGCCGTCGCCGCCTTTGACGGCAGGCTGTGGCTGATCGGCGGATGGACCGGCGTTCCGAACAACCCTCCGGAGAAGGGCTACAAGGATTCGACGACGTTCAACGACGTCTGGTGTTCGGAGGACGGCCGGAGCTGGACACGCGTTGTCGAACACGCGCCGTGGGCGCCGCGGACGTGGTGCGTGGGCGCGGTCTACGCCGGGCGACTCTGGCTGATCGGCGGCTACGACAACCGCAACCACCGCAACCTCGGCGACGTGTGGACCACCACCGACGGCAGGGAGTGGACGCAGTTCCACTCACCCGTCCGATTCGCACCCCGGCACGAGGTCACGTCGTATGTGTTCGAGGGCAACCTCTGGGTCGTCGCCGGGAACACCTGGCCGGTGCTGAACGACGTGTGGCGGCTGACCCTGCCTGGCGGGCAGCGCTGACGAGCGCCGTGCCGGTCACTCGCAGCACACCGTCCCTGGTGAGAGGCCGTTGCATCGTGAAGCTGCAGCTTTTGGACTACCTCTGCATCGTCGCCTACCTCGCGTTCGTGATCGCAGCGGCGTTGCCCGCGGGCAGAAGACCACGCGCGACTACTTCCTGGCGGGCAGGGGCATGAGCTGGGTGCCGCTGTCCATCTCCATCTACGCCACCATCTTCAGCTCGGTCTCGTACGTGATGGCCCCGGCGGAGGCGTTTCGTCACGAAACGCCGGCGCGGCGCTTCGCGTCATCGCCACCGCCTCCACGGGTACCGATCGATCGCTGCGGATACGACGGCGGCCTCGTGATCGCCCCGGCGAACGTGATCATGTACGACACGCCCGTGGAAAACGTGCTCGCCATGTACGAGGCGGCCGGGGGGCTGGCGCCGTCCGGCGAGGGAGCGACTGAGATCGGGATGAGGTTCGAAGCCTGAGGTAGAAGAGCAGCCGGCCAGAACGCCGTCCCGTGAAGCCGGGCAACAGGGTGCGTCTGGTGTTCAAACTGCGTGCCGCTGAACTCTTCGGCGCGGAGTGGGTCTGAAAGACATCATCGGGATCCCTGTGACGCCGCCTCTCTCGAGCTCCGAAGAGCCCGCCTGGCGGGCCGTTGCTCACCGGGTGGTCACGTCCCCGCCCGCGCGACCAACGCGGATAGATTCGCTTCCGGCGTGCCCGGCGGGATGTCGCAGCCGCTGCTGATCATCCACCGCGCGCCCGCGGCTTCGCGGACGACCGCGGCGGTTTCGGCACGGACCTGCTCTGGTGTTCCCTGCAGAAACAGTTTCACGGGGTTGAGATTGCCGCGCAAGCACACGCGGCCGCTCACGGCCGTGATCGCATCCCGCACAGGCACCTGGTAATCCACGTCGATCAGATCCGCTCCCGTACCGACGAGGTCCTCCATGATCGGCAGGATGTTCCCGCAGATGTGCAGGCCGACGCACCTCCAGCCCATTTCGTGGCACGCGCGAACCAGCCGCACGTGGCGGGGCTGAACAAGATCGCGATACATTCGCGGCGCGATGAAATTGGGCGAGCACGTCGCCTCTCCGAACATCAGTCCGTGGGCACCGGCCTCCAGCGACGCCTGCGCGACGCGAATTGCGGCCTCCGTGGTGAAATCGAGCACGCGCTCGGCCAACTCGCGCCTGCGGAGCATGTCGATGAGCATGTCCTCAACGCCGCGGAGCTGGGATGCCATGTTGAGTGGCCCGCGCAGCGTGGAGATGACGAACGCTTTGCTCCCGACGCGTCGCACCACCTCACGGACGGCCTCGTGATACATGGGCAGACGCCCGCCGGAGGCGAGATCCCTCGAGCGCAGGGCCTCCAACACGTTCTCGTCTGCCAGCAGGTTCTGCTTCAGGAGGGGGGCGGCGTCCGGCGGCTGTTCCACGCGTGCGCCCAGCGCTTCCGGCTCGGCCGACACGCCGAGCGTGAGCTGCACACCGTCGAATCCGAAGCGCGTGCAGCCCTGCGCCACCACATCCGCCATGACCGAGGCTTCACTGAAGTACCGCCCCAGCGGCACGCCGGCAACGCGCGCAAGTGCGGAGTGGACGATGGGCACGATCGGCGGATGATCCACCGAATCCCCGCGGAGTACGGCCTCGACGCGCTGCCTGCCGGTCATGGTGTGCCTTCTTTCGCGGGTTGAGCCGGAACGTCGCCACGCACATTCGAGGGGTCGGGCGCGTGGC
>CAZJTF010000407.1:0-5950 GCA_964548565.1 uncultured Planctomycetales bacterium | reverse complement strand
TACCTGCTGACGGTCATCACGCAGGGGGTTTAGATGCGATTGCCCTGCCTGCTCACGGGGCCGCGAGGTTCACCTGCAGGATCGCGAAATCATCCTGGTCGACGTCGCCATCCGCGTCGAGGTCGGGCGCGATGCGATTTTGCGGGTCGGGCGTCAGCGCGCAACCGGCGGGCAGGGCCGCGGGGTTGTATGGCAGCGCCGGGCCGGTGCGGCAGGCGCGGAGGATGTCGAGGTCGGCGGGATCGACCCGCCCGTCCACGTTGAAGTCGCCGGTGCGCGGCGGCCCGACCATCCCCTGCAGCACGAGCGTCAGGGACGCGCCGGGCGTTGCACCAGGGAGATTCTGATCTGAAACGCCCAGTGTGTACGTCGCCTGGAACGCGCCCTGCGCAGATGCATCGAAGCCCGCCGAAAATGCGTTTCCTGCACCCGGGGGCAGGTTGCTGAACGGAGTAAGCGTCGTCGTGAATCGGGCGGCATCCCCGCCCGGGGTCACGGTGTCCAGGTCGAGCCCGGCAACCGGCACCGCGCCGGCCAGGTTATGGATGGCGAAGGCCTGCACCGGCGCGCTGCCCTGCAGCACGGCGCCGAAGTCGATCGTCAGGGTGTCCTGATCCAGATCGGCGGCGAAGGACGCGTTCGCATGCTCGAAGACGGTTGCGTTCAACGTGATGGTGTCGTCCCCGTCGGCCGAACCCAGACCCGGCCCTCCCGCAGTGATGTCGGTGTTGTCGATGATGATCGTGCCAACCTTGTGGCCGGGCGTGGTCGTCGAGGCGAGGCTCACGTCGACACTCAGCGTCTGCGGGCCGCCGGGGAAGCCCTGGCCTGCGCCGCTCGTTGAGGTGATGACTTCCCCGGCGGCAACGATGTCGAACGTCGTCGGATGCGTTCCCGACTTGTTCAGCGTCACAACCTGCGTGGGCACGCCCGCGCCTTTGATCAGGTTGAACACCACATGGACGGCCGATGCGCCGGCTGTCGCGGTCGAACCGGCAAGAACGAGCTGCGAGTCGTTGTTGCCGCCGCCGTACACGCTCCACACGAGTTCCGGATGATCGACATAGGGGTTACGATTCCCCTGGAAGTACCCGGGGTTCTCGGCAGAACTCCAGATCAGGTGGTTCCGCCGCTTCTCCCAGCGATCCGGCACCGAGGCGTAGTGCCACTCCAGCAGGCTCGCGAGATCCCCCATTTGCAGGTTGCCCGGAAGCCCGTTGACGAGCGTCAGGTTGTTATACCGGGTGGCCATGTAGAACATCGCCCGGGCGCAGCGCCCGCGATCCGGCGCGCCCTGGTCCGGGTCCCAGTAGGATGGTCCGATGCCATAGGGCGTGTTGCCGCGCGTGCTGTTTACGACCGGATTGCACGGGCGGAGGCTGAAGAGATCGCTGTCGGCCGCCCCGCTGCCGTTCAGACTGTCCGGCCAGAGGTGCTCGCGGTTCCACACAGTGCTGTTCCACGCTTTCGGAACGGATGCGCCGGTATAAACGAGGAGGATGTTGGCGGGGTTGTCGGGGTCCTGGTCGAGCAGTTGCAGCGCCTGCTTCGCGGCGTCATAGCTGCGAACGACGTGCCCGTCGATGATGTCCGCGAGGGCGGACTTGAGAGCGGGGCCGATCAGCCACACGCCGCCGGGGCGCGCCGGGTCGTAGTAACCGGCGGGCGGGTCGTACTGGCCGGATGGAGGCGGCGAACGGACGACGCTCAGTGTAACCGTGTCGCTGGCTGAGAGCCCCGTCGGGTCCGTCACCGTCAATGTGAACGTGTACGTGCCCGGAGCCGCGATTGTCACCGCAGCGTCCGCGGGGCTCGCCTCTTCGGCGACGGTGCCCGTGCGAGCGGTCCACCCCGCAATGCCAGCGCCGGCCGCGGGCGTCCACGCATACGTCAGGCCGGCCAGGCCGTCGAGGTCGCGGGCGGCAGCATCCGTCATCAGCGCGGAGATCGAACCGCCGTTGATGGTGATCGTGCGATCAGGGCCGGCGTCCGCGGTGGGCGGCTGCCCCACATCGGCGCCGGCAGCGATCGAGATGTTGTCGATCGCCAGGCCGGAACTGCTGCCGCCCTCCGTGCCCCGCCACGTTGCCCAGCGCAGCTGTACCAGCGGCTGGTTCTCTGCAACTGGAGGCAGCGTGAGACTGACCGGCGTGACCGTCCCGGCGACGCCGCCACTCTGGAGGTACGGGTTGTTCGTGCCCGCAACCGTGGTCCATGTACCGCCCGACCCGATACGGAATTGACACACCGTTCCAATCGTGCGTGCCGCCGGGACGATGTTGATCACGTCATACGTGAGGGTGATGTTCCCCTGGCCGAAGGTGTTGAGGGCCATCGCGAGTTGAGACGCGCCGTTCGTGCTGTTGCTGCTCGTGAGGATTGTGAGCCGCGCGTTTCCGCCACCGGCGTCGCCGTAGACACCACCCGTACCGCCGCTGACCGGCGCCGACGTGAGGATCGGCGCGTCAGCCGTGGGCGTACTATTCTCGGCCAGCGCCTGCGTGGTCGTCGCTGAACCGCTCACGCCGTTCCATGCGGCGAAACCCGGCGGAAGGGCCGAAAACCCCGCGGTGCCCCAGTCCACCGCAACCGGCAGCGCGAGCGGGGGCGGCTGCGTCTGCGCCCGCAGCGGCACGGCCGGCGCCAATGTGCATAGCAGCAGCACCGCATGGCTGATCCGGCCCATGCGCGCTCGCCCCCTCCAGCGCGGAGAGTCTCCCCGGGATGCGTCTACCGACGATGATCTGACCAACGACAATCCCCAAAAACATGCGTGGTGCCATTGCCTGCTGCACCGGCCAGTCCAACTTCAGTCCGGCGGCAGGTTTCGGCACGTCTCCGCTCTCGACGTCCATGGTACCGCCCCGCTTCAGCCGTCCCAAGCCCGCGGTCGAAAATGCTGCGAAATGGGGCACTTTCCGACCGATTCGGTCAGCCGGGCAAATATTTGTTGAAACAACTATCGTTCCGACGTATGCTTGCTCGTGGCTGGAGAACAGGCGATGTCCGAGCTGCAACACGAACTCAAGAAGCGGCAACCGTTCGAACTGCTCGAACAGGAAGCGATGCTCAACCTCGTCCGCACGGCGGACGTCCTGCAGGGCGACTTTGCCGCACTCTTTCGCGAGCACGGCGTCTCGGGCCCGCAGTACAACGTTCTGCGCATTCTGCGCGGAGCCGGAGGAGACGGACTCCCCAGCCAGGAGATCGCGAGCCGCATGATTTCACGGGTGCCGGACATCACGCGCCTGGTGGATCGCCTGGAGCGTGCCGGGCTCGTGCAGCGCCGGAGGATCGAGAGCGACCGACGGGTCGTGATGGTGCAGATCACCACACGCGGACTGAAGCTCCTGGAGGGGCTGGACGCCCCTATCATGGAACTGCACCGTGCGCAGATGCGGCACCTGTCGCGGCAGGAACTCAAGGAATTGAACCGGCTGCTCGTCAAGGCGCGTCAGCGCCCGACGGCCGGGTGATCGGGCCTTGTCAGGAGAACAATACATGCCACACACACAGCGCGCCAGCGCGCTCGATGTCGGTCTGCTCGTCATCCGTGTCGCGGTGGGAATCGTCTTCATGTACCACGGCAGCCAGAAGCTGTTCGGGCTTTTTGACGGGCCGGGAATCAGCGGATTTGCCGGAATGCTCGACAAGCTCGGGGTGCCGGCGCCGACGGTGAGCGCGGTGCTCGCAGGCCTGGCGGAGTTCGTCGGCGGGCTGGCGGTGCTCCTGGGATTGTTCATGCGTGTATCCGTGGTGCCCATGGTTTTCGTCATGGTCGTGGCCGTCACGAAGGTGCACAACAAAGCCTTCTCGCTCCAGCACGGCGGCATGGAGTACGCGCTCACACTGGGGCTTGTCCTGCTCGGGCTGGGCCTGACCGGTGCCGGATTGCTCTCAATCGACGGGCTGCGGTCGCACCGCCCGAAGAGGGTACCGGCCGCGGACCAGGGGATCACGTCGTAACCATCGGGTTTATGCAAGGGAGGACTGCCGATGTCTGTCACACCACGCATTCTGGCCTTCGCGGGCAGTCTCCGCGCGGGCTCGTGGAACAAGAAACTGGTCTCAATCGCGGCCGCGGGCGCGCGGGAAGCCGGCGCGGAGGTGACGCAGATCGATCTGCGCGACTACCCGCTGCCGATCTTCGACGAGGACCTCGAGGCGGCCGAGGGTCTGCCGGAGAGCGGGCGCAAGCTCAAGGACCTGATGCTCGCACACGACGGCCTGCTGATCGCCTGCCCCGAGTACAACAGCTCGATCACGGCCGTCCTGAAGAACACGCTGGACTGGATCTCCCGGCCCGCGCGCGACGAGCCACCGCTCGGCTGCTTCGTCAACAAGGTGGCGGCGATCATGAGCGCATCCCCTGGCGCGCTCGGCGGCCTGCGGGGACTTGTGACCGTGCGCTCGATCCTGGGCAACATCCGCGTGCTTGTCCTGCCGGACCAGGTCGCGATTCCCAGGGCCAATGAAGCGTTCGATGAAGAGGGGCGCCTCAACGATCCCAAACAGCACCAGTCGATCATGAATCTGGGGCGCGCGGTTGCATGCACCGTCGCCAAGCTGAAGGCATGACACGGAGGAACCCGAAATGAAGTCTGCCGCAACGTATCTGTCGCCCGGTCAGGGAGCACTCTTCAGCGTGGCCGGTGATCTGTACCGGATTCTCATGACGGCCGGGGACACCGGCGGTGCGTACGGACTTTTCGAGTTCCTCGTTGCTCCGGGTGGTGGGCCTCCGCCGCACGTGCATCATCGCGAGGATGAGCTTTTTTACATTCTCGAGGGCGAACTCGCGATCTACGTCGAGGGACGCCGAATTGCGGCGCCCGCCGGCACGTGCCTCAACGCCGTGCGCGACATCCCGCATCACTTCCGGAACGAAACGAATAAGCCCGCCCGTGCGCTCGCACAGGTTACGCCGGGGGGATTCGAGAAGATGTTCGTCGAGGCAGGCAGACCCGTGGAGGCATGGGATTTCCTCTCCGTCACGCCGGAGGACATTGCCCGGATTCTCGAACACGCACCGAAGTACGGCGTGGACATCCTGCCGCCGTCGCCCGGAGGGACACACCGATGATCACGCTGCGTCCGGCCGCTGAGCGCGGCCACTTCGACCACGGTTGGCTGGACACGCGGCACAGTTTCTCATTCGCGGACTACCACGACCGGCGGCACATGGGATTTCGTTCACTTCGCGTCATCAACGAAGACTGGATTGCGCCGGGCGCGGGCTTTCCCGAGCACCCGCACCGCGACATGGAGATCATCACGTACGTGATCTCCGGCGCGCTGCGCCATGCGGACAGCATGGGCAACGGCACCATCATCCGCCCCGGCGACGTGCAGCGGATGAGCGCCGGCACCGGCGTCGTGCACAGCGAGTTCAACGCCGCGCGCGACGAGCCTGTGCACCTGCTGCAGATCTGGCTCCGCCCATCCGTGCGCGGCCTCGCGCCGTCGTACGAACAGAAGGCGTTCGACGTTGCAGCGACGCCGGGCACGCTCCGCCTCGTTGCCTCGCCCGACGGGAGTGACGGCTCCGTCCGCATCCACCAGGACGTCCGTCTGTACGCGTCCGTGCTGCCGGCCGGGACGGCGATCACGCACGCACTCTCCCCGGGGCGTCACGCCTGGATCCAGGTGATTCGCGGAGGGATCGAGGTGAACGGACAGCGGTTAACGGCCGGTGACGGCGCCGCGGTCAGCGGGGAATCGAGCCTGGCGCTTTACGCGAACGAAGGCGCCGAACTGCTGCTGTTCGATCTGGCCTAGCGCGCCTCCGGCCTCGGCGCGCTTGCAAACCGGCGCGGCCCCCGCTCTACTTCTGGCCTGTCGTCCTCTGATGATGCATCTCGACGCGAGAGGCTGCGCCATGCATTCGCTCGACTGGTTTGTGATCGGAGCCTATTTCGCCGTCCTCATGGGCGTTGCGTGGTGGAGCATC
>CAZJTF010000406.1:0-5968 GCA_964548565.1 uncultured Planctomycetales bacterium | reverse complement strand
AAGTGCCTGGGGTGAAAGGACTTACGGAAGATCTCTGCTAACTTAATGGCATTCGGCACGGCCTGGTTTCGCCGTCCATATGGCGAAACCAGGCCGTGGCAATGCGTCTGCAGCGTGCAGGGGCGCGTCTCCCTTCACGGGTGAGCACGCCGGCGATCGTTCACCGCAGGCCGGCGCCTTCCGGGATACTGATCGTGCCCCCGTACTGCCAGGAGCACTCGTCGTAGAGTGACGGCGGATCCGAGAAGGTCGTCTGGCCGACGAGCGTGCTGGCATCGGGCAAGGCAGCCGCCTTCACACCACGCTCGGTCACCGAGTACACGGTGCCGTCGATAAACACGCCGCGCGTCGAGCCGTAGTAGCCGCGATAACATCCGTTCGACTGCATCCCGTCCGCGGAGGCGATCCGCCCGAGCAGTTCAAACCCGTTCTCCACGGTAACGCGGTACACGTAGAGCCCGGTGAAGCTGTGCTGGCCGTACTCGGGGCCGCTGGTCGAACCGTCGTAGAGGTCGATTGGCAGCGCCAGGGCGTTCAACGGTGCGAAGTAGTTGAATGCCTTGGGATTGGTGTTGGCCTCGCTGTTGGTGCCGCGCCCGCCGATGACCTGCTTGTGCAGGAGCTGCGGATTGGCGAAGTCGGTGATGTCAAAGACCGATAACTGTACACCCTGCACCCACGCGAACGAGCCGGCGTCCTGGGCGTCCTTGCCGACGGTGAGCAGGTGGTTTTCGTCCAGCAGCTGGATGTGATCCGAGTAACCCGGCACCTTGAGCTCACCCGCCACTTTGGGGTTGGCCGGGTCCGCCAGATCGAGGGTGAAGAGCGGATCGATTCGGCGGAAGGTGACGAGGAACCCACGGTCCCCGAGGAAGCGGGCCGCGTAGATCTGTTCGCCCTCGGCGATCCCTTCAATCTTGCCGACAATCGTCAGCTCGCCCTCCGCCTCACCCAGCACAAACACGCTGTTCGATTCCGTGAACGAGGTCATCGTTGAGGTCGAGACGTGTGAAGCGACCCGCAGGTAGCCCTCGTGCTCGCCGAGCGAGTACTGGCTGAGCAGGCGACCCGGCACCAGCCCGCTGGCGACGTAATCGGTGCCGTTCCCCGTGAAGATCAACTTGTGGATCATCGTGTCTTCGTGATAGGTGAACCCATCGGCCGAGTACTGCTGGTCGGTGATGTAGAGCGAATCGGGGCTGGCGTAGATCGTGCCCGCGTTGGCGGAAATAGCGGTCGTCTTGAGACCGCCTGCCGGATCGCTGTCCGTGACGTTGAGCGTCACGACGCTGGTGATCTGGTAGCCGTCCGGGTCGATGGGGCGGTAGAAATCACTCCAGGTGGCCACATCCCCGGACCAGACGACGGCCCCGCTGCTGTTGGAGACCTGCAGGTCCGGGATCCAGTCCTCCAGCGGGACGGCGTCGATTGTCGCCGCCGTCAGGTTGGCCGGCAGTTCCGGGTAGGTGGTCGTGATGACGTGCAGCGCGCTCTCGATCATGCGGCTGCTCACCAGGTCGCCTTCGAGTCGGAGCGTCGTGACGGCGACGGGGCTCGCCGGATCCGTCACGTCATAGATCGCCACCGTCGTCCGGGGACGGTCGCCCCAGACACCGGCCGTCTCGACAACACTGGCGTTGGCGGGAACCGCCCAGCCGAAGCCGCCGCCGGTGCCCCAGTCCTCCCAATAAAAACTGCCGTACCGGCGGGAGAGGACGACAAGCCGGTCGCCGTTCAAATAGAGCGAATCGGCGTTGTCTTCGACGTCAATTCTGGCCAGTTCGGCCAATTCGCCGGGCGGGGTGGCTTTCGTGATGTAGACCCGGTTTCGGGAGAGCGAATAAATGGTCTGCCCGTCGTTTTTGACGATGTCGCTTTCGTCGACCCCAATCTCCTGAACATTCGTGGTCGAGTAGCTGCCGCCCGTCCCGCCGGAGGCGGAATCCTCGGCGTTTGTGGCCTGCGGTGCCGCAATACCGCCCCAGAAGAAGATCGGGTTTGAGGTACTGCGGGGGTGAATCGTCACCTGTTTCGCCTGTGAGGCGAGGTATTCCTTCAGTTCCTCCGGGGAGCTGAAGCCCTGGAGCCCGGGCGTCCTGGGTCCGGTGCGGGGGTTCGGGTCGATACAGTTTGCCCCGTTTAACCCAAGGGAGAGCAGTGCGAGAACGAGCAGGTAAACGCGTCGCATTGGGGAGACCTCCGTTAGGCGTGACCGCTGCCGGCCCATTTTACCTGTTTTCAAGTGTCTGCGTCCCTCGTGCAGTGATGCCATGACGGCGGCTGCGTCGAAAAATCGTCAAATCTCATCGGTTTGTTGAACCCTGAAGAGCGCGAACCCGTATAAGGTGGGAAACGGGATCCTGCCTGGCAGGTACGGAAACGCTGTTTTTGAGGAAGTTTTTGTTGGTCTACGGGGTACGAACCGGTATAATCGGCGGAAAGGTTCAACCCCCACCCCCCGCCTACGTGGAGGGAGTAGCTGCCGTGGTGGGAGACCGGGCGGCGCTCCTGATTCCCAGAGGTACAGCAGGGTTCCAGGGTGCCGCAGGTCGTGTTGTTCCAGCGGCAAAGTGGCAGTAGCGCAAGAGGTTTTGAAGTGGAATTGGGTCAGACTCTCCAACGTGTAGCCGATCTGAAGTTTGTATTGTACCGGCGTCCGCTGCACCCGGAGCTCTTCCATATTCACCAGAGTCGCCACCTCGAGCGGGCGGCGTACCAGGCGGATATCTGGATTATGGGGCTGTCGCACGTGGTGACGGTCCAGTCCAGCGGCCGGTGCGTCACCGAGGTGACGACCGACGATATCGAGGTTCTGCCGCACAACGGCATGGTGACGTCATTCCAGTTCCGGGGGGAGCGGGATCACCTCGAGAGCTTCGACGACGGGATGCGGTACATCCTCTCGACCCAGGTCGAGCGGATGAACCAGAACCTGTTCCATGCGTCGCATCGGGACCTGCTCGCGTACGCGGGCACGCGCGGCCTGCTCGTCCGCTACGACGACTGGGCAGAGGGCGAGGGGCTGGTTCCGTTCACGTTCGTGGATTACGAGGCCCGGGACCGGGAACTGCACGTTCAGGCGTTCCACGCCTTCCCGGCGGACTACACGATCGTCAAGACGCAGTCGATCATCGAGGTAGGTACCCGGAACGCGGCGGCGACCAAGAAGAAGCGTCCGACCCGCTGACGTCCGACCACTGCAGCATCACAACCGAACGGGCGGACCGCATGCGGTCCGCCCGTTCGTCTGCGCGCTGATCTCGGAAACGCCAACCGCCGAATGACGGACTGGGCGGCTCCGGCTACTCGCGCGTGAGGCCCTTCAGGCTCGCGCCGGCGCCGGCGGCCCGGTAGATGGCGGCGGTCCGCTCGAACACCTGGTCCTGGCCCTGGATCGTGAGCGGCCGCGGGGCGAGCATCCCGAGGGCTTCCGGAATGTCGCACACCCGCAGGACGTTCAGAATCTGAGGGGCGCTCACGTCCATGTGCGTGACGGGTGGATCCTTGACCACGATGGCGGTGATCGACGGCTCAAGCAACGCGGCATACGCGCCGATCACGCCGGCGCTGCCGTTCCCGTGCAGCGTGATGCCCTCCCGGGGCTTGAACCGGTCGGCAAGCCACCGGGCGGACGCGACCACGTCCCACACCCGGCCGGCGTCGGGAGAGAGGCCGATCAGGGCACTGGCCCGCTCAACCGTGTTGGGGGGATTGGTCCGCGTCCAGCGGGTCGGGCCCGTCCCGCGCGGCCAGCATGTCACGACGAGGATGCCGTCCGCGGCCGTGACGGGATTGTCCCGGGTCGTTTGTCCGGCGACGAGCAGAACGATCTGGCGCGGTGCCGATTTCGGCTCGCCTCCCGCCAGCCGCAGCGGGATCGTGATTCCCGGCTCGGTGGTGATCCTGACCTCGCCGTCCTCGGCGGAAACCGGTGCCGGAGACGACAGAGCCTTCGCCGGAAACGCGCCGAGGCTGACGCGCCGCAATTCCTTCACGAGCCCGTCACGCCACGCATCGTATTCTCCCTGCTTTGGCACGCCCGGCGAGCCGAGCGGCACGAAGCGCTCGTCCACGCGCGTGTTGATCGCATCGGCCGGGATGTCGGCATCCGTCGGGAAGACCCGCAGCTTCTCGGGGTAGATCGGCCACGTCTTCTTGTCTTCCTCCCGCACAACGACGTCCACTTCGCTGTCGGTGATCTGCCTGGGGTCGTTCTTGAGATGTGTGTTCATGAAGCGGTAGGTCGCCTTCCGGATGTCCTCACGGTAGGCGTGCCCGCCGATGCTCACGAAGGCGTCAAACAGGTCGCCGGCGCCGAAGAGCCGGTAGAACATCTCCATGCGGTTCGCGATCCGGTGGTTTGCCCGCATCGGGAAGATGCGATCGTTGTCGCTGTTGACGAACAGGAGCGGACGCGGGGCAATCAGGCCCGGAATACGTCCCCACGGCCACTGGAACACGTTGTACATGAACATGCAGTCGCAGTGACCGTTGACCAGGTTGGCGGCGACATACTCCTGCAGGTCAGACATGCCGCTGACCGCGACGGCCGCCTTGATCCGGTCATCAGCCGCGGCAATCCAGTGCGTCGCGGCGCCTCCTCCGCTCAGGCCGGTCACGGCGATCCGTTCGGGATCGACATCGTCGCGGCTCACCAGGTAATCGATTCCGCGGATCCCGTTCCAGCACTCGACGCCCGCCGGGGTGTAGCCGCGCGACCACCACCAGAAGCGTCCCTCGCGGTAGGTCCCGTGGTGGATCGACCGGATCTCGCTGAGTTGGTGCGTGTCGAGGACCAGGCAGACGTATCCGTGCCGGGCGAACCAGATGCCGAACGACTGGTATGCCGTCTTGCAGCCGTCCCGGTCCATGTTGGAGTGCCCGCAGACGTAGAGGATGGCGGGAAAACGCTGGCACTTTCGCGCATCGGCGGGTCGGTAGAGGTTGGCGGTGACGTACAGGCCGGGTCGGCTCTGGTAGTGCAGCATGTCCACGACGTAGCCGTCGCACGGCATCGTCCGGGTGATCACCGGCTTGAGCGGCGTCCGCTCGGGCATGGGCGAGAGCCCGAGCATGTAGAAGTACTCCTCGCGGTAGCGGGGGCGAAGCGCGTTCCACTGTTCCGCGTTCTCGATGCCGTCCAGGAGACGCCCATCCATGGCCGTCGCGCGGTCCGCAAGGTAATCGTAAATCATGTTGTCGCCCGGCTGCGTGGTGGGGCGGGCGTAGCGGTCCGCGGGGGCGGCCAGGGTGCCGGCGGAGAGTGTCGTCATCGCAATCAGCGTCGAAATCGGCAAACGCATGGGGTCCTCCTGTTGAGCGGGATGATACCGGAGCGGGCGCCAGTTGCACGCGCGGGGGGCATGTGTGCACCGCGTTCAGCCGAGGCGGATGATGCGGGCGTCCGGTACGCAGGCGACGACCACGTGTCGGGCGAGGTTCACCCACTGCCGGCAGCGGTCGAGCACGACACTGTCGGCCGTGGCGACGATCTGATCGGTGTGCGTGAGGACATGATCGGGGCTGGTGACCAGTTCGACCGTCCAGGGCCAGCCCCTTTCCGCGGCAATCTCGCGCATCCGCCCGGCCAGGCGCCCGCTGTTGGAGACGGGACTGTCGAGGAGCCATGCGCAGGCGGCCGGTCCGGCGCGCTCGAGCGTTTGTCCGATCAGCAGCAGCGCCGGTGTCGTCTCTTCGACCTGCCGGAACGTCCCATGCATGCTGGCCAGGTCGCGGTAACAGCCATCGCGGGCTTCGAGGATCACGCCGCCGGCGAGGGCAGCCTCGATCGTGGTGAGGACGTTGTAGCCGTCGATCATGAGGGGGCGATCCTGGATCGCGTCCAGCCCGACCTGTGATGCGGCTCGCGCGGTGCGGGCCGCGTCGGGGCACGCGCAGCGCATGACGGCCAGACGCTGTCGCTCCGTCAGTGAATACCGATCGCCGACGACCTTGAGCGCCGACCGGT
>CAZJTF010000405.1:0-6000 GCA_964548565.1 uncultured Planctomycetales bacterium | reverse complement strand
GGGAGACGAGCGAGCTGGTGGCGCTGAGGCGGAGGCGGTCGAGGTCGTCGTTGCGTGAGGCGTCCTTCTCGATGTAGATGTCTCGCTGGGGGATGTACGCCTCGGGCTGGTAGTAGTCGTAGTAGCTGACGAAGTACTCGACGGCATTCTCGGGGAAGAGCTCGCTGAACTCCTCGTAGAGCTGGGCGGCCAGCGTCTTGTTGTGGCTGATCACCAGGGCCGGGCGCTGGAGGTTCTGGATGACGTTGGCCATGGTGAACGTCTTGCCCGAACCGGTGACGCCGAGCAGCGTCTGGAACTTCTGCCCGCGGCGGAAGCCCTCGGTCAGCTTGTCGATGGCGGCCGGCTGATCCCCGGCCGGTTTGAAGTCGCTGCGTATGCGGAACTCAGTCATGGGGGAGATTATAGCGAGAGGGGTCGACGGGGCGGGGTGGCGGCCTCCTGCCCGGAGCGCCAATCATCGGCCGGTGAAGGTACCGGCGGCACGTCCAGCCGGCGAACTCCCGAGGATTGCCGGGATTGCCGGATTGCCCCAAATCACTGGAAAAGCGGCGGGGTTCTTCATATCCTGTGTCCGGGCGCGGTTTTTCAACCCGACGCGGGATGTCCGGGCAGTCAGCCGGCCGCTGGAGCGAGCCGGACGGGGTCAGCCGGGTTCCCGGGTGGCAGAGTCTCCGCACGCACTGTGAACCACACGCAAGAGCCAACGAATCGCCAGCTACTGGCCTGGATGTTTGCATTCATGCGGCCGGTGAAGGTCCGTGTCCTCCTGGCGGCGCTGTTCCTCACGCTCTGGGTGGGCACGGAGATCCTCGCGGTCCGGCAGACCGCCCAGGCCGTCAACCAGATCAAGGACGTGCAGGTCACCCGGTCCGGCGATGCGGGCGGGCTGCTGACCTGGGTGAGCGGCTCCGATCCCCAGGCGGCCCGGCTGCGGCGTGTCGTGTTCGTTCTCGGCGCACTGGTCCTCGCGCTGGGGGTGCTGATCTACCTCCGGGAGGTAGCCAACGCGAAGCTCAGCATGCACATGGTGTTCTTCATCCGCGAGGCCGTCTACGACAAGCTCCAGCGCGTCGGGTTCGGGTTTCACGACGCCATATCGACCGGCGAGCTCATCAATCGCGCTCTGACGGACCTGCAGAACGTCCGCGCGTTCCTCCAGACGGCCGTGCTGGTCTCGCTGGAGATCGTGCTGATCGTCGGGGGCTACATCCTGCTGCTGACGACGCGGTCACCGTGGGTGGCTGCCCTGGCGCTGGCGCCGCTGCCGTTCTGGGTCGTCTACATCATGCGATTCAGCCGGCGGGTACGTCCGGCGCTCGAGGCGGTGATGGAGGCGGGCGACCGAAACGTCTCGATCCTGACGGAGAACATTGCCGGCGTGCATGTCGTAAAGGCGTTTGCGACCGAGCGGCAGGAAATCGACAAGTACGGCGACAATTGTGAACTCTTCTTCGAACGGGTGATCCGGCGGATCCGCATGTTCGCGAATTTCACGCCGATCATGCGGAGCATCGCCATCGCCTCGCACCTGTCGCTCTTCCTGGCGGCCGGCATCCTCATCATCAAGGGACGGCTGCTGCCGGGTGACGTCCTGATGCTCGGGGCCGCGATGGGGGCGATCCTCGGGCGCCTGCAGCAGGTCTCGGTCATCAACGATCAGTACCAGAACGCCATCGTCTCCGCTCGTCGCCTGCGCGAGGTGCTGCTGGCGCCGGCGACGGTCCCCGAGACGCCGAACGCGCGTTCGCTTCCCGCCGGTTTCGGACGTGTGCGATTCGAGGGCGTGACCTTCGGGTACGACGCGGCGCGTCCCGTGCTGCACGACGTCACGTTCGACGTGCCCGGCGGCAGCGTCGTGGCGATCGTCGGGCCGACCGGCGCCGGCAAGACGACGCTGGTGAGCCTGATCGGGCGATTTTACGACCCGCAGCGGGGGCGGATCCTGATCGACGGCATGGACATCCGCGATGCGGAGCTCGCCAGCCTGCACACGGAGGTCAGCTACGTGTTCCAGGAGACGTACCTCTTCAGCGCGAGCGTCGAGGCGAACATCGCCTACGGGCGTCCCGCGATCAGCCGCGCGGAGGTCGAAAAGGCGGCGAAAATCGCGCAGGCGGACGGCTTCATCCGCGAGATGGCAGGAGGGTACGACGCGACGCTCGGCGAGCGGGGCTCGTCTCTCTCGGGCGGACAACGGCAGCGGCTGGCGATCGCGCGGGCGATCGTGACGAACCCGCGCATCCTGATTCTCGACGACGCGACGGCGTCCATCGATCCCGAAGTGGAAGATCAGATTCGCCGGGCGATGCGCGAAACGCTGCGCGCGCGCACGACTTTTGTGATCGCGCACCGCATCAGCACGGTGAAGCGCGCAGACATGGTCATCGTGCTGGAGAACGGACGCGTGACGCAGATCGGGACACACGACGAGTTGATGCAGACGGACGGCCACTATCGTGACATCGCGGCCGTGCAGCTGTACGGAGACGCGCTGGAGGTGGACGCGGAGGGCGAGGTGCTCTCGCACATGAAACGCGTCGCGGACCCGCGCCGCGTGACCGCCATCGCGGCAGCGGCCCGCGGGACAGAAGCGCCCGCTACGGAGGAGCTCTGACGTTCAGGGCCACAGGGGTGGGAGCGGAGCCGATGCGTGGCAGGTTGTTGGCACGGCACAATGACTGAGGGAGCGGCCTGGTGCCGGTACTGAAGCTCAAACGACGTCGCAGGAAGGCGAAGCCGCCGCCGGAGCTGGCGGCGGCGCTGGAAGTCCCGCTCGAAGACGATGAGCCGCGGTACCGGCCGATCGACTGGCCGCTCATGCGCCGGCTGATGGGGCAGCTCGCACCATACAAACGGCAGTACGTGATCGGCATTGTTCTCGGGCTGATCATGGTGATCCTCGAGATGCAGGGGCCGCTCTTCATCCGGGCGATCATCAACACCTCGACGGGCTATGCCACCGGCGCGCTGGCGATCGCCGAGCGCGACGCGATCCTCCGCGTCGTGGGCGTGGTCGCCCTGTGGGCGGGGCTGCTGGCGATCGCCCTCGTCCTGCAACGGCAGACGATCATCATCATGACCGACGCGGGCGAGCGGGTGCAGTTCGATCTCCGCCGCAAGATGTTCGCCCAACTCCAGCGGCTCTCCATGAGCTACTACGACAAGACCAAGCTCGGACGCATCATCAGCCGCTGCACGAGCGACGTGAACAGCCTGCGTGAGATCAACGTCTGGGGCATCGACACGGTCGCGAAGAACTCGCTGATGATGATCGTGTCGGCCACGATGCTGCTGAAGACCGAGCCGCGGCTGTTTCTCTCCGTCGTGTGGCTTGCCCCGATCCTGTTCGCGCTGAACCGCCTCTATCGCACGCGGGCCGGGCGGATGTACCAGGTCGTGCGCGAGGGCTGGACGCGCGTCTCGTCGAACCTCGCCGAAAACATCACCGGCGTGCGGGTGGTGGCGGCGTTCAACCGGCAGACGTGCAACCTCGGTGTGTTCGACGCGCTGCAGGAGCGGAACACGGCAAACAACGTCTCGGCCGCCCGCATCAACGGCCTCTACCAGCCGCTGCTGCAGGTGATCGGGTTCTGCGGCAAAGCGGTGATCCTGCTGTACGGCGCGTATCTCGTGGCGTCGGGACGCCTGGAGGGTGTCGGCTCCGTGGTGGCGGCGTTCCTGTACTGGGACTGGTTCATGGCCCCGACGCTCAACTTCGGAAACTTCTACAACCAGTTGATGATGGCCATGGCGGGGGCGGAACGCGTCTTCAATCTGCTCGACATGGCCCCCGACGTGCATGACCTGCCCGGCGCCAGACCGCTGCCGCGCCTGCAGGGGCACGTCGCCTTCGAAAACGTCACGTTCGGCTATAACCCCGAACGTCCCGTGCTGCACGACGTGACGTTCGAAGCGCACCCCGGCGAAACGATCGCGCTCGTCGGCGCGACCGGCAGCGGGAAGAGCAGCATCATTTCGCTGATCGCGCGATTCTATCAGCCGCAGAAGGGTCGCGTGCTCGTGGACGGCCACGACGTCCGGCACGTCACGGGCGAGTCGCTCCACCGGCAGATGGGGCTGGTGCTGCAGGTCAATTTCCTGTTCACCGGCACGGTGATGGAGAACATCCGTTACGCGCGGCCGGGCGCGACCGACGAGGAGGTCATGGAGGCCGCCCGCGCGATCGGCTGCTACGACGCGATCGCTTCACTCAAGAACGGCTTCGCAACGGAGGTGGGGGAGCGCGGCGCGAACATGTCGCTTGGCCAGCGGCAGCTCATCTGCTTTGCACGGGCGTTCCTGGCCGATCCGCGCATCTTCATGCTCGACGAAGCGACGAGCGCGATCGACACGGCCACCGAAGTGATCGTGCAGCGGTCGCTCAAGCACCTGCGCCAGGGACGAACGACGTTCATCGTCGCCCACCGCCTGAGCACGATCCTCGAGGCGGACCGCATCCTGGTCATCGACCACGGAAGGATCATCGAGCGGGGAAATCACGCGCAGTTGCTGGATCTCGGCGGGAAGTACGCGCACCTCTACAGGCAGTTCGTCTCCGACGGCGACGACAGGGGGTGAAGCCCCCGGTCCACCGGCCGTCTCTCCCTCATCCTCATTCAATGATCGCAGAGTACGCTTTAACCTCTTTCTTCCTTTTTCCTTGCGACTTCCTACTTCTCACTTGGCTTCTTCGTCGTCCACGTGATCATCCCGGTGCTCTCCGGCTCGATGCCCTCGCGGGTGATGAGAATGGTGGCGTCACCCTGGGGGCTGCTGGCGCTCAGCATGGTCTGCGACGTGCGATGCCGCTGGCTGTCCTCTCGGCTGACTTTCATGGCTTTCTCGCGGAGCGCCCGGGCGTAAAAGTCGCTGATCCGCTGCGGAGCCTCCTTCGTGCGGAAACTCACCTGGAGGATCTCCGATCCGCCCGGGCCCTTGAGCGTGTCGCTGGCGGTGATCTCCGCGCCCGGCATGATCGGGAGAGGGAAGCCGGTCGGGACGCGATGGGCGACGGCGTGCACGGCGGCCTCATGGGCCCGGGCTGCCTCGGTGGCCTCGATCTGTTCCTCCTCCTCGGCGGCGTCGCTGGCGGCGATCCGCTCGCACCCTGCGACACAGAGAACGAGCGTCACAAACAGCAGCTTTCGGCGCATGAGCGAACCTCCGGGGCACCTTCCGGCGCGGCAGGCGACCGATTCCATGCCCGTTGCCCCCCGGGAGTCAACCTTGAAAAGCCCCCCGACGGCGGCGACAATCCCCCATCTGGGATTGCAGTGGTTACCTGGAAAGGACTGATTGGACGATGCAATTGCTCGAGGGCAAGAGGGGTATTGTCTTTGGCGTGGCGAATGACCGGAGTATTGCCTACCACATCGCCCGCAACCTGATCCAGCACGGCGCGACCTGCGGATTCTCCCATCTGCCCGGCGAGAAGATGGAACGCCGCGTGCGCAAGACTTTGGAAGACGGAGGTTTGCGGGATCCCTGGCTGTTCCCCTGCGACGCCGGCAAGGACGAGGACCTCGACGCGTTGTTTGATGCCGTCCGACGGAAATTCGACACCATCCACTTCGTCGTTCATTCACTGGCGTTCGCCGATCGCGAGTATCTCAAGATCGGGAAGTTCACCGAAACCCCCCGCGGTGTCTTCACGCAGGCGCTCGATATCTCGGCTTACACCCTGATCGGCGTCGCCCAGCGGGCACGGGCGCTCATGCCGGCCGGCGGGTCGATCATTGCCCTGAGCTATTACGGCGCGGAGAAGGTCGTCCCCGGCTACAACGTGATGGGTGTCGCCAAGGCAGCCCTCGAGGCGTCGTCCCGATACCTGGCGGCCGAACTGGGCCGGCAGAACATTCGGGTCAACACGCTCTCGGCGGGCCCGTGCCGGACGCTGTCGGCCATGGCGGTCGGCGGCATCGACGAGATGTTCGACTGGGTTGAAAAGAAGGCACCGCTCCAGCGGAATATCGAGACCGACGAGGTGGGACGGACGGC
>CAZJTF010000404.1:0-6040 GCA_964548565.1 uncultured Planctomycetales bacterium | reverse complement strand
GGTTTTTGATACACGCCCCCAAAAGAACGGAGAGGGGGGGATTCGAACCCCCGGTGCAGTTGCCTGCACACTGGTTTTCGAAACCAGCTCGATCAGCCACTCCGACACCTCTCCAACGCGGGACCCCGTCCCTGATCGGCTGCGACTCTGCACAGGGTCGTCGACCCCTGCGCCACGCAGTCCCGTGTGAGTGTAAGCCCCGCCGAAACCTGGGTCAACAGCGTGTCTGCGCGGGCGGGGCAGGCGGGCGCCCACGTCGTTCACTGGCGACCGGTGGCGCGTTGTGTCAGGGGTCCTGGTGGCGATTGCAGCGGTGGGAGCTGATTAGAGTCTTTTCTCCCTCGGCACCCTGGAAAAGCCGCATCCGGCCGGAGTCGGAACCAGGGCATCACCGTGCTCGCCGATCCCGAAACTCACAGGGGACTTGTTTTCGTGGAGCGGAACGTGACGGCGGAATATTTACACTCCCGCAGGCAGGCAATACTCCGCTCATCCGACCTGCTCGCGTTCCGGCAGATCGGCAACCGGCTTCGAACCTCCCGTGCGGCGGTGTGCAACGTTCTCGTTGACACGTTTTCGCGCGTCATGCATGACATAACATTGCCAGAAAGGGGGTTCTGCGGCTTCAGCGAAGCGCTGAGCACGGCCCAGGGCACCCAAGGGCGATGCTCAGGGCAGAAGCGGTGCTGTGCCGCGCTGAGGTCCGCAACTCTGGAGCCCGGCACGGCCGTTTTGGGGGGTGGCTTGCCGGAAAGCGGGGCAGCCCCTCCCCGGCGGGACAGAGGGGAGACTTGCCGCCGTGCCGTGTGTCGGAGGGATGCACCGTCTGGAGACGCCCGGCGATGGTTCCGGGCATTTACCAGACGGTAACCCGCCCGCCGGGTCCTCCCCGCACGGCTCAAGAGGAAGCACTCCGCAGAGCAGCACTGTTATTTCCTCTTGCATTGTCCAAACGGAGGCATTAACTTTGTCCGCAGCCGGTGCCGTTCACCGGCAATCAACCGTTTCCCGAGCCGTGAGGAGAAGCCCGTGGAAAAACCGAAACGCTCGTATTACCTGCCTGGCAAGCTCGTCGAAGCCTTTGACAAAGAGGCCTCCAAGGGCGGCTATGTAAAGGAAAAGATGGTGGCTGCGGCCATGCTGCAGTTCCTCGACAGCGGCCCCGACGTCCGGGCAAAGATGTTTGACCGCCTGGACAGCTTCCTGTCGAGCAAGAAGAAGTAAGCCGATTTTCGCGCTGTCACGGGATATGGGTCGCTCCATATCCCGTGACGGCTGGCCTTCCGCTGAACCCGTCCGCGGCCGGACGCGCAGTGAATCCCTGACGCTGCTGCAAAGTGGTTTGTTGTCCCCTGCGATGGGCTACGCGGGGTTGTTTTTGCGCGCCCGGCCCCCACCTCTTCTGATTCCCCGCGACCGGGATACCATTGGATGGTCCCAACCGGGGTGTTCGTATGCTGACCATTGACGGTTCGCAGGGCGAGGGCGGCGGGCAAATCCTGCGGTCGTCGCTGGCGCTGGCGATCGTGACCGGAACGCCGTTCCAGATCGAGAAGATCCGGGCCGGACGCGAGAAACCGGGACTCATGCGGCAACACCTGACGGCCGTCGAGGCCGCCGCCCGGATCGGCGACGCGATGGTCGAGGGGGCCGGGGTTGGCTCACGCGAGCTGACGTTCGTCCCGAGAGGCATCGTCGCAGGAGAGCACCATTTTGCCGTGGGGACGGCCGGAAGCGGGACGCTCGTCCTGCAGACGATCCTGCCGCCCCTTCTGACGGCATCCCGCCGGTCTCATCTTGTGATCGAAGGGGGTACACACAACCCCTTCGCCCCACCGTTCGACTTCCTGGAAAAGGCGTTCCTGCCGCTGGTCAGCCGCATGGGACCGCAGATTGCCGCCCGGCTCGAGCGCGCGGGGTTCTACCCGGCGGGAGGGGGTGCATTTACCGTGGAGGTCTCGCCGGCGGCGCGGCTCGAGCGGCTGGATCTCATTGAACGGGGCGAGATCGTGCACCGCGCGGCCCGGGCCAGGGTGTCCCGGCTGCCGATCTCCATCGCACAGCGCGAGCTGGCGGTCGTTTCGGGCCGGCTGGGGTGGGCGCCCGAGCTGCTGCACGCGGAGGAGATCGAGGCGCGTGGACCGGGCAACATCCTGACGATTGAGGTCGGCAGTGCGGGCGTCACGGAAGTCTTCACCGGCTTCGGAGAGCGCGGGCGTCGCGCGGAAGCAGTGGCCGATCAGGCGGTGAGCGACGCAGAACGGTATCTTGCGGCGGGCGTACCCGTCGGCGAGTGCCTGGCAGACCAATTGCTGCTGCCGATGGCACTCGCAGGGGCCGGGTCGTTCGTGACGCTGGCCCCTTCGCGACACACGCACACCAACGCCGATGTGATCCGACAGTTCCTGGGGATCGAAGCGCGATTCGAGCAGCTCAACGCGATGGCGTGGCGCGTGAGCGTGGGGTGAAGTCGGCTGGGCCACGGCTGCGCAGCCTTGCATATGCTACCGAGCCCCTGCGAGCCGCGCAATGCACTTCGTGAGACCCGCGCAGAGGCTCACCATGCGGTCGAAGTCGAACGTGCCGGCTCGGTCTGTCGGCTGGTGGTCGTTTGGATTCCGTAGAAACGCCGCTTCTGTCACCATCATGGCCTGGTAGCCCTCCTCCCAGTAGGATCGATGGTCCGACAGCTCCACATCCCGAATCAGCCAACGCGGGGCGGCTGCAGGCAGGAAGCGAAAGCGCCCGAGACGCAGAAAGGATCACGCAAATATCAGACGCTCAGTGTTGCCTCGGCTGCGGTGCGACCCGCCCGCCGCATCTCGGCGATCCGCGACCTACAAGCAGACGCCGCCGCCGACCTGGACCTGGGCTTTGCGGACCGCCTCGTCGGGGTCGGTCATCTGTTTGACGCCGGTCGCGCCGAGGCCGCTGCCGTCCTTCGGGATGCTGCGCCATTCGCCGGCGCCGATGGCCGGGCCGGTGGATTGCAGGATATGGAGGTCGGGGACGTCGATCGAGCCGACGGCGCTGTTCAGAATCGCACCGCTGCCCCCACCTTTGCCGTCGTTGCGGAGGGCGGCGGCCGCCGCACGGCTCTCCGCAATGTTCTCGCGGAAGGCCTTCCAGCGACGGGCACCGAGGTTCTTGTAGTCGCCCTTTTCCGCAAGGACAAAGTCGCTGTCCACCGCCATCACCTCGGTGTAGCGGATCGAGTAGTGCTTGGCGGCCCCCATGGCGGCGGCATCACCGGGTGTGACACGGGCGAGCCAACCGTTGGAGATCTCGCGGTCGCGCTGGAGGATCGACTCGCTGGCGGCGAGCCACTCCGGCAGGTCCATGCGCTCGACCTCGCTGACGAGACGGGCGTACTCGGCGCTGAGCGGGAGGCCGGCGCGGGCGTTGACGTACCAGTGGAAGGTGCGCTGGAGCTTGCGGATGAAGAGGTCGGACGCGTCGTCGAACTTCAGGCACGACGCGCAGAAGTAGTTATCCATCGCGTCCATCTTGCGGTAGTCGATCAAGTCGCCGAGCTTGCAGATGGTGTAGCTCTTGGTGCCCGGGAACGGGAAGAAGATCGCCCATCGCATGCGACCCGGCTTGATGCGGGCCATGAGGTCGATCGTCTCCTCCATCATCGCCCGCGTCTCGTAGGGCAGCCCGAACATGAGGAAGGCCGACGTGTGGAGGCCGTACTGGTGGCACAGGTCAAAGGCGTCGACAATCTGCTGGTTCGACATGTGCCGCTCAAGGACCTTCTTGCGGAGCTCGGGCGAGCCGGATTCGACGCCAAACTTGAGGATCATGCAGGGCGACTCGCTCAGGGCTTTGGCGATCGGCTCGCTGAAGCTCTGAACGTGCGCGTTGAGCACGTAGGGCACGTTGATGCCCGAGTCGGCGTAGGCTTTGGCGAAGGCGCTGCAGTGTTCCTTGTTCAGCGTGAAGAGGTCGTCGTCGAAGATGAAGGTCTCGATGTAGGGGTGGCGCGCCTTGAGCTCCTTGAGCTCGCGGATCATGCGGTCCATCGAGTAATGCCGCAGGAAGCTCTTGCGCGCGTGGCCGCCGTCCTCGAGGTAGCGGTCGGTCACCTCGTGGTTGAAGCAGTAGGTGCAGCGGTAGGGGCAGCCGCGCGAGGTCAGTACGCTCTGCCAGCCGTTCTTGCGGCCGAGCATGTGCGGCAAGTCGAAGATCTCGTAGTCCTTGGGGGGCAGGGCGTCGAGCTCAGGGTACGGGCCGAGCGGGTTGTCCTGATAGCTGCCATCGGGCCGGCGGATGCAGAAGTTGGGGGTATTCCGGTACGAGGCGTCGCCGGCCTGGAGCTTGTCCACGAGCTCGGGGAAGGCATTGTCGCACTCCCCTACCCCGATGAAATCCCAGAAGCGGTCGTTCTTGACCTCCTCGGTGCACATGATGGCGTGGACGCCGCCGAAGGCGATCGGGAGCTGCGGCATGGCCTCCTTGACTTTGCGTCCAAGGCGGAGGGCGTACTTGTACTGCTGCGTCATCACGCTGAAGGCCACGAGGTCGGGGTTCCAGGCGCGGACTTGGGCGACGATGTCGTCGTCGGAGGGTACATCGTAGAGTGCCTCATTGATATTGATGAGGCCGGTCTCGTGCCCGCGGGCCTTGAGGCAACCCGACAGGTCGGCGATGCCATGGTTGAAGCCTTCTTCCGCGTTCAGATTGGGATAAACGAAGAGTACCCGCATTGGATCCTCGGAACGGCCCGTGTTCGCGGAAACGAGATAACGCTTTGGCAACATTGAGGATAACCGAGACTCCCCTCCGTGTCTCAGTGCCTCACCCGAGATCGCCACCGGCCGCGCCTGCCGGCCCGCATCGCAGATAGCCTAAGCCCCTGCCGGTCCGGCGTCAAGGGAAATAGTACCGTAACGGTACTAAATACTCACACGGTGGCTTTGCCGCGAGCTTCTCCGGCGGAAACCGCTTTTTCGGTAGCGCCAGGGCCGTTCGGTGGCTTCGTATTGCGCCGGCGCATGCCCGGGTCTCGGCTCGCCAACCATGAACCGCTCCCCTGGCGATTCGAATTCGCTTGAGAGCGGCAACGAGCGAACCCGCAGCGCATCGATCGTGGAGTTTGCAGCGATGAGGGCCCAGGACGCTGAATCCAGGCACTGCTTGCGTTCTTGACAGCGCCAGGGCCGTTCGGTGGCTTCGTATTGCGCCGGCGCATGTTCGGGTCTCCACTCGTGAACCATGAGCCGACCCGCCTCGATTTGGGTGACCTCGAGCAGTAGAGAGTGCGTGCCCGGGATTCCTCGTCGAGTTTGGTGGCTTCGTTCTGCGCCCGCACGTTTCCATCTCTGGCTCCTTCCGACCCGACTATGGCGTCAGCCTCCCCGTAAGTGAGAACACCGCGCCGGCTCCGTCAGACGGAAGAACGTCCGCACCGTGCGAGGCCATGGCACCAAGGTGACCGGGGGGAGTAGGATAGCAGGATCGCATGAGGTCATTCCTATGCCTGCACCAGCCGACTGACGCAAACGGATCAGCGTGAGTCCCGACGCCCACCACGGCGACCCCTGCATTACGGGTACCCGCATCCGGCGGCGATGACAGCATCTGAGGGAATGGCACTTATCGAGATGCTCGAAAAAAGCCTCGGTGAGCGCCACTTTGAGATCGGCGGTCAGGAGCTGCGTGACGGCGGATTGACCAGATGGATTCATGAGGCTCCTCCTTCTCGGCGCTGCCCTCGCCAGTTCGTCTTCGTGGTCTGCTGTGCCCATCGCACTTTCCTCGTCAGGCCAGACACCGTCGATGCGAATAGCCTGAAGCATGAACGGCAGCTTCCGGGCCGAGCATTGAGGCTTGAGTTGCATGGTGGTCCTCTCCACAATGGCAGCTATTCTACGCGAGATGAGGGATTGCATGACCCACCTCCGGAGACTCTTCGCCGTCGGCCTCGCGATGTGTGCGACACTGCCACTTCATGCCGCAGAATCAGCGCCATCGCCCGTTGAGCGCCCGCCTGAATGGTCCCGCAGTTTCCGTGTTCGCGGCAACGACCATCCCGTGC
>CAZJTF010000403.1:0-6067 GCA_964548565.1 uncultured Planctomycetales bacterium | reverse complement strand
GTGACGATCGTCGGCTCGTACCTCTACAACCAGTCCGCAGGGGGTGCCGGGGGTATATCGACGTTCCAGAGCCCGGCCGCGTCAGGAACCGGTCTGGCCGGCTGTTACTACAACCTGGGCGGCACGATTACGGTGACCCGGAGCCGTGTGTACAGCTATGACTCGGACCCTGACGATGCCGATGCGGACGACATTCTGGACAGCATCGATCCCTGCCCGAACCTGAACCCGAACGACCTCGACGAGGACGGGGTCTGCGACAACGCAGAGCCGTCGCGGCTGTACGTGAATGCGGCCGCCACCGGCAACGACAGCGGCGGCGACTGGGCGAACGCGCACCGCGAGCTGCAGACCGCGATCGCCGTCGCCGAGAACAGCGGCGGGGCGGTCCGGGAGATCTGGGTGGCGCACGGCATTTACCTGCCCGACTACGACGTGGTTTTCGGCAGGCACACGGGTGACACGGGGTCGTGGTTCTCCATTGGACAGGATATGCGGCTGTATGGCGGGTTTGCGGGTTCCGAGACGACGCTCGAGCAGCGCGATCCAGCCGCGCATCCGACGATCCTGAGCGGTGATCTGGCGGGCAACGATGTGGCCGACCTGACGCCGCTCATGGCGTGCCTGGATTGGGAGACGCCCGCGCCCCCCGCGTGCCTGCCGTACGACGTCAACGGTGACAAATACGTGGACGCGGCGGACGTCGGATTCGGTGAGAACACCTGGTGGCTGGTGGGCATGTACGACTGGTCCGGCGGAACGCTGCTGGACGGGTTTGTCTTACGCCACGCGAACGGCACCGCGATCGAAGTGGACGATTTCAGCGACGTCGTCCTGCGGAACTGCACCTTCGAGCAGAACCTGGGCGGGGCGATCGAGCACTTCGACGGATCCCTGCTCGTACAGAACTGCCGTTTCCTGCGAAACGTCGCGCAGTTCCTGGACGCTCCGATGGCGGTCAGCGGCGACGTGAGGGTGGAAAACTCTCTGTTCGACGGAAACCGCGGGCAAGTGGACGGCGGCGCGATATCCAGCGGAGGTTGGCTCCAGTTGAGCGGCTGCACCTTCCTGCGAAACTCCGCGGGCAATCCCGACGGTTCCGGCGGTGCGATCCTCAACAACGGGGGTATGCTCGATATCAGCTACTGCATGTTCCTGGGTAACACGGCGCCGGGCCGTGGCGGGGCGATCTACTCAGCAGGGTACGAGCGCCCCTCCGTGTACAACTCGCTGTTCGCGTCCAACGCGGCCGGCGTGGCGGGTGGAGCCATTTCCGCGCAGGACGAAATGGAAATCACGCTGACGACATTCGCCGGCAACACGTGCAAGGCCCGCCAGGCTGCCGGCATTCACGCCACCGACTACGCAGCCGTATACAACAGCATCCTGTGGGGAAATACCGCCGACAGCGATGGCGACGAGGGCGGCCCCTACCAGGACGAATCCGCCCAGGTCGCTTCCCGTGTCTATTCCGACGTGACGATCATCCAGGGAGGACAATGGAACGCCGATCCGCTCTTCGTCGATCCCGACGGCGCGGATCAAGTTCCGGGCACACTCGACGATAACTACGCCCTGCGCCCGGGCTCGCCCGCGATCGATGCCGGCCAGAATTCCTGGACGCTCGACATTTTCGTGGACCTGGCGGGCAGGGTGCGGTTCTTCGATGATCCATCGACGCCCGACACGGGGTTGGACCCGCCGCCCATCGTCGACCTCGGCCCGTACGAGTTCATCGCTCCGGTACCCGGCGACACGGACCAGGATGGGGACGTGGACGACCTCGACGTGCAGGCGTTCAAGGCCTGCGCCCGGGGCCCGGCCATCCCGCACACACCCGGCTGCAACGGTGCCGACTTTGACGCGGACGGCGACGCCGACATGGACGATTTCGGCGTGGTGCAGCGGTGCTACACTGGTGAATCCGTCGGCGGAGAGCCGAACTGCGCCAATTGAGATGCGACCGCCTTCCGGGCGTGCCTGAAAACTCAGGTGCCGGGAATGGCGGACGGTGCACTGGTCGGCGACGATGTTGCCTGTTGTCTGAGGAGCGTTCGCACCTCCGCCGGGAGGGCGAACCGCTCCGGCGCGATCTCGACGTTCGCCTCCATCGCCTCGACCACGAAGATGAGCTTGATGTCCGTGATGGTCTGCTCCAGGCGGAATGGGTGCAGCACGCCGCCGACCCGGCGGTAGTCCGAGTGCACCGACTCCACCGGCACCTGCCCCAGCGCGGGCACGTCCATGGTCACCACCGACCCGATCAGGAGCTTTGACTCCACGTCGTAGTATCGGGTTTCGGGCGGTCCTTCTCGTGCAGCCAGTTCCACCTGGTAACAGTCGTGATCGTGGAACCGAGTGACGCGCGTGCATCTGGCTTCTTTGAAAAGCGTCTGCCACTGCGAATGCTGCTGCAGGAATGCCTCGCGCATCAGGATCGCCCGGCTGTCGCCGTCTTCGAGGGTCGCTCCCTCCGGGAAACTTCGCTCCCAGACGATCCTGCCATCGCAGCCCTCCTCGGACGTGATGCGGCCCAGAACCTTCGTGCAACAGTAGAATCGCGAGCCCGTCGCCTCGAAGCCTTCGAGTGACATCTTGATGCCGCCAGCATTCATAGTGCCGCGCATCATGAGCGTGCGAAGTCCGTCGTGTGCCTCCGCCCCGCCGGTCGCCTTCACATATGCGTCCATTACCTCGGCGCCGCTCGGGAGGCTGGCGATCGCACGATCCGCGTTCAACTGCTCGAAAGCCATGACAAGCAGGGCGAAGCCCAGGCCGTCCACGTCCTGCGAGGCGTTCGTGAGAACGATCGCCCCCAGCTTGTGCCCGGGGGAAAAGCCGATCCAGGCGTAATAGCCGCCCAGCGTCCCGCCGTTGTGCCAGACGATATCGCCGATCTCGGCCAGCTCCTTCACCTCCTTCGCGGGAGGGGTGGTGATCCATCCGAGCCCCACGCCCGACTCCCACCCGTCCATGAGCCGCTGCGGGGTATGCAGCTCGGTCAGCGTCCCGCCCGCGACCGGTTTCACGTCCACCTGCCCGCGACGCATCTGCAGCGAGAGGAAGCGTGCGAGGTCCGGAATGTTCGAGGCGAGATCGCCGCAGCCGGCCAGGACGCCATAGTCATCCTCCGGTGCGGGCGTGCTTTGGTCCTTGCCCATGTAACCGGTCGCGAGCATGCGCTTCTGTTCATCGGAGAGCTGGTACGCAGTGTGCGTCATGCCCAGAGGATCGAGCAGGCGGCTCCTGAGGAGGGCATCGTAGGACTGGCCGGTAATGCAGGTCAGGACGTGCCCGAGGAGCCCCACGCCCAGATTGGAGTACGCCGTCTTCGCTCCGATGGGGTGGATGAGATCCGTCTGCGCCAGCCCCTCGTAGAGTTCTTGCGGCGTGTAACCCCTCTGGTCGGGTGCGAAGTTGGCCGGCATCCGCGGCAGCCCGGACGTATGCGTTGCCAGGTGACGGAACGTGATCGCCGGAGCGCCGCGCCCATCCGTCGGCAGCTTCACCGACCTCGGCAAAAACCGGCTGATCGGATCATCGAGTTGGAAGCGTCTCTCGTCCCTCAGGATGCACATGGCCGTGGTGGTGAAGACCTTTGTGATCGAGCCGATGCGGTAGATCGTGTCGACGGTTGCGGGTCGATTCCTCTCGCGGTCCGCCAGGCCGTATGCCCTCGCAAAAATGAGTTTCTGGTCCCGGACCACACCGATGCTCAAGCTTGGATACTGCTTTTCCGCCATCTGCCCCTGCATGAAAGCGTCGATGGCGCCCGCGTCCACCACGGCGGCGCCGCGGCTCGCCTGGCTGGCCGCCGGTGCGGATGCCGGGCCTGTCGCATCAAGCCTTGCGCAGACGCTCACCACGACGCAAATTGCGATCGAGAGGCTGCGTTTCAATCGATCTGCGGAGTTCACCGGTGTCTCCTTTCGGTTTTGGGCGGATGGGCGCGCAGGAAAGGCTGCCTGCAGCGGATATTGGACTGGCGCAGGGCGATCTTACAGCGCGCCTTTCGAGGCCGAACCGGTCTGGCCGCATCCAGCATGGAGGGGGTGATCAGCCGGGGCGTGTCGACGGCGTACCTGACGGGCGCGACGTCGCGGGCCGGGTCGTCGCCGCGGACAGGTCGGCAACCCGGAGATTGCGGAACCAGACCGCGCTGTGGTGATCCTGCAGGCCGATGAAGCCGCGTGCCCGGCGCTTCGCCAGCTCGGGATACGATCGCCCGTCCGCGTCGACAACCGTGCGGCCGTTGAGTTCGACCGTGATGTGAGCGCCGACGGCGGTGATCCGCATGCGATTCCACTCGCCCGGCGGGCGGCAGGCGCGTTCGCGGGGTGCGGCAATCTTGTAGATGGATCCGCAGAGCTGAACCGGCCCGAGCGTCCGGTGCTTCTCCGCGTCGTCGTCCAGGATTTGGATCTCGAGCCCATGCGAAGAGACGTGGCCTTCCTCCGGCGCCCGCAGGTAGACGCCGCTGTTCGCGCCCGGCGAGAGTTTGAACTCCACTTCGATGGCGACGTCGGTGTACTCCTGCGTGCTGCCGATCCAGCCGCCCCAGAGCCCGCCGGTGCTGGTGCAGCGGAGGACGCCGCCCTCAACGGCCCAGCTCTCCCGGGGAGCATTCCGGATCTTCCAGCCAGCAGCAGTGTCGGCCGTGAGCACGTTACGCAGCACCGGACCCGTGACGGGGCGATCCGCGACGAAAACCGCGCTTGTGAGGGCACAGATCAGCCCGAACATGGCCAGTTCTCCCACCGGGCAGCGGAGCGTCACGCGCAGGCCCTGGCGCCCGGGCATCGCTCACATGTTGACGTGAACCACCTTCGCGGGCGGAAAGCCGTTGAACCACGTCGCCGAGGCGTGGCTGTACGCGCCGATGTGCTCGCTGTAGACCAGGTCGCCCAGATCGAGCTCCGGCAGCGGCTCGGCCTGCGAAATCGTGTCCAGCGCGTCGCAGGTGGGGCCGAACACCGCACAGAGCTGCGTCGGGCCTTTCTTGAACGACTTGATGCGGTACTGGCAGTGGTCGAACAGTACGCCGGAGAAGGTGTGGTAGATGCCGTCGTTGAGATAGTAACACCGCTTCCCGTCGCGCTCGGCCTTGCCGATCACCTCGGCGACCAGCGTGGCGGCCGTCGCGACCATGAACCGTCCGGGTTCGGCCAGGATCTCCAGCTCCTTCGGGAAGAGACGCTTGATCTCCGCGTTCAAAACCGCGGCGAGCTCGTGGAATCGATGGATACTTCCCTCGTACGGTGCGGGGAAGCCGCCGCCGATGTCCAGCAGCTTGAGCGTGTAGCCGCGACTGGCCGCCTCTTCGATCACCTGGGCGGACATATTGAGCGCCTGCACGTAGTTGTCGAAATTCGTGCACTGGCTGCCCACGTGGAAGCAGAGGCCCTCCACGGTCAGACCGGCATCGAATGCGGCCGCGATCAGGTCGGCCGCCTCGCCCGGGGCCGCGCCGAACTTGCTGGAAAGCTCGACCATCGAGCCCGTGTTGGGCACGCGGATCCGCAGCGCGAGCCCCGCGTGGGGTGCGTGGCGACGGATCTTGCCGATTTCCTCGCGGTTGTCGTAGGTGACCAGCGGCTTGTACGGGTCCAGTTCTTCGAGCGTTGCCCGATCCTTGATCGGGTTGGCGTAGATGATCTTGTCCCAGATGTAGTCCTGCCGCTCCTTGGGTGGCAGGTCGCGGATGTTTTCGTAGACCAGGCGGAACTCGCCGATGGAGGCGACGTCAAAGCTCGCGCCCGCCTTGTAGAGGGTCTGCACGATCTCCGGCGCGGGATTGGCCTTTACCGCATAGTAGGGCTGCACGCGCGGCAGGCGCCGCCGGAACTCGCGGAAGTTGCGCCGGAGCTGCTCGTGATCGACGATGAAGAGCGGCGTGCCGTGCTCACGGGCGAGGCTCTGGAGAATCCTGGTGCCGGACATGTTCACCACCTCGGTGGAGAATGACGAAATCCGAATGACGAAAGAGGTCTGCAGCAACCTGCCGTTCGCGATTCGTCATTACTTTCTGAAACCACGGCCTGTGGCCGTGTGACGCTGGAAGGCTCTG
>CAZJTF010000402.1:0-6072 GCA_964548565.1 uncultured Planctomycetales bacterium | reverse complement strand
CTGCCGGGACGCCCACGTGCGGCGCCCTGGTGAGATCCGCCGCTGGCGGAAGCGACTCGGCCGTTCGGTGGTTTGCGGAACCCCGGCCGGCTCAGGCCCATGGCAACCTATTGGAAAGGAGAAAACCATGGCGACAAAACCGCACGCCGCCCCACCTGCGCGTACTCCCCGGACTGAGACTCCCAAGGCTCCCGCACCGGTCGTCAAGCGGTCCGGCGGGCAGTTGCTCCACGATGTGCTCATCGAGCAGGGCGTCGAGGTTCTGTTCGGGTACCCGGGCGGGGCGATCCTGCCGACCTTCGACATCCTCCACAAAACGCCGCTGAAGTTCATCCTCACGCGGCACGAACAGGGCGCCGGCCATATGGCCGACGGTTACGCCCGCGCGACCGGCAGGGTCGGAACAGCACTCGTTACCAGCGGCCCGGGCGCGACGAACCTCGTCACCGCCCTTGGCACCGCCTACATGGACAGCATTCCCGTGGTCGCCATCAGCGGCCAGGTTGCCACGGCCGCCATCGGCAACGACGCCTTCCAGGAGGCGGACGTCGTCGGTGTCACCCGTCCCGTGACCAAACACAATGTCCTCGTCAAAAGCGTCGAGGACCTGCCGCGCGTCATTCGCGAGGCGTTCCACATCGCGCGGACGGGGCGCCCGGGCCCGGTCCTCGTCGACGTCCCCAAGGACGTGCAGGTCAAGGCCATGGAGATCCAGGACGAGGGTGACCTCAACTTGCCCGGCTACCGCCCGCGCAACAAGGGCAACCCGCGGCAGATCAAGCTGGCCGCCGACGCCATCAACGCGGCGCAGAAGCCGGTTCTCTACGTCGGCGGCGGCGTGATTGCCGCCGGCGCATCCGATGAGCTGCGCCAACTCGCCCGCAAGGGCAGCATCCCCTGCACCACCACGCTGCTCGGGCTCGGCGCCTTCGACGAGATCGGCGAGGCCGACCTCGCCCTGCACATGCTCGGCATGCACGGCAGCGCGTACGCCAACTACTCGGTGCAGAACTGTGATCTGCTGATTGCGGTGGGCGCGCGGTTCGATGACCGCGTCACGGGCAAGCTCGAGACCTTCGCCCCCCACGCAAAGATCATCCACATCGACGTCGATCCCTCGAGCATCGGCAAGAGTGTCGACGTGGAGATTCCGGTCGTCGGCGACGCCAAAAGCGTGCTGACGGAAATGCTGCCGCTGATCCAGCCGCGGGATCGCTCGGCCTGGCTCGCGCAGATCGCCGAGTGGAAGAAGAAGTACCCGTTCGCCTACCCCGACCGGCCGGGCACGATCATGCCGCAGTACGTGATCGACGAGATCAGCCGCGCCACCCAGGGCGACGCCATCATCACCACCGGCGTGGGCCAGCACCAGATGTGGGCCGCCCAGTTCTACCGCTGGCGTAACCCGCGGCAGATGATCACCTCCGGCGGTCTGGGCACCATGGGCTTCGGTTTCCCGGCCGCCATCGGCGCCGCCGTCGGCTGCCCCGGGCGGCACGTGATCGACATCGACGGTGACGGCAGCTTCCTCATGACCTGCAACGAGCTCGCCACCGCCGCCGAGTTCAACATTCCGACCAAGGTTGTTATCCTCAACAACCATTATCAGGGCATGGTCCGCCAGTGGCAGGAACTCTTCTACGACCGGCGCTACACCGCCGTGAAGATGACCAACCCGAGTTTCGCCAAAGTGGCGGAGGCCTTCGGCTGCAAGGGCATGGACGTGCGCGACAAGAATGACGTGCCGGATGCAATCCGCGAGATGCTCGGGGCGCCCGGGCCGACGGTTCTGGACGTCCACGTGGCGGCCGAAGAGAACGTCTATCCGATGGTGGCCTCTGGCAAGAGCCTCCACGAGATGGAGATGGGCGGAATGTCCTGACGGCCGCCGGGCCGGGATTTGACCGTGGACGAGGACTGCTCCCACAACCGGGATACCAGCGGCGGGAATGGCAGACCGCGCCTGTGGGCGGCCGTGCGGGCGATCCTGCGCACCCGCATTGTCGCCGGCCTGCTGACGGTGATCCCCATCTGGGCCACGTACGTCATCGTGCGGTTCGTGTTCGACCTCATGCGGTCGGCGACCCAGCCCCTCGCGGAGCGGGTCGCGGCCATGGTGGTCGAGCAGAACAAGCACCTCGTCCCCGCGGTGGTCAAGTCCTACCTCGACTGGATCGTGCCGCTGCTGGCGGTGCTGCTGACGCTCTTCATCCTGTACCTGCTGGGCCTCTTCACCGCGAACGTGTTCGGACGGCGGATCATCCGCTTCATCGAGCGCGCGGTGGACAAGGTGCCCATGGTGAAGACGGTCTACCGCTCGACCAAGCAGGTCGTGATGATGTTCGGCGGACCGGAGACGATGAACTTCCGCCGGGTTGTGCTGGTCGAACTTCCCCGCCCCGGCATGAAGCGGATCGCGTTCCTGACGTCGGTGCTCACGGACACGGACACCGGCCGGCAGCTGGCCAACGTGTTTATCCCTTACACACCCTACGTGGCGACGGGCTACATGCAGATCGTGCCCGTCGACGAGTTGTCGGAAACGAACTGGACGGTCGAAGAGGCGGTGAAACTGATCATGTCCGGCGGCATTGTGAGCCCTCCTTCCATCCCCTTCGAGCGGCCACGCCCGCTCGGCCGGATCGAGGTCGACGAAGAGCCGTCCCAGCCGGTCCAGATCGGATCGGGCATGCAGCCGCCCAACGGCCCAATCATGGAATAAGGACGTATGAAAAAGCACATCTTCAGCGTGTTGGTGCAGAACCAGCCCGGCGTGCTCGCGCATATCGCCGGGATGTTTGCCGCCCGCGGCTTCAATATCGATTCGCTGGTGGTCGGTCGCACGGAAGACCCCGAGTTCTCCCGCATGGTAATCGTCTCCACGGGCGACGACATGCAGATGGAACAGGTCCGCAAGCAGCTCGGCAAGATCGTCACCGTCGTGAAGATCCGTGACCTCAGCGAGCAGCAGTGCGTCGAACGTGACCTCCTGCTGATCCAGGTGCACTGTCCGCCGGAAAAGCGCGGCGAGCTGCGCCATCTTACGGAAGTTTTCAGAGCGAGCATCGTCGACGTCGGCGCCCGCTCGATCGTCGTGCAGCTCACCGGTACCGAGGCCAAGATCGAGGCGTTCATCGAGCTCTGCCGCCCCTACGGCATTAAGCAGCTGTCCCGGACCGGCGTGATCGCGATGCCCCGGGCCAGCCAGGCGGGCGAGCCGGGAGAAGACGGTGCCGTGGCCGCCCGCAAGGCCCGCGTGCGCGTGCCGGTTGCCAAGGCGACGGCGCACGAAGTCGCGTTGCCGCCCAGCTGAGCGGCGAGCGAACGCTCGATCACGGGTTGATATGGGCCGCCCTGCGGGGCGGCCTTTTTTGTCCCTGCCCGCTGAAAACCCTCACGTTCTCGGACCTTCGCCGCCGATCATTACAACAGGTGTTGAAATGTCGATCGAGACCACCCCCCACTACGACGACGTGTACAAGGCGATGGCTGACGCCCATCGACGCCGGATCGTCTCTGCGCTGACGCAGCGGTCCATGGTCGCGGGCGAGCTGGCCAGCCTCGTCCAGCTCGCGCCCAATGCACTCTCGTTCCATCTCAAGTGGTTGCGGTCGGCTGGCGTGATCTCCATGCGACGCGAGGGACGCTACCTCCGCTACCGGGCGAACGCACCGGTCCTGCAGGCATGGCAGACTCACGTGACCGGCGCGTTCCGTCTGGCCGCCGCCCCGGAGTTCGAGCCCGTCGGGCTTCCCCAGATGCGGCCGGCTCCGCTCGAGCCCCCCCGCCAGCAGGCCGTCGAGACGCGCGTCGACCTGCCCGAGCACGAGCCGCTCCCCACCGAACTTCTTTAATCAGGTTCCCAGCACTCGCCGGCGGGTCATGCGGTCAATCACGGGGACCGACGTGTTCGCCAGCAGCAGTGCCCAGTAGGCCGCCGCCGGGACGCCCACCAGCACGCGGAGCGCAATGGCCACCGCACCGATCAGCAGCCCGAACACCAGGTGCCCGCGCGACGTCAGCGGAGACGTGCTCGGTTCGGGGGCGAGTACGAGGAGCACGAACAGCAGATCCCCCGCCGTCAACTGGTACAGCACGTACGCGACACCGACGGGCCATCCCTGCCAGAGCCCGGCGATGGGCAGCCAGTCCTGAATGGTGCGACCCTGCGGATCCACGAACGTCACCGGCAGCACGGCCGCAACAAGCACCGCCGCCGTGATCCCCCCGAAGACCAGGTGGCTCCGCAGCATGCCCCTCCAGAGCAGCACCAGTCCTGCCACGATGACGCCCGCGGCCGCAGCCTCCCCGATCGGACCACCCGCCACCCCGCTCAGCGTCTCCGGCCAGGGCGGCAGCGTGTCACGCACGAGATCGGCCAGCGCCTCGACCGGGGCGGCGCCCGTGTTGATCGGGACCGCATGCCGCAGGTGCTCGATGGGAGGTGTCACGAGCCAGGCCTGCACACCACCCGGCACCGGGTGCGAACTCCAGCTCGCCAGCGGCGGCTGCAGCTGCGCGCGGCTCAGATCGCCCCAGAACAGCCAGCCCGGCGCGAGCACGGGCAACGGACCGGTGTCGTCGGGCGAAAGGAGCTGCACGAGAATCCGCCCGAGCGCGACGGGATGCCACAGGTAGTTCCCGGCACCACCCAGCAGGGCCTCACCAATGAGCACGCAGCCGGCCGAGCCTGCCAGGACGATGTACCACGGAGTCATCGCAGGCACGGTGCAGGCGAAGAGTGCTCCGATGACCAGCGCGTGACTTTCCGACCACCTCCGCGGTCTGCCGGAGAACAAATGGAAGACCGATTCGACAAGCAGCGCCGCCGCCATCGAGACGGCCGCGACGCGGAGCGTTGCCAGTCCGAACAGGACGGTGCCCACCGCCAGTAGCACGACTGCCGCGACAAGAAAGGCGACCGAAATCGGCAGCAACCCCGGTAAACCCTGCACGAACGGAGGTCGCCCCATGCGCAGCGTGCCGGGTACGGCAAGGGAGACGTTCGCGCGACTGCCAGTCATGAGTGGGCTCGGTTCGACGGCACGTCCTCACCGTGCGGCAATCTGTTTCAACCGGGTCGCCGCCGCCGCCAGCGGCAACTCGGCCGGGCACACGTAGCTGCACAGCCCGCACGCGATGCACGCCTCGGGATGAAGCGCGCGGGCGGCTGCAAATCGCTCGGTTTCGTAGATCCTGAGCAGCGCCTGCGGGTCGAGGCCCACCGGGCAGTCCTCCTGGCAGAACCCGCAGCGGATGCACGGGCCCGGCGTCGGAATACGATCATGAGCGCGGTCGAGCAGGATCACACCGCGGGTCGACTCGGTGACGACCGCGTCGAGCGACGGGACCGACGCCCCGGAGAGCAGGCCGCCGTCGACGACGCGCGCGAGGTCGGGGGCAATCCCCGTCTGGCCCAGCAGGTCGGCGTAGCTGATGCCGATCGGCACCCGGTAGTACCCTGCCCGCGCGGCCGCCGGGCCGGTGAGCACCAGAGTCGCATGCGTCAGCGGTCGATTCCGTATGAGCGCGTCGGATAGGGCCACGAGCGATCGCACGTCGATGACGACGGCGCCGACGGACACCGGCGCCGCGCCGCAGGGAGTCTCCCGGCCGGTAATCACGTAAGTGAGCAGGACCGGCGACGCCTGGGGGTAGCGGGGTTCCAGCGGGATCAGCCGGACCGGCGTGCCGGAGGTCGCAGCGCGGCAATCGCTTACAATCTCCCTGCCTCGCTCGACCGCGAGCCATGCACGTCGTGCCTTCAGCAGCGTCTTGAGTCGTCCGGCTACGCCGACGACGGCATCGAGGTGTTCGAGCAGCAGCCGCTGGCCGCCGGTCAGCACCGGCTCGGGGCAGAGTCCGTTGATGATCAGGTCACGGATCTTCAGACTGCCGGCGGTTTTGAGCAGATCCGACAGGGGGCGAGGCGAGCGGGCGAAATCCGTCACGCCCGCGCGGTCGGCTACGGCAATGAGACCTGCAAGCTCCCTGGGCGGCTCTAATGACGACGTAGCGGCTGCTTCAGGAGGTGGATCTGGGCCAGCAATCGGTCGAGGCTGCTCAAGAGAG
>CAZJTF010000401.1:0-6085 GCA_964548565.1 uncultured Planctomycetales bacterium | reverse complement strand
GCTCAATGAGCTCAACCAAAGGGTCGGAAAGCTGAAGGAAAGGCTGCGGAAGGGACGGGACATAGCGGCTTTCGACGCTCTGCAACGTGTGCGTTTTGAGGGAACCGTATACGTCCAGGTCCAGTTGAAATCGGACAACGAGAGCGGCGACATTCGGGAACGAGTGCTAGCCACCCTCAAGGCGTCGGAAATTCACGCCCCATACCTCTTCTCAAAGTCTCCAGCGCTGATTGGTTACGTGACCCAGCAGGGACTGGACAAGTTGGCGAAGAACACCGACGTGGTGGCAATATGTCTCGACGATAAGCCCTTTCCTGAGAAACACAGAACCATTTACAAAAACGATTTACCTCCCAGACTGCCGGCGGATCCTTCGTTGGAGCGGCCGGGTGTGAAGGAAGGGAAGGTGGATCCCGATGTCTATCGCGCATTCGATCTGACCGATCGGGTAGATGTGTCAATCCGATTTCGGACGGAGTCCCTCCCGACATTGACTGGACCGCAGTCAGAAATCCGCACTCAATGGGAACAGGTCAAGCAAGCCGAGAAACAGCTTCAGAACCGGTTTCTTTCGACGGTTAGCGCCGAAGATTTCTGGCTCTGGGGAAGGCATGGTGCGGGCATCTCGGGGTTCACCAGCAGGGCGGGCTTGGAGAGGCTTTGGAAACATCCCGAAGTTCAACAGGTGCATTTGCTCGAGCTAGAGAAGATCCCAGAACGTGACATGCGGCCGAAAAGGACAGGTCCTCCGAGAACAACCACGGGAGACATTCAATGCGAACCGCTACCATCATATCAGCTGTTGTACTCTGCCTGTTCGCCGGGCTGGCATTCTCCACGCAATCAAGCGTACCATCCATCAACGCCGACGACGTCCATGTCCAGGGGATTACGGGGCAAGGTGTGACAGTTGCGGTCATCGATACAGGTGTCTATTACGAAGAGCATGGTCTGCTCGGCGGCATCGCTGCGGGCGGCATTAGCATCATCGGTGGTGTCCAGATTCCCGATGGCGGAGCAGACATTTACGGTTACGGGCACGGTACCTACATGTCGCTGATTGTCACAGATCCGACTGGTGTCGCTCCGAATGCCAAAGTATTGCCCATTCGCGTGTTTGGAGCCGGTGGCGCCGCCAACCCGCTGGATGTGCGCGACGCCATTGAGTATGTCACTAGTCGGAGGGTGTTGGTGGACCCGAGTATTCGCGTCATCAATCTGAGTCTGGGTGGTGGATTCTATTCGTGTCCGTGTGACACCGCTGATCCGGTGACTCAGGCATACCATCAAGCAATATCGGCGGCCCTCTACGGCGGCATCATAACGTTCGCGGCCACAGGCAATGAGGCGGCTTGCGGCGCGATTGCTAGACCCGCTTGCGTATCAAGTGCCGTTAGAGTGGCGGCTGAGTACGACATCAAATACACGGGCACGGCTTACTACGATGATTGCTCAGACTTTAATCCGCCGGCCCACTGGGTGACCTGTTTCTCGAACATTGCCGAGAACTGCAACAACCTGATCGCCGCGCCTGAATTCAGCATTACCGTCGGCGGCTTCGTTGGTCACGGAACCTCGCAGGCCACGGCGCATGCCTCGGGTGTGGGGGCGCTCATGTTCGACAAGAACGGCTGCGGCGGCCTGGACGCATGGACCGCACGGACCATCATCTACAACACGGCCGGGGAGTACTGGTGGCAATACCCGTCCTGCCCGTTGCCGCCTCCGCCCAAGCACATTAACGCATTCATGGCTGTTAACTCCGTAGCTGCGGCAGCATGCCCCGCGATCGCTGCCGATCTGGACTGCAGTAATACGGTCGCCCCGGCCGACTTCGACCGGTTCGCCGTGTGCATGACCGGTCCCCTGGCGAATCCGATCGGCGGCGGCTGTGCCTGCGCGGACTTCCCCGCGTCTCCGCCTGACGGCGACGTGGACCTGCACGACTTCATGCGTTTTCAACGTTCGTACACCGGGAGCACGGGCACGCTCGGCACGGTGACGCTGAATCTCAGCTCTGCGGAGAACGGGCAGACGGTCGAACCGGGCGCGGCGGTTCACTGGTCGATTGCGGCGACCGTCAGCCCTGGTGATAACGCTGGACTGGCCGCGCTGTCGGTCGATTTGGTGCAAGATGTCACCAACCGCCGGCACTTCGATCTCTCACCGGCGACGACGATCGGGACAGGCCTGGAGGGCTTCTCCGGTTCGGCCGGCATCTCCAACCCGGTGTGGAGCGCGGGTGGAACGCCCTTCGGCGCGACGGGCGCGAAAGACCTGCTCCAGATCGGCGGAGCCCAGAACACGTTCGGTGCCGAGGGCAACACCGGTATAGGCGAGGATTTCTCCATCGAGACCGGAGTCGGGCAGAGCGGCTCGCAGGTGCTCGCAGAGGGCTCCTTCAACATCCCGGAGGCGGCGGGCACGTATACCTTCACGATCGCCAACGGCTTGGCGAACGTGCTCAATCTGGCAGTTCCGCCGCCCAGTCCACCGGACGCATGGCCAGTGAGCGAAGCGACTGTGGTGCTCGGCACGTCCAGCTTTACCGTGGTCGTGCCCTACGATCGTGTCGCCCTGGATCTGGACCGTGACAACGACGTGGACATGGACGACTTCGGCATCCTGCAGAACTGCTACACAGGCGAATACTACACGCTCGACGATCTGCCGAACGAGCAGGAATGCCGCGATGCCGGCGCGGATGTGACCGGCGACAACAGGGTGACCGACGCTGAAGTCATCCTCCTGCGCCAGTGCGAGAGCGGTCCAGCCATCCCCGCCTTTGCGACGACCTGCGGGGATGTGAATGACGACGGGATTCTTGACGTCCGCCAGACAGAGGCGGCAGTCGGAGAAGATCCTCCTGATGGTGTGCTCGTGCTCGGCAGGCCCAAGTGCCCAGGCTTCAACAACGGATATTGCGATGACAACTGCCCGACCGTGAACAACGCGGACCAGGCCGACAGTGACGGGGACGGTCTCGGCGACCAATGCGACTCGCTTCCGCTCGGCGCACCGCCCGACGGAGACGAAGACGGCATCCCGGATGACGAAGACAATTGCCCGGCCCTCGCGAACGCGGATCAGTTGGACACCGACACGGACGGGCTGGGCGATGTCTGCGATGACGACAAAGACGATGACACCGTCGCGAACGCTTCGGACAACTGCCCGCTCGTCTCCAACAGCAGCCAGGCGGATACGGATTCAGACGACCTCGGCGATGCCTGCGACAACTGCCCGGGCGCGTGGAACCCCAGTCAGGGTGATACGGATAGCGACGGTCTCGGTGATATCTGCGACAACTGCTACGTGATCGCCAACGCGGGTCAGGAGGACGGTGACGGCGACGGGGTCGGGAACCCGTGCGACAATTGCCCGACTGATGCCAACGACGATCAGGCGGACACCGATCAGGACGGCACAGGCGATGTCTGTGACTCGGATGATGACGCGGACGGCGTGGCGGATAGCTCCGACAACTGCGTTGTCTGGCCAAATGGCCCGTCGCGAGGCGTCTGCACCGCCGGCGCGGTGGGTGAGCTGTGTACCGCCAACTACCTGTGCGATTCGTATCCAGGTGCGGGCGACGGCGTCTGCGGCCTCTCTCAGGTGGATACCGACAGCGACGGTCGGGGCGACCCGTGCGATAACTGCATCACCACGCCGAACGCAAACCAACTCGACATGGATTGGGACGGTATTGGAGATGCCTGCGACAACTGCCCCTACGAGTTCAACCTCGGGCAGGAGGACGGCGATTCCGATGGCGTCGGTGATGCATGCGACAACTGTCCGGAGGAGTCGAACCCCGGCCAGGAGGACGCCGACGAGGACGGCGTCGGCGATGCCTGCGACGCGGGTGAGCGCATAGAGAGTGAGCAGATGCAATCCGAAGGCGAGCCCGAACTCGCAATGCCGCAGCTTTCATCGTCGCTGGTCGTGCATGGCAGCGGCGGCACCTCGGTTGCGCTGCCCGCCCAAGGCGGCACGATCGTGGTTGACCTGATCCTGAACAGCGACGTGGCCTTGACGGACTACTTCGCGATGCTCGGCATGGTCGAACCGAACCTCATCGAGGTGCAGCAGATCACGCTGCACCCGACGCTGGGGTGGCTTGAAGAAGGGTTTATGAGCACTGTGGAGGCGCTGGGCTGGATCAATCATCGGGTCTTCGGCCTGTACGCGACGCCGATGTTCGGCGGCACGTTCAAGCCCAGCCTGCTGCCTGGGCAACATGTGGTCGCGGTAGTGACGCTCCAGGTGAAAGGCGTGCCCGGCACGTATTCGCTGAACTACGCCGACTCGCTCTGCGCGAGCGGGGAATACGGCCTGTTCACAGTGATTCCGGGTGAGCCGCTGACAATAACCGTGGGACCGTGATGTTGCCCCTGTGAGTCTTTTAGCGAATGGCCGGGCGGACAATCACCAGTCCGCCCGGCTCGTTTAACCAGCAGCCCTGCGGTGTAGTCCTTCCATACACCATGTGGAGGCGCGTCATTCACAGGTCGGGTGACGGAGGTGCCCATTTGCAGGCACGCAGGATAGTCCGCGTGCAACCGGCTGAGCTTCTCCTGTTGCCTGCATTGGCGGCCCGCCTTCCGCACGTTACAATCAGACGCGGATTGCAGCGTCCGGCCGTTCCATTCCGCGGCCGGGGGAACACATCAGATTCACGCGCAAGCGGCGCCGCGCGCCGGCTCCCCCGCTGGAACGCGACGACCGCCCGCATGGGAGGCCCACAATGGTCGCGACAACGATTGTCCCGCCCGAAGTCCGGCTCACGAAACACCTGATCGACGGCACGTGGGTGGACGCGGAGTCGGGAAAGACGTTCGAAACGCATAACCCTGCCACCGGCGAGGTGATTGCCCGGGTCGCCGCCGGCGAGCAGCGGGACATCGACCGGGCGGTTGCCGCCGCGCGGCGCGCGTTCGAGGGGCCGTGGTCCAAATTCAGCGCCCGTGAGCGCGGCAAGCTGCTTTTCCGCCTGGCCGACCTGGTCGAACAGCACAAGGGCGAACTCGCCGCGCTCGAGGTGCTCAACAACGGCAAGCCGATCCGCGAAGTCACGGCGGCCGATATCCCGCTCGTGATTGAGACGTTCCGCTATTACGGCGGCTGGGCCGACAAGGTGACCGGCGAGACCATCCCCGTCGACCGCTCGATGGGCAACTTCTTCTGCTACACGAAGCGCGAACCCGTCGGCGTGTGCGGGCAGATCATCCCGTGGAACTTCCCCATGCTGATGGCGGCCTGGAAGTGGGGCCCGGCCCTTGCGACGGGCAACACCGTCGTGCTCAAGCCGGCGGAACAGACGCCGCTGACCGCGCTGCGCCTCGCCGAACTGGCCATGGAAGCGGGCTTCCCGCCGGGCGTCATCAACGTCGTGAACGGCTTCGGCGAAACCGCCGGCGACGCCCTCGTGCGGCACAAGGACGTGGACAAGATCGCCTTCACCGGGCACTACGAGACCGCGCAGATCATCATGCGCAACGCCGCCGACACGCTGAAACGCATCACGTTTGAACTGGGCGGCAAGAGCCCGAACGTGGTGTTCGCGGATGCCGACCTCGACCAGGCAGTCGACGGTGCGATGCTCGGCATCTTCTTCAACCAGGGCGAAGTCTGCTGTGCGGGCAGCCGGATCTTCATCGAGGAGTCCGTCAAGGACAAGTTCATCGAGAAGTTCGCCGAAAAAGCGAAGAATCGCCGGCTGGGCGACCCCTTCGACCCCGCGACGGAGCAGGGGGCCCAGGTCTCGAAGGAACAGTTCGAGAAGGTGATGAACTACATCGAGATCGGCAAGAAAGAGGGCGCCCGCTGCGTCGCCGGCGGAGAGCGGTTCGGCGACAAAGGGTACTTCATCAAGCCGACGATCTTCGCCGACGTCAACAACCGCATGCGCATCGCCCAGGAGGAGATTTTCGGGCCGGTCGGTGTCGCGATCCCGTTCAAGAACGTCCAGGACGTCATCAGGCAGTCGAACGAGACGATCTACGGGCTGGCGGCCGCCGTGTGGACGCGCGATGTCAGCAAGGCCCACGCACTCGCCGACAGCATCCGCGCCGGCACGGTCTGG
>CAZJTF010000400.1:0-6091 GCA_964548565.1 uncultured Planctomycetales bacterium | reverse complement strand
CCGTCTCATCGAGCACCGCAAGGACGACCGCGCCGTCCACGACCTGGGCTTCCTCTTCTACCACGGGACATACCGGCGGTGGTACGACGCCACGGTCCGCGAGGGCCGGCCCGACGCCACCATCCGCGAGGTCATCTTTCACGCCGGACGCACCCTGGCGATGCGCTACAAGCCGAAGGGCGAGTATCTCCGCTCGTTCGTGGCCGACGAGTCCCTGTTCGTCGACATCATGATGAACGTCCCGATCATCCTCTACACCGGTGCCGAGACGCGCGACAGCCACCTGCTCGAGGTCGGCAGCCGGCACTGCGCCACGTCTCGGCGTTACCTGGTCCGGGGCGACGGCTCCACCGCCCACGAGGCGATCTTCGACACCAACACCGGCGAGTGTCTTCGCCAGACCACGCACCAGGGGTATCGCGGAGACTCCTGCTGGTCGCGCGGGCTGGCCTGGGCGGTGTACGGCTTCGCGACGAGCGGACGGCTGCTCGATTTCAAACCATGGCTCGAGACCTCCCGCCACTGCACGCAGTATCTCCTCGAAAAGCTCGCATCCGACCCCGTTCCGCCGTGGGATTTTGACGCCCCTTGCGAGTCGCGCCCTCAAAAGGACACCTCCGCCGGTGCGATCGCGGCCGCCGGGCTGTTCGAACTGGCCGGCTCCGAGCAGACCGTCGGCCCCGACGAGGCCGCGCGACGCCGCTATCTGCAGCACGCCGCTCTTCGGATGCTGGATGCCCTCTGCAGCCCGGAGTACCTGGCCATCGACGATGACGCCTGGGAGGGCATCCTCAAACATGGCGTCTACCACATTCACAAGGGTCTGGGCGTGGACGAATCGGTGATGTGGGGCGAGTTTTTCTTCGTCGATGCCGTCCAGCGGGCGCTCCGCTACCTTCGGTCCAGTCAGGTGTAAGAAAAATCGGCGGGTTTGTAATGGCAATTGAACGCTGGCGCTGGTTCCATGCGCCGGGATCACCGGGCGTTGTGGGTCCCTGCCGTTCCATTTAGAATGACAACGCCAGTTTGTCGGCATCCGCCAGGCGGTTTGCCGGTGTGCATCGACCCGTCGCCGGGGTACGGCAGTCTCGAGCGACAAGCGGGATGTGTCATGCGAGCGAGCCTTCATTCCACGGTGGCGGCGGGCTTGCTGCTCTGCCTTGCAGCAGACGCCGAGGCCGTCCAGCTTCGCGGCAAGATCGAGCGCGTCGGATTGCCGGGCAGCAGCCAGGATGTCACCGCCTCCGGCTCGGACTTCTATCGCCCCGGCTGCTGGACGCCCATCCTCGTCGAGCTGACAAATCTCGACGGCGACCTCTTCCAGGGCACCCTGACCGTCGAGCAGTTCGATCGGGACGGCGATATCGTCGTAGCCCACCCGGCTACCGCGGTCGCGGTCCGCGGCACCCGCAGCTACTACATCTATGTCCCGGGCTCCGTTCAGCAGTCGCCTGACGGCTTTGGAGTCAAAGCGTTCGCGGAAGACGGTCGCCTCGTCCCTCTCCAGGATGATAAGGCCGAAACCGTCCGCGTCCTCAAACCCCCCCGGACCCTGGCACCGGTTGCCCCCCACGCTCGCGTGATCCTCGACATCTCCGAAGTCGGCGTTCGGCAGCTGAACAACCTGGTTCACGACAAGAAGCTCGTCCGCGAGTTGGTTGTCACCCGGCTCTCCGCGACCGCCCTGCCGGACCAGGTCGCCGGCCTCGACATGGTGGACATCATTGTCTGGGATGGCGCGGATCCGTCTGCCCTCGACCCTGCCCAGTTGGACGCACTCGTCGAGTGGACCCAGCGGGGCGGAATGCTCGTCATCGGTGTCAGCCGCAAATGGGAGTTGCTGGCCAAGAGTCGCCTTGGCGACCTGTTGCCGGCGAAATTGTCGGGCGCAGCCGAGTCGATGAGCTTGACCGATCTTCAGGGCAGCCTCTTCGATTTGCCGCCGGTGCTGAACGAGCCACTCACGTTCACCCCCGTCACGAAGCAGACGGTTGCCCCGGACACTCTCTATGTCGTGCCCGAATCTCCCCAGGAAACCTCCCAGCTGTACATCACCCAGCGCCCGTGCGGCCAAGGGACGATCGTCCTGTCCTCGGCACTTCTGCAGGACCTGCTCGCCCACGCAGCGGTCCCCGCCGGTTTCCTGCGCGAGATCCTCGCCACTCGCACCAACCCGCGCGCCGACGAGGACATGAGCAACAAAATGCCTGCCGACATCTTCCGGCACGTCGAACAGCTCACGGGGTTCCGGCTCGAGACGGGCTTGTACTTCCTGGTCGCGTTCCTCTTCGTCGTCGTTTACATCCTGATCGCAACCGCCGGAAGCTGGGCGTGGCTGAAGCGTCGCTCGATGGTGGCATACGCCTGGCCCGCGTTCGGCGTCGTTGCGGCCGTGAGCAGCGGACTGAGTCTGGCCGCGGTCCAGGTCATCCGCGGCGCGGGCAGCCAGGTTCAGCAATTGACGGTCATCGATGCCCGCGCCGGCTCTCAGTCCGCCCGGGCCCTGTACTACGCGGGGCTCAAGACGGCATCGCATACCCTCCTCGACGTCTGCGTACCCCAGCGCTGGCAGGACGCCAACGACGAGATGCGCGAGATTTCCGGAGGGCTTCTGCCTCTCGGCCGCAGCATCGATTTCTCAGACAACGTCACCTACGCCGCCGGCCAGCGATACGAAGCGGTCGCGTCGTTGGGGCAACTCCGTTCCGTACCGCTGAGGGCAACCCTGAAGCAGTTCCAGGGCCGTTGGACGGGCGAACTGCCGGGAACTCTCAACGCATCGCTCCGCACACGGAGTGCCAGCACCTTTCAGCTCGACCCAACCAGTTGGATCCAGAACGATCTGCCCGTCGATCTCAACGACTGCTGGCTTTTCGTGACCGCGCGAACCGCGGCAAGCGTGAAGGTCGAATCCGGTTCCCGAGCGGACCGGTCCAACAGCATCTACGGCTACAGGATCGGCACGCTGCTCGCCGGCCAGCGGCTTCCCTGGCGCGACGCCCGCGCGCGGAACGACGTTGCGGAGATCCAGACGGTGCTCTCCAACCTCCAGAGAGACTGGCTGTCGAACCTGCGAATTTACCAGACGTTTCAGGGCACGTACGAGGAATCCGACGTCGAGAAGATCACGACCAGCACGCAGGTCTCCGCGATGCTCGCGCTCACGTTGATGGACGAACTGGACCAGTCGAGCAGCAATGCGGACTTCAAGAAGGGGCGGGGCCGCGAACTCGATCGCTCGCTCGCCCTGACACCGCGCATGGCTTTGTTCGTCGGCTTCACGGAGGATGATGCCGGTCCGGTGCGCCTGTGCATGCGGAAGGCTGCCGGCGGAACCGGTTCATGGACCCCGGTCAGCGTGAGCGAGCCTCGGACCGTCTACCGGTTCTCGATCCCGGTGTCGGTCCCTGAAACGCCGGCGTCTCCGGCCGCAGAGGCGGATCAGTAAGTAACTCCTGGCGAGAAGAACGTGATTATCGAGACAATCAATCTCACGAAGCGATACGGCGACCTGGTCGCGCTGAACAACCTCCACCTCAACATCGAGGAGGGGGAGTGCTTCGGATACATCGGCCCCAACGGTGCGGGCAAGACTACGACCATCAAGATCCTCGCCACCCTGCTCCAACCGACCTGGGGCGAGGCCCGCATCTGCGGCTATGTCATCGGTTACCAGTCCCGCAAGATCCGCCCCCTCATCGGCTACGTGCCCGACTTTTTTGGCGCCTACCAGGACATGGTGGTGCTCGAGTATCTCGAGTTCTTCGCGTCCGCCTATGGCATCACCGGCCAGCAGCGGACCCGGATCGTCAGCGACGTCCTCGACCTGACGGATCTCTCGTACAAGCGCGACGCGCTCGTCGACTCGCTCTCGCGCGGCATGAAGCAGCGCCTCAGCATCGCCCGCGTCCTGCTGCACGACCCGAAGGTCTTGCTCCTCGACGAGCCGGCCAGCGGCCTCGACCCCCGTGCTCGCATCGAAATCCGCGAGCTGCTGAAGGAATTGCACCGGATGGGCAAGACCATCGTGATCAGCTCGCACATCCTTCCCGAGCTCGCCGAACTGTGCACGACGGTCGGGATTCTCGAGCGTGGCGAGTTGCTGTTCCACGGCTCCGTCCGCGAGGCGACCCGCCGCGCCCGGATGGGAACCCGCGTCCAGGTCCGGGTTGCCGATAAGCTCGATATTGCTGCGAAGATCCTGGGCCAGCTCGAGCCGGTCAAGGCCGTCCAGCAGAACGACGGCCAGCTCACCGTCGAGCTCAAAACCGACACGCATGACCTGTCCTTCATCGCCCGGGCTCTCATTGAGAATCGCCTCGCGATCGTTGAACTCCGTGAAGAAGACGTCAACCTCGAAACAGCCTTTATGCGGCTGACCAAGGGGATTGTTCAGTGAGATACGTCCTTGTCTCCCTGCTCCTCGTCCTGCTCGGCGCTGCCGCCCGCGCGCAGAATGCGGACGGTTCCGCGCCGCCGGATCCGATGGATCGGCCAACCGAAGCGGGGCTCCGCTTCACGCCGGGGATGGCCCGGGCACTCGGCAAGGCCTACGCGAAGAACCTCCTCGTCCGTCGGTACGAACTGGGCGAGGACAAGGTGGACGAAGCCGCCGAAAAAGTAGCCCGCCGCCTGATGGACCTCGCTCACAAGAACCAGGAACACGGCCAGCAACTCATCGAGTTCGCCATGGCCGAGGCCGTGAACGAGGAGGCCAAATCCAACCGGAATGGGCCGGGCGGCCTCACGCCGCGGATGGGCAAGGGTATCGCCGAGCACATGCTCCCGATGATGCCCTCCCTGCGGGAGCTGGTCGGCGGCGTCACCCAGGACATTCGCCCGATGCTCTCGTTCAAGCAGCAGCTCAAGCTCTCAGCCGACTCCGCGCTCGCCGCCACCGCCCTCGATGCTTTCGATAAGACGATGCAGCGATGGTCCTCCGGCAACGTGCAGCCGTTTGAGAACCCGTTCCAGTCGAGTGACCCCTCTGCCTCTCCGCGCGATGCCGACGGAGAGACATACGCCATGAAGTCGGCCCGGCGTACGGCCGAGCGCGTCGCCGCCGAGGAGCCGTGGAAACCGTGGGAGGCCTACGTCCAGGCCGCCAAGGAGTTCTACCAGTTCGATGCGTCGCAGGCGGGGACGGCCGACTCGATCCTGCGCGAATACACCGACCGTGCCCGCACGGTCTGGCTGGATCAGACCCTGCAGGCGCAGGCGTACCGGAATCGCCTGTGGTCGAACCTCTCCATGCAGCTGCCCGGCGGATGGAACAGCCCGCTGCGCCTCCTGCTTGAAAAAGAGTATGCGGATGTCTCGTCTCCAGTCACCCAATTAGGAAACGAGCTGAAGGATCGCATCGAGCAGATCCCCACGGCTGCTCAGCGCACCGCGGCCGAGGAACGCGTCGACGCCGCCATCCTCGCGAAATCCGGCGGGCGCCGCGCCTCACAGCCGGCCGTCACCAGCGCGGAAGGAGTTCCCCAGCCATGACGCTGCAGCAAGTCCAACAACTGGTCATGGCCGTTACCCTCTGCATCGGCGCGGGCTCACGGCTTCTGGCTGCGGAACTTCCTCCCGCGCCGGGAGAGGAGGTCATGCAGCCCACGCGTCTGTCGCTCCGCCTCACCCCCACCCTCTCGCGCGCGTTCGTTCGAAACTGGATGCAGGACACCGTCTGGCGCGACATGTCGCTCGATCCCGACCAGGAATCGCGGATGATCGAGGCCGGATCGCGGCGCCTCATGCAGATCGGCCATGAGCAGGGCAGCAGCGTCCAGCCGTTCATCGAGTATTTTGTCGAGTCGATGATGGCCACCGAAGGTCGCTTCGGACGCGAATTCAGCCAGGAACTCGCCCGGCGGAGCGGCCCCTTCCTCAAGACGACCCGCGATTACCTCGACGGCATCACTGAGGACGCGCGGCCAATTCTCACCTCCGAACAGTACGCGCAGTTCGAAAAGGAGATCCGCCATCAGCGCCGGGCGTTGGACCGTTTGGGCGAGCGGATGGAGCAATGGGCGGGCGGACAGTACAACGACGGCGACCGCCCGTTCCAGCAGCTTGAGCAGGAGATTGATGACGCCGCGGA
>CAZJTF010000399.1:0-6096 GCA_964548565.1 uncultured Planctomycetales bacterium | reverse complement strand
AACTTCAATGATCGCCCGGGTCTTGCACGACCATGCCACATCACATCCGGTCGCCGGGACCATCGCGACCGCACCGAACAGCAGCTCAACTACTCCGATCGTCCGCGTTCTCATGCTTAATCCTCGAAAAGTGGCCGGCGGTTGGTGAACTTCGTGTCGACGTCGTAGAGGACCAATTCGCCGGCCTGCTCGTCGGGCCAGACCACGAAATGGCTCACCAGCCGGGCCTGATCGAAGCCCTCGGAAGGGATAGACATGCTGCATGGCATCCTACTGCTCGCTACCGTCTCCGTCCCCCCATCTATGCTGAGAATTTCCAGCAAACGGTCGCCTACCGGCCAACTGAGCCAGAACGCCCCTCCTGTTGCAATCTCCGCCTGGCGCACGGCCAACAGATGCTCGCCATCGAAGTCCACCACGTAAGCGGTCTCGTCCCTCGTATCGAAATCCTCGATGACCGTGGACAGTGTCCCTTTGGCCAGATCGTAGGACCGAACTCGGCTGTGAAACCCGCCTGGCTTGAACTGAGACCATACGACCTTCCCAGCGGCGGCAAACAGCGACGCATTCGTGCGCATGGCGCGGTCCACGACCGTGTGCTCGCCGGTGTTCAGATCGATCACCTCCAGGCGGGCCGAATACTCGAGGGCCAGTTCTTCGCTCTTATCCAGCGGATTGGCGAAAAGAGCCACGTAATCCCCCTCCAGAATGGTACCGTAAAGTAAATCGGCACCGCCGAGAAGGTCCAGACGCGAATCCGGATCCTTGGACCAGTCGAGGCTGCGCCGGCCCCCGGTCGCCAAGTCGATTAACACAAGTGGCGATAGAGTTGAGAGGTTTGCCTGGTTGGGATACGTGGCGAGCAAACGCCCGGCATTGACGTCCCAGAGCCTGACGCCGTAGAGACCTTCCGCCCCCACGTCGCCGAGGTACTCCTTCGTCTGGCCGGTGGCCAGCTCCAGCACGCGTACGACACTGGCATCGTAGTCAGCCCAGGCCACGTACTGGCCGTCACTGATGGCATCAAATCCGACGGCCTCTGCGGCGACCGTCCGGCTGCGGTCGGTGACGTCCACCCGATGAAGCTTCACATCGGCCGTGTAGTCGGGCACGAGCGGACCTGCGTACAGGACGCCGCCCTCGTCTTTGCCTGCCATCAGGGCGCTTGGCAAGGAGGGAGTGCCGCAAGTGGCGGCCAGGGAGAGAACTGCGAGAACGCAGGTGAACGCGACCGCTTTGATGAGTTGCCGTGTGTCTTGCATAGATGCTATCTCCACATGGAATGGCGAAGGCGCTCCTCTCCACGATGAGGCCGCGCTTCCGGGTCAGCCGTTAACCGACTGCACAGAGCGCTGCTGCACCGGCGGCAGAAGCGACGAGCGACCCCGTACGTATTCTATAGAAATAGAATACCGCGTCCGCCCAGCTGGTGTCAAGTGGCTTCGCGCGGATGATGGCGCTTTTTTCTGAGGTGCGGGTCAGAAGTTGACGCACACCTCGCTTGCGCCTGCCGGCACGGCAGCCGTACGACATGCTCCGTCCTTGAGGCGCAGGCGGTAGAGCCCACCCGGCAGAGCGAACTCGAATTGGCGCGCCTCTCCGGTTTGATCGATCATCGGCAGGCTCAAACCGTCCCATTCAACGGAGACAGTTGCGTTCGTGTCTGGCGTCTGCCCGTGCACGCGGCAGAGGGGCTGGAGCGTCACCTGGAGTTCGCAGCGAAGGTCCTCCTTGGAGACGGCAATCAGGGCGCCCAACCTTCGCGAAGGATCGTTTGCGTGGAGCGGAACATATCCGCGCCCGCCCAACCCGAGATTCAGAAGCGTGTCTGCCACAAGCACCCGGCCATGGGAGTCCGACGTCCCGATGAATCCCTCTGATCCACCCGGCTCCACTGGCGGGCTCCAGAACCCAGAGCGGCCATCTGCAGATGGTGAATGGGACGAGAGGGTTCCGACCTGGGCTCCGCTGACCGGCTGGCCTGCCGGGTCTACCATCTTCAGCAGCAGGTGGTTCGCGGGAACAGCCGCTGACTTGCTCCGGAGACCCAGCAGGCGCTCGATCTCCGGGGCGACCCCTCCCACTTGCCATGGATCGATTCCCACAGCGAGCAGGCCCTCGCGGTCAATCAGCAGGATTTGCCCTGCGTACTCGACGCCATAGGCGGCGGCGATCGGCCCTGGTGCGATCCAGTCGGTACCCGGAATCGGAGTAGGCCCACCCGCGTCGACCGCCGCTACGAAGCTTGATTCAGCAGATGACAGGGAGTTCCCAGATTGAACCGCTTGTTCGCTGCCGACGGCGATGACCTCGAGACCGTACTGCCAATAAGCCGCGTGGTACTGCTGAAGCGAAGCGCAGCTCTGAAGGCGCGGCGAATCGCCCAGGAACGCCAGGAGGACGACTTTCCCGCGGAAATCCTCGAGGCGGATTTCGCTGTCATCCTCGAGGCTTCTGGGGGGAGTAAAGTTGAGTGTTGGTTGGGGGAGCTTGCGCGAATAGCTTCTCAGCGGGAGATTGATGTGACCATGGGAATCCAGTCTCAGCTCGCTCTGGCCGGGCTGAACTTCAAATCTCATGCTGATATGCTGAGTGGTCTCGCCGCCGGCACCTTCGGCAAAGGTATACCATTCATATTCGCCAGGCGGCAAGGGGAACTCAACCTCATGCGGGCCGGACGCCGAAGTGTCCGGCTGAAACGTCTGTTGACAGAGGATCGGCCACGGACTCACTGGCAGTCTGACGTGAGCCTTGATGAACGTGAGCGGCACATCCAGGGCTTGGAGTTGAGCGCAGCCCGTTGGGGCGCGGACGCGGCACAGGGGCTGGAGGAGCACCGTGACACCCTGTTCAATGTCGGACGGCGCGAGCCGCGCGACGCCCCCGCGCCACCGGGCGGCATCAAAGACGAAGACGGGCAGAATGCCCTTGGCCTGTCGTATTTCGCCCGCGGGGATACTGGCGTGGCCCCGCTCATCGGTCAAAAGGGTCATGGGCGCGGCGCCCGCGCCCTGGAACTCCGGCAGGCCGCGCTTCCATCTGATCTTGAAGCCGACTTGAGCGTCTGCGACTGGCCGGCCGAGATCATCGACGGCGCGCAACAGCAGCGTTCCTGAGCCTCGCACCGCATTCTCGGGTTGCGTCCCTCCTGAGACAAGCTGTGTGGCCGGTATATCCATCGCGAATTCATCAAACGGGAGGTTGGCACGTGGCTGGCGGGCTTGCGCGCCAACAAAGAGAGCAAAGACGATGAGGGCCAGCCCTGTGACCACCAGCATGCTCCGCGAGAGCCGGATGGTCGGTCCCTGGCTGCCCAGCACCCGGCGAATGCGCTCGACAAGGTTCCGCTCGCCCATGGCCGCAGCAACCCGCCCAGCGGCATTCAACTCGGGACAGGCCATCGTAGCGAGCATGTGGGCGTAAGCTCTCGGGCGGTGCGTGTGGGCCAGCACGGCCTGGTCGCAGCAGTGCTCGCGCTCGATGCGGACCCAGCGTGAAACCAACCACACAGCCGGGTGGAAGAACAGCAGGGATTCGATCACCCGCTGGAGGAAGTTCACCAGGTTGTCCCACCGCCGCAGATGGGCCAGCTCGTGGAGGAGGACCATCTCGATCTGCTCGATGCTCCAGCCGCTGACCGCGGCGGCCGGCAGCAGGATGACCGGCCGAAGGATACCGACCAGAACGGGCGAGCCGAGCCGGTCACACGCCCCGACCGCAACACGCTTGGTCATGTCCAGGGTGTCGAGCAGGCGTTCCAGGCAGTCCTTGACTGGTCCGCGGTCCAGTAGTGTGCTCCCGCGGCGCAGCCGCTCGGCTCCAATCATGCCGCTCGCAGTCATCGCAAAGACCAGCGGCGCACCAATGATCCAGAGCCAGGGCAGGAGCCCGGCCAGCGTCTGTAGAATCACCATCCTGCGGAGCAATGGATTCTGCCTTGCCCAATCGAACGGGACCCGCTGGCCGGATGACGAGTAAGACTCCGATGCGAGGGACGCGCCGTCGTGCAGGAAAGCCTCATCTTGCGGCGTAATGATGTGCAGTAGCGAGGCTTTCCCGGGCACTGCCGTTTCGGCAAAGGTGAACGCCTTGCTGGTGGCGGCGGAGGGGACCACCGTCGTCGCGATAACGACTGGTGCAACCACCAGTCCGGCCAGGCACCCCAGGGCGAAGGCATACCGCACCTGGCAGCGTGCCGAGCGAAGGGCCCGACAACCAAGAGCGGCGACCAACCCGATCATGCCGCCGGCCCAGAGGAAATGGAGCATGGTCCAGCCGGCCGTCAGCCACAACCGGGATTCTCCAAAGGGTTGCACCACGGGTGGCCTCCTTGTCAGCGTACGTCCGGCCCGCCCTCCTCGTCGAGCAAGCGTCTGATCTCCTGGCGGTCTTTCTCGCTCAAGTCAACGCTCTCCATAAGATGCGCAACCAGGCTCTGGGCAGAGCCCTCGAACATTCGGTCCACCAGCCGCCGAAGCACACGCTTGGCCGTCGCTCGTTGGCTGAGGCGGGCCGACCAGAGATAGCCTCGGAGGCCGTCCGTCCGCTTCACAAACCCTTTTTCCAGCATCACGCCGAGCACGGTCGCGATCGTGGTAGTGGCAACCGGACGATTGCGGCGGATGGCGGCGCAGATCTTGCCCAATTCGGAAGGGCCTGACTCCCAAAGGATGTTGAGAACCTCGAGTTCCCCGTCAGTTGGATTCTGATTCGGCGGTCGGGCCAAGGTGGCGTTCTCCTCGGGTCGCACCTGCAGCGATTCATTCTATGGAAATAGTATACTGGCTCGCTCGGAGGCATGTCAAGACGAGCCGGCCTCAGAGCGCCGCTGAAAACAAAGGGGTCATTCTACTTTGGAAGAGAACGCCTCCTGCCGATCCTTCGCTCCCTCCCCGGTTCCCGCCCGAATTTCGCAGCTGAATTCCGAAATCCGCAATTCGCAATCCGCAATTCCGCAGAGCACCGACAGTGATCTGCTGCCAGGAGGGACACCAAATGCCCGGCGCACGCATTCCGCCATCCGCCGCCCAGATCCGAGCCAACCGAGCCAACGCCCGCAAATCAACCGGCCCCCGCACTCCCGCCGGCAAGGCGCGCTCCAGCCGCAACGCCCTCCGCCACGGCCTCCGCGCCGCCGCCCTCCCTGCCCCCGAAACGCCCGAGCAGCGCGCCCACCTCCAGGCCTTCCACCAGGTGCTCTCCGACACCTTCGGCCCCGCCCGCCTGCATCCGCTCACCGCCTCCCTCGTCCCCGCCGCCCACGAGGAGTCAGACCGCCTCGTCCAGCACGCCGCCCTCTGCTACTGGCGCCTCGCCTGGGCGCTCCGGCTTGAAGCCGCCGCGCTCCGCGACCGGTCTGCGCACGACCGGCTGCGAAATACCATCCCTCTCGGTTCCGGCGCCCTCGTCAGGTTCGAGCGCCGCGTCCAGACCGACCTCAACCGCACGTTGACCGCGCTCGAGGAATTGCTCGCGTCGCGCCCGTCACCCTCCGCCTGCCGGTCCACGAGACCGCCGTTTCCGCCCGCGCAACCCGAACCCACCGTCCCGCCCCCGTCGATCCCGCGGCACCTACTGCCGCCTGCGAGCGAAACTGCGCCGATCGAACCCAAATGGACGCAACCGCCGGCCGCCGGCAAGGTTACGCCATGTTTGCACCCCGTATCAGCCGGCTTCACCCGCCGCGCCGCCCTCCCCGCCGCTCGTCCATCCGCGCCGACCCGCCGCTCACACGGAATCCCGCCCACGGCCAGCCCCTATAGCGCGGAAATGCGCCGAGCGAACCCGAATAGCGGCAACACGTTGCTCCTGCATGGTTTAAGCCCGTTTCTTCTCGCGCCGGGCACCGCCGCCGGGGCATCTCCGCACCGCCCGGGCGTTCCCGCGCCCCCAGATCACCGCTCGCCCCACGTCGGCCACCCCCAACCGAACGGCCTCGCCCCCTTCACTGTTCGGCAACCCGGAATCCCCGATCCGCAGGGATGGGCCGCCTCGCCGCCTGCCCCTAAGTCCGCCATCTGTAGGAAGTTGACCCCCCGCGGCCACCCCGCTACGCTGTCCGATTCGCCCCGGGAGGCAGAACCGCCGTGCCTCGGC
>CAZJTF010000398.1:0-6098 GCA_964548565.1 uncultured Planctomycetales bacterium | reverse complement strand
AGCTGACAGCTGATACCCGGAGCTTCTTTACCAGCTCTTGCCGCTCTTCCTGGTTCCGCAGATCGAGACACGCATGCCGAGGGCGGCGGCCATGGAGGCCTTGACCATCATGGCGCGGTCGGCGGCCTCGGCGCTGCCCGCGTAGACAACCTGGATGTGGTTGGCCTTGTGGCGGGCCATCATCTGGTCGCGGGAAACGCCGTAGGTCACGGCATGCATGATCGGCCACTGCGGGGTGGTGGCGTCCCATCGACGCTGCGTCTCTTCCTCGGGCAGTTCGACCACGCCGGCGCGACCGAGGTCCATGCAGAGCTCGTCGTCCTCGACGAAGATGCGGCTCCACACGATTTCGCCGGGCCTGGCGATGCCCTTCAGCGTGCCGCCGCCGAGCCGGAAATACATGGCAGGCTGACGCTCGCTCGAGGAGCCCTTCCAGCCGCCGATGTGGTGCGCGGGCGGGGCAGCGCCGCTGATGAGGAAGACCCACACGTACTCATCTACCGTCCCGCTGGCGTCCGGATCGCCCCAGCGGACGTCGTGCAGTGTGTTCTCCACCGGCTCGCCCATCGCCGCGTGCACGCGGTAGGTCATGAGGCCGTCGAGGCCGGCGCACTCGTCCACCTCGTTGAAGTGGGGCAGGGGGCGGCCGGCGTAGAGCTCGCGCGAGCCGTCGCGGCTGCGGACCGGCGGGCGCTCGGTGTTGTTGAGCGTGCCTTCGACGAGGTCACTGGCGGGCAGCAGGTCCTTCAGGCCCTGCTGGTACTGGATGCCGATGCAGTCGCAGCCGAAGTCGTCCGCGATGCGCATGGCGGCGATGTACATCTTGCACTGGGTGAGGATCTGGTCATCCGTCAGGTCGGTTTCGGGATTGGGGCCGGTGCGGAACTGCAGGCCGTGCTGGTCGTACCAGCGCCGGACCTCGCGCGCCTCCTCGTCCTTGACCTGGGTTGTCTCGTAATAGAGGGCGGACTGGCTGAGGCGCTCCTTGTACACGCCGGTCGGGTGCATCAGGTGATCGGGGATGATCGCGTTGAACATCCCCATGCAACCCTCGTCGAAAATGCCCATGATCGCCTTGTCACTCTGCAACTGGGCGGCCAGCGCTTCGCCGAGTTTGCGCTCCGCGGAGCCGACCTTCACGTCCTTCAGCTTGCGGACGTGGGAGGTCTTGTGCTTGATCGAGCCCTTCTGCAGCCAGGAGGCGAGCTGTTTGCGGAAACCGGGGTCGGCGAAGTCTTCGCTCCACAGCGTGGAGAACGCAACGCCGGCCTTGGTGAGCGAGCCGTTCAGGTTGAGCATGCCGACGAGTCCGGGCCACGTGCCGGACCAGTTCGCGACGGTGAGGATCGGGCCCTTGTGAGAGACGAGGCCCTGGAGGACGTGGTGGGAGTACTGCCAGACCGCTTCGGCGATGATCAGCGGCGCCTTGCGGTCGATGTTGCGGAAGATCTCGATGCCTTCGCGCTGGGAGCCGATGAAGCCGTGTTTCTGGTCGGGTTTGTAGGGATGGGCGCGGACGATTTCGTAGCCGGCGGCGGCGACGGCGTCCGACAGCGCTTGTTCCATCTTCTCCTGCTCGGGCCAGCACTGCTGGTTCGCCGAGAGCCGCAGGTCACCGCTTGCGGCCAGGTATACCTGCTTCTTTTTGAGCGGGGGAACTTTTGCCTGCTTCGGAATTGAGTAACTCGCCATAGGTGTTGCACCCTCACGTGTTAAAAGGCCGGCAGCAGCCGGCTCGGGGCCTTGTTCTAATGCCGCGGGCGCGCGGGTGCAAGCGGAGCGCGCCGGACGCCCGCAAAAGCTCTCCGCCACTGCCGAATTGCCCCCGCGGTGGCGCGTGAAGCCGGCCGCAAGGAAGGGCGGGACGTCTACCGGGGGGCTGCTGTAGAATCCGGTGCACCGGCAGAACCGTTCCCCGGCCGGCGATGAAGTCAGGAGACCCCATGCAGCGACCCCGTGCCCTCAACTACTTTGCGAAAGATCGCCTGCTCGAGATCACCTGGTCTCCGGACCACGTCGGGCGGTATCCGACGCGACACCTGCGCATCCACTGCCCGTGTGCGGGTTGCGTGGACGAGCACACGGGTGTCCGGACGCTGGATGTCTCCACGATTCCCGAAGGGATCGATATCCAGGGCATCGAACCGGTCGGAAACTACGCGGTGCGGATCGTGTGGGAGGGCGGGCACGATACCGGGCTGTATTCGTGGGACCTGCTGCAGCACATCTGCCCCTGTCCGCGGTGCACAGGGGACGGGTGAGCATTTTCGATTGTTGACCCCAATGTTCCGCGGAGGAAAGACGGCCGGTACGAAGCCAGTACGGAGCCCGGGCGCTACCTGGCGGTTTGCCTTCTTGCGCAACCGGCGGATCGATTGTCGATTGCCGATTTTGGATTGTGCGATGCGAGGTGCCGCTGGACGCCCGTGCGGCTCAGTCCTCCTGCGGTTCGAGGCGGATGATATGCCCGAGGTGGATCCGGTAGACGACCTGCGGCGACAAATCGCTTCGCCGCGAGATGCCGAGCGGGATGTCACCGGTGATCACGTACACGTCTTCCGACCCGATGCGGCAGCGGGCGACCGTGTGCATCTGACCCTCCACGAGAAAGGCGGCCGCCGGCTGCCAGCCCGACACCTCCGCGCCGGGAACGGCTCCGGCGAGGACGGAGCGCGCCTGCTCCTCGAGATCCGCCGGGAGCTGGTCGAGGGCGAGCTGGGAGACGCCCACGACGAGCATGAAACGCGTTCCGAGGTGCAGGTCGTAGACCTCCTCCGGTGACAGGTTCCAGGAGGGGTAGTAGTTCGGCTCCGTCGCGCCGGCGACCACGTGGTACGCGCCGGGCTGGCCGCCGGGGCTGGCGGTGAAGCCGTAGATCGTGACCGCGCCCTCGCCCTCGAGCGGGGAATCCGGGAAATGGGCGAGTTCGCGGAGCGTTTCGGGCGCGCTCGCGCCGAATTGGCTGTGGAGATACGCGAGCGCCGCGGCCTGGTCCTGGGGGTGCGTCATGATGGTCGATCTTAGCGGATCCGTCCCCGCCGGGCCCGGCGCGCGGTCGAGGAAGTCCCTGAGGCGCCTCATTTTGCGTGCGTCCCGGCCCACACGTATGATGCCCGCGGACGTCTCTGTGGGCGCGGGAGTTACCGCATGCGCGTGGTGTTGTTCGGTTCGGGCGAGTTTGCCGTTCCCAGTCTCCGGTGGCTGATCAACAGCCCGCACGAGGTCGCGCTGGTCGTGACGCAGCCGGACCGCCCGGCGGGGCGTGGCAAGAGGACCTCGCCGACGCCGGTGGCGGAGCGCGCCGAGGCGGAGGGCCTGCCGGTGGTGCGGTGCGCCGACGTGAACACGATGGCGTTCATCGAGCAGGCGGCGGCGCTGGGGGCCGACCTCGGCATCGTGATCGCGTTCGGTCAGAAGATCCTGGCGCCGCTGCGGGCGGCGTTCGCCGGGGAATGCGTGAACCTGCACGGCTCGCTGCTGCCGAAGCACAGGGGGGCGTCGCCGATCACGTCGGCGATCCTCGCGGGCGACGAGAAGACGGGCGTCAGCGTGTTTCGCCTGGTGGATCGGATGGATGCGGGGCCGGTGCTGATCCGGCGCGAGACGATGATCGGTCCGGAGGAGACGTGCGGCGATCTGCATGACCGCCTGGCGCGGATCGGGTGCGACGCGATCGATGCGACGATGCGTCTGCTGAGCTCGGATCTCCATGCGCCGGGAGAGCCGCAGGACGAATCACTCGCGACCCGCGCGCCTAAGCTGAAGAAGTCGGACGGATTCCTGCGGTTCGATCAGCCGGCAGAGGTGATCGCGCGCCGCTGCCGGGCGATGTGGCCGTGGCCGGGGGCGCGCTGCCGGTATGTCGCGCGGGACGGACGCAGCGAGGAAGTGACGCTCGCGGCGGTGACACCGGTGCCGGGCGTTGCGGCCGGCGTGCCGGGGACGATCACGTCGGTCCTGACGGTGGCGGCCGCACCGGGGGCGATCGAGATTCACAGCATCCAGCCCGCGGGCAAGCGGCTCATGAGCTGGCGGGAGTTTGTGAACGGGCGGCACGTGCAGCCGGGGGACGCCCTGCGGGAGATGGAGTGACGGGCGGATTTCGGATTTCGGATTTCGGATTGCGGAATGACGGGCGCCGGCCGGTGTGGTGGCGCGGTGACAAGATGACAGGCTGACGCGAGACGCTCGCAGGACCGGGCTCGGATGACGTATGACTCGTCACTCCCGACGTGACTCATGATAACCTCCTGACCGGATACGCATGCAATTCATCGTCTTTGCCGCGTTTGCGATTGTCTTGAGCGTGCCTGAGAACGGGCCGCCCTGGCCGACGGTGCGCTCGTTTTCGCTGAGCGCGATGATCGTCGGGGCGTACGTGGTCGCCGCGACGCTGGCGGCGGCGCTGTCGACGCGGCTGGTCGCCCGGAGGCTCGAGCGCGAGCCGGCGTGGCTGCCCTCGGCGCAGCGGCAGATGGCGCGGGGCGGCACGGTCGTGCGGGCGATCCTGTTCGCCGGGCTGCTCGCGACGGTGTACGGGACGTCGTGGGCGCGGATGGTGCGGAGCCTGCAGATTCCACTCGGCGGCGGGCGCCGGCTGGCGGTCGCGTCGGTGTGGGGGCTCGACGAGCTGGTGATCCTGGCACCGTTCTTCCTGGCGATCCTGCTGTCGTGGGTGGCGATTTACCCGGCCGACCGGGCGATCCGTCAGGTGGCGCTGGAACTGCGATTGTGGTCGGCATCGCCCGCGCGGCCGGTGTGGCGCCTGCGGCAGTTCCTCAGTTTCATGTTCCGCCAGCACGTGCTGATCATCGCCGTGCCGATGGTCCTGATCCTGATCGCGAACGATTTTGCCTGGCAGAACAGCGACCGCCTCCGCGGGTGGAGCGGGGACCTGCTGACGTGGCTGAAGGGGCGCCCGTCGCGCGGCGTCGTCTGGGCGGACCAGGCGGTGCTCGTGGTCGTGGCAGGGATCGTCTTCTTCTTCGCGCCGGTGATGCTGCGGCACATCTGGCACACGCGCCCGCTCCCGCCGGGAGAGCTGCGCGAGCGCCTGGAGGCGCTCTGCCGGCGCGTCGGGCTGACGTACCGGCGGATCCTGATCTGGGAAAGCGACGGGATGGTCGTCAACGCGGCCGTCATGGGCCTGGTGCGGCCCGTGCGGTACATCCTGCTCTCGGACGGGCTGCTCGAGATGATGGAGGATCAGAAGATCGAGGCGGTGTTCGGCCACGAGGCGGGGCACGTGAAGCGGCGGCACATCGAGTTCTACCTGCTGTTCGCGACGCTGAGCATGTTCATCGTCGGCGGGCTGGCGGAACTGCTCATGGCCTCGGCGCGGAAGTACCCGCACGTGTTCCCCGCGTGGCGGGAGATGCACGATTACCTGCAGATCGGTGCGATGGGGCTCGTCGTGCTCGTGTGGGGGCTGGGCTTCGGGGTGGTGTCGCGGCGGTTCGAGTGGCAGGCGGATCTGTTCGGCACGCGGAGCATTACGCCGGATATCGGCACGTGCGACCGGCCGTGCTACTACCACGGCAGCGCGGGGGCGGAGGCGCCGCGGATCGCGGGCTCGGGGGGGCTCGCGGGCCTGCTGCCGGCGGCGGCCGCGCCCGATCCGCGGGTGACGGCGCGGGGGCGGCCCGTGTGCGCGACGGCGGCTGACATCTTCGCGGACGCGCTCCACCGGATCGCGCAGCTCAACGGCATTCCCATCGAGGCGCGGAGCTGGCGGCATTCGAGCATCGGCAACCGGATGAAGCTGCTGCGCGGGTATGCGGACGATCCGGCGGGGAGCGTGCGGCTTGAACGGTCCGTGGCGCTCATCAAGGGCGTGCTGCTCCTCGGGAACGCCATCGGCGTGGTGGTCGGCGCATGGCTGTACTGGCCGTTGTAGAGGGCGGGACGGTGGCGGATTGCGGAATGATGGGGAGTCGAGCGGATTGCAGATTCTTGATTTCCGATTTTCGATTGCGGCCGGGGCGTCACGCCTGAGGTCATGGTGTTTCTGTCCGAGGGCATGTGCGGGGTCGCATCTGGTAACCCCCAACGTTGCAGAAAGAATCACCGCGCAGGCGCCAAGGACGCCAGGAAGCCGG
>CAZJTF010000397.1:0-6115 GCA_964548565.1 uncultured Planctomycetales bacterium | reverse complement strand
GGCCGCGTCGGCGCGGAGAGGCGTCTGCAGGGGTGGTCGGGTGAAAACGACGAGAACGGCCTCATCGGCCGCAGTCAGGGCGCGCGTCAGCTCACCGGAAGACGCATCCCACGTCCAGCCGGCGTCAGCCTGCAGGATCAGCTCGCCCTTCTCGTTGGTGAGGCTGCCGTCGGTGAATTGGAGGCCGGTCGCCTCAACCCGGGCCGTGACGGTGCCGGGCCGACTGCCCGCGGCGGTGAATCGCACGATCGTGGTGCCGAATTCCGCGAGTTGCGGCTCGACGGGCGCGAATGCCTCCTGTCGGTATAGGCACGCATCGTGTGGATAACCCACCTGTACGATGGGCAGCCATCCCTCGAGATAGCGCGGGCCGTCCACACGCGTCACGTCGGCGCCGAAGACCTCCTTGCTGGTGCCGAGGAGGAATCGGATCGGGGTGCCAAAGTCCCTCCACATCGGCTTGCTGTCGGCCAGGAGGTTGATGCCGCTGCCGTTGCTCACGAAGCGCGTCTTCACCGGGGCGAGCGGCGCTGACAGCATGATCGGGTAGTGTCGGAAGGCTGTGTTCACGTACCGGAGCGGGGGCAGGAGCGGTTCGAAGAACTCGTACGACGCGCCACCGGGTTGCCGCATGGCGGCTTCGCCCCACAGGTCGGTGCGGGCGTCGATGACCTCCTGGAGCGAGGGCAGGGATTCGCCGGCCGGGCGGCTTGCGGGAGCTGCCGCGGGGATCGACAACGCCAGTCTCGCCAGTATCTGCAGAAGGCACGAAGCGGGCATCGTCCTACCTCCAGTCCGACGTATCAGCGCGCCGGAGTCGCCGGAAAGCGTTGTTTCTACGTTGCCCGCGCGCCGGTCGCAAGCGTCCGCTGAGCTTCGCCCGTCCGGCAGGAGGAACTCTGCCGGGGTATGATTATGCATGAGCACAGCACCCATCAGCGTCCGCGCCGCGTCGGAGAAGCCGGCGCTGTCGCGAGTCAGAACAATCCTGCGGAACAACGGTTTGACACTTGTCCTGCTCGGCATGTTTGCCCTGTCCTGGGCGGGGCAACTGCTGGCCGGCCACCGGACCTACAACGAGGAACGGCGGGAGCATCGGCTTGCAGAGGTCGGGCTGCTCAAGTACATGACGAGCGGGCACTTCCTCGAGGCGACAGCCGAGAACTGGGAGAGCGAGTTCCTGCAGATGGGCGTCTTCGTCATCCTCACGTGCTGCCTGTTCCAGAAGGGCTCGCCGGAGTCGAAGGATCCCGACTCCAGTGAGCCGCAGGACGAGGACCCGGCGCGTCACAGCAAGGACCCGCGCGCACCGTGGCCGGTGCGGCGCGGCGGTTGGGCCCTGCGAATCTACTCACACTCGCTCAGCATCGCCTTTATCCTGCTCTTTGCCACGTCATTCATGCTGCATGCGATGGCCGGGCAGCGGGCGTTCAACGAGGAGCAGATTGAGCACGGTGCCCTGCCGGTTTCCGTCCTCGGCTACATGGTGAGCTCGGAGTTCTGGTACCAGTCATTCCAGAACTGGCAGAGCGAGTTCCTCTCGATTGCCGCGATGGTGTACCTCGGGGTCTACCTGCGGCAGCAGGGGTCGCCCGAGTCAAAGCCGGTTCACGCGCCGCACGATGAGAATGAATGACGCGGTCAGCCGGGTTCGGGGCGTTCGTCTCTCTGGAGTTCGGCGTTGATGGCGACGGCGGCCTGGGCGCCCTCGGCGGCGGCCACGATGACGAACTGCACGTCTCCGTCCGCGTCGCCGGCGAGGAACAGGTTCTCAACGCCGGTCCGACCCCGGGGATCGGTCGTGACATGCCCTTTCGCGTCGAAGCGACATCCGAGGCGGTCGGCCAGGTCGCAGCGCTGACCCTGGCCGGTGTTGAAGAAGAGGCCGCGGCGGGGGAGGGGCTCGCCCTCGGCAAACAAAATGCGTTCGAGGCGCCCGTCGGCGCCCTCGATGCCGACGATCTTCTCGGCGCGGAGGCGAATGCCGTGACCGCGCATGCGGCGGGCGTCGCGCCGACCTGGCGGACTCGTGCCGTCAATGCAGACGACGATGTCGCGCGTCCAGGTGAGGAGCGAGAGGGCGAGGCCGATGGCGGGCTTTGCCTCTCCGTACACGGCGAGCGGCTGGTCGCGCATTTCCCAGCCGTCGCAGTAGGGGCAGTGAAAGACGCTCCGCCCGTAGAAGGCCTGGATGTTGGGGATCGGCGGGAGGCAGTCGCGTACGCCCGTCGCGAGGAGCAGTTTGCGGGCAGAGAGGACGGCGCCGTCTTCCAGTGTAACCTGCACACCGCCGGGCGCGCAGGCGGCGTCGATCACGACCGTGCGGCGGAACTCGACGCCGTAGCGGGCGATTTCCTCGCGTCCCATGTGCAGCAGGTCAGCGGGGAGGACGCCGTCGCGGGTGAGAAAGCCATGCATCCCCTGCGATGCGGCATTGCGGGGATTGCCGGCGTCACAGACGACGACGCGCCGGCGACATCGCCCGAGGACCAGCGCGGCGCTCAGGCCCGCCGGGCCGCCGCCCACGATGATGACGTCGTACTGGGGCATGACGATTGTATGCCTTCGGCGGTGGTCGATTGTCAGTTGTCAGTAGTCGGTTGTCCGTCGTCGGTGACGGTCCTTTGTCCCTCGTCATTGGTATTGACAGGTCAGGGGATGTGGCGAGACGGGCGTTCGAACCGCTCCGATGGCGATTGCTCGCAGGCTTCCACGGAGGGAAGACGACCGGTACGGAGCCCAGCCGCTACCTTCTGGCGTTCGGGCGGTTTACCTTTTCATGCAACCGGCGGACTTACTTGCCTTCCAGCCAGTTGTCGGCCCAGTTGATGTCTACCTTGACGGGGACGTTAAGCGGGATGGCGGTCTGCATTTCCGCCCGGATGAACTCGGCCTCCTGCTCGACCGCATCACGGCGGACGTCGAAGACGAGTTCGTCGTGGACCTGGATGAGCATGCGGCAGGGGCGGTTCTCGCGGACGATGCGGCGATGGATGTTGATCATCGCGCGCTTGATCAGGTCGGCGGCACTGCCCTGGATGACCGTGTTGACGGCGAGTCGTTCGCCCTGGGCGCGGAGACCGCCGTTGCGCGAATTGATGTCCGGGATCGCGCGTCGGCGCCCGAGCATCGTGCGGACGTGGCCGATCCGGCGGGCGTCGGCGATGGTGCGGTCGATGAACATGCGGATCCCGGGATACCGCATGAAATACATGTCGATGAAGCCCTGGGCCTCGCCCGGGGTCATGCCGGTGGTGCGGGAGAGGCCGTAGGCGGTCTGGCCGTAGATGATCCCGAAGTTGACGGCCTTGGCGCGCCCGCGCTGCTCTTTCGTAACGGCGTCGAGCGGCACGCCGAAGACCTGGGCCGCGACGAACTGGTGGATGTCGCGGTCTTCGAGGAACGCCTGGCGGAGGGCCGCATCGCCGCAGAAATGAGCGAGCACCCGCAGCTCGATCTGGGAGTAATCGGCGCTGAGCAGGACGTGATCGGCGTCGCGGGCCACGAATGCCCGCCGGATTTCGCGGCCAATCTCAGTTCTTATAGGAATATTTTGAAGGTTCGGGTCGCTGGACGAGAGACGCCCGGTGATGGCCGACGTCTGGCTGAAATTCGTGTGGATCCGCCCCGTGCGCCGGCAGATCATGGTCGGCAGCGTGTCGATGTAGGTGCCCTTGAGCTTGGAGAGCTCGCGGTATTCGCGGATGAGGCGCGGAACCGGGTGATCGGTCTCGAAGGCGAGTTGTTCGAGCGTTTCGGCGTCAGTGCTGCGCCCGGTCTTGGTCTTCTTGCGCACGGGGAGCTTGAGCTCGTCGAACAGCACGGTCGCGAGCTGCTTGGTCGAGTCAATGTTGAACGTGCGACCCGCGGCGTGGTGAATCTCGCGCGTGAGCTCCTGCAGGCGCGCCTCGAGCTGGCGGCTCATGCGCGCGAGGACGTCGATGTCGAGCCGTACGCCCTCGCATTCCATCGCGGCGAGCACCTCGACCAGCGGCATCTCGGTTTCGCGGAAGAGCGGCTCGAGGTCGGTGCCCTCGAGCTGTTTACGGAAGACGTCGTACAGCTGCCAGGTGACGTCGGCGTCCTCGCCGGAGTATTCGCAGGCCTTCCCGGTGTCGACCGAGTCGAACGTCAGCTGGTCGCGCCCGGTGCCGATCAGGTCGGTGATGGGGATCGTGTCGCGGCCGAGGATCTCGCGGGCGAGGAAGTCCATGCCGTGTGAGCGGCGCGACGAATCCAGCACGAAGCTGGCGATCATCGTGTCAAAGTCGACGCCCGCGACCGGCACGCCGTGGCATGCGAGCACGACCAGGTCGTACTTGAGGTTCTGGCCCACCTTGCGGACGTTCGGATCGGCAAAGATCGGGCGCAGGGCGGCCAGCGTCGGCTCGAGCTCCAGGCAGTCGCCCACGCCGCAGATGGGCAGGTAGTAGCCCTTCTGAGGCTCCCAAGAGAAGCTGAGGCCTGCCAGCTTCGCCCAGGCGGGGTTGAGGTGCGTCGTTTCGGTGTCGAAGGCGAAGACTTTCTGTTGGCGCAGCTCCTCGAGGAAGGCGCGGAACTTGTCCGGGCTGTCCACGAGGGTGTAGCGGGCATCGGATGCGCCGGCGACCGCACGGGCGGTTTCATGCGCGCTCGGCGGGAGCTGTGAGGCGTCGTTGCACTCGTCCGGCGGTGGACCGAACAGCTCACCCTGGACGGGGGCCGCCCTGGGCGGCGGCGCCGGGCGCGGCGGGGGCGCGCTCACGTGCGCGGCGATCTGATCGATCAGGCGGCGGAAGCCGAGCTCGACCGCCACCTGCTGGATGGCGTCGAAGTTGATGCCGGTGAAGCGGCACGCCTCGAGATCGAAATCGATCGGCACGTCCCGCCGGAGGGTGACCAGGCAGCGGGTCTGCTCGAGCTTGTCGGCGAAGGCGAGGACGTTTGCGCGCATGGCCGGCGTGAGCTCGTTCGCGTGCTCAATCACGGCGGCGGCGGTGCCGAAGCGATTGATGAGGTCGGCTGCCTTCTTGGGGCCCACGCCCTTGATGCCGGGGATGTTGTCGGTGGAGTCGCCCGTGAGGGTCTGGACCTCGACCGCCTTTTCGGGGCCATAGCCCTTGCGCTCGCGGAGCTCGGCCGGACCGATGAACTCGCCTTTTCCGGGGTCGAACATGCAGACGCAGTCGGAGAGGAGCTGATCGAGATCCTTGTCCTTGCTGACGAGGCAGATCTGCAGGTCGTCGGTCCTGCAGAGCCGCTCGCAGAGGGTGGCGATGACGTCGTCGGCCTCGTAGCCGGGCAGTTCGAGGATGGGGACGTTCTGCCCGCGGATGATCCGCAGGATTCGGTCGATCTGCGGGGCGAGGTCTTCGGGCGGGGCCTGGCGGTTGGCCTTGTAGTCGGGCGCGATCCCGCGGCGGAACACGTCCTCTTCGCGGCTGTCCATGGCGACGGCCAGGTAGTCGGGTTTCTGTTCGCGGGCGAGCTGCAGGAGCATCATCGTGAAGACATAGGTGGCCCGGGTGGGCTCGCCCGACGGCGCGGTGAGCTGCTGAAACGGCGCGTAGTAGCACCGGAAGATCTGGCTCATGCCATCGATGATGAAGAAGCGCCTGGGCATAATGTGCGGGCTTCGTCAGGTACCCGGGACGGAACTGTAGGTCTGCGGCCGGGAAGGGTCAAGGCGGGCGGCGGGGCGCTCGGCTGCCGTTGCAGATTGCGGATTTCGGATTGCGGAAGGGAATTGGGGGGAGGCAATGCCGCCCCTCGCCAGAGACTCCGACGAGCCGCCGGTGGCCTTTCGCCACGACGAGGCGGCTATCCCAAGTCCCGGGTGAAGTCGGGATCTCCGACATCGGGGACGCACACAGTTTTGTCCCGGCGTGCCGCTCGGGGCCTCGGATGTTTTCGATGCTTGGGGCGCGGGAGCGGGAGACGGGAGAGCAGCGCGCGGCGATCGCTTCACGGCAGGGAGTGATTGGCTTAGAACATTCTGCTGTGCCGCCGACTTTGGCGGCGTCATCGCCGATCGACCGGCCGGCGTGAGGTGAATCGATGAAGGCTGAAATCTTGAAAGGTTCTAAGAGCGTGTGTGAGAAGTCCCATCAGCCGGGTGCGAGCCGATGAAGCATCA
>CAZJTF010000396.1:0-6121 GCA_964548565.1 uncultured Planctomycetales bacterium | reverse complement strand
TTTTTTAGCCGCACACCGCCAAACAGCCCACGGGGTACGCTTGATCAGGGGCTAGTGTCGCTGGCGGTCTGGGCGGTTGCGCCAGCACGAAGTTCAATCCAGCATGCCAGGAATTCACGGTTTTCTGCTCTTGCGCCGCCGCTTGCGTTGGGAGCTTTCACTACGGCAACACAGCAACCCTGTGCGACGGCGATGGCAAGGATCCATGCCGTGGCTTCGGCCAGGTACTCTGTGCTTCCGTTGCACCCTGTCTTTCCTTTGGGAGCGGATCTGGACTAACCTGTACTGGCGGAGTCTGCACCACGGGATCCTTTTACCAGTCCTGTACGATCTGTACGACTGGGGTCGTTATCCATATCTACGTCAACACTTTTCGCTGCGGGTGGTACAGTTGACAGCGGACTCAATCCGTAAGGAACTGCGGATGCGCAAGTGGAACTCTTCGCTACCATTCGTAATCGTACTGCTGCTGCCGAGTTGCGTGGCGACTGCAGCATTCGGGCAAACACGTCGTCTCAGTGTGGACGAGACCGTTCAAACGCTTCGCACAATCGTCGAAAAGCAGCGCGCGAACTTTGAGCGGATCAGCACCTGGGAAGGCGAGTATTCCTGCCACGATCGCACGACCCTGGATCGCGAGCGTGACAAAGAGTTGCGCACGAGGCTCGGCATCACATCAGACACCAAGGAGATCATTCAGGAGTCCCATGTAACCATCAGCTTCGCCTTTGACCGTCGGGCGAAGAAGCTGTTCAACAGTGTCATCGGACCAACGCCGCGTTTCCTTGCTGAAGACAACGGTTCGGCGGTGCGCGTGCGCGGCGTTCACAGCGTGGATTCCGTGCATGTGCTCACGCCAGAGCACTACATCTACTCGCTCCCGGTCGAGATCAAGGCGAAAGCTGTCCGCAGTGCTCGTGGCGCCTGGGTGGTCCCCGCAGCTGACGCGCGGCAGAGGGCGGGTGTGCAATTCATCGATCCGCGCGGCCTGTTCAGCTTTGACACGGCTCGGCCTCACTGGGAGGTTGTCTCCCAATTCCATCAGGAGCCTCAATACATTGAACCCCCGGCCGGGTTTGCGACCAGCCGCCCGTCGGGGCCGACCTTCTACGTGGAGGACCTCTCGGGCTCCGACGGTCAGAAGTGGAGGCTTGTCGCCGTGGGGCCGGCGCCGGAGGTCATGAATCTGGAGTTGGTCTTCGATGAGGCTGCCGGGCACAATGTCACGTTTGCCCGTCAAGGACATAATGGGGCGACCTCGGCCGAGATGGCCGTGTCGTATTCGAAGCAAGAAGGAATTTTTATTCCAAATACTCTCACCCGAACCTATTACGACGAAGTTGGACGTGTGCGCCTGGTACATGAGCTCACGCTGGGCCGCTCGGTCTTGAACGCAGGTGTGCCTCCGGAGAAGTTCGGGATGCGCAGTCTTAAGCTCAGCGAGGGCGAGAAAATTCACGATCAGATCCGAAACACCGAGTACGTCTACTCTGCGTCACTACCTGACTCTCTGCCCGCGAGCCCCTGACAGAACCGTAAGGAGAGTTCTCTACTGCGGCCCCCGGCTGCCAGGCCGCGGCCGGCCAGCAGCGCGGGTGTGGACCCGATGTTCTCCTCTGCACTTTTTCCATCCCTTACTTGACTCCACAGTCACTGCAGGTTAGAGGTGCCTGGAGGCACATCGACGTGGGGCCTTGCCAGCGCAACGAGGGCTGACGACATGTCGCACGCAAGCTGCTGCCTGGCAATCATTTGTTCTTTCGGCCCGTTGAGCGTCTTCCTCGAGTCGGCAACAAAGGCAGGGCCGCTGGCCCGTGGTGAGAGTCGCACGCGCGCAACTTGAGCCGGGAATTTCGCGGGATGCCGAGATTCTGCGTGGTCGGGCCGTGGAGACAGTTCCGGCCGTGGAGACACGAGCGTCCGAATGACCGGACGCGCGTGTCAACATTCCCGGCCGCTCGTCAACGCTCTGCTGGAGGCGGTCAGGCTCACGTCTTCCCTGCAACAGTCGTAAAAACACCGACGCCGCCAGACGTGTCGGTGCCGCCCGCCTCGCGCCACGAGGGCGGCCGCTACGCGATCTATCCGCAGGGCCAGATGCAGCCAACAGCCGCGTGTCGCCATGCCACTGGTCAGGCCGGACGTGCGGCCAGCGTGCGGCGGATGCGGCGGAGGGTCTTTTCCTTTCCGAGCAGGACGAGCGTGTCGAAGATGGCGGGGCTGACGGTGCCGCCGGAGACGGCGACGCGGATCGGCTGGGCAACCTTGCCCATGCCGACCTGGCGCGACTCGCAGACGCCCTTGAGGAGCGATTCGAGCGCGGCGGGCGTCCAGTCGGCCTGGCCTCCGAGCACCGGCAGCAGGCTCTCGAGCATCGGGTAGCCGCCGTCTTTGACGAGCACCTTCTGCACGGCCGCCGGGTCGTACGCGATGGCCTCGTCCTCAATGAAGATGAAACCCGACTTGTAGTCGATGTCGGGGAACGTGCGGAAGCCGCGGTTGACGCGGAGCAGCTCGCGGCGCGTTTCGGGCGCGGGCTTCGCCTTCGCGATGGGCGACGTCTCGCTGACGGCCAGATAATCGTCAAACGCGTCGGCCAGGCGCTCCTCGGAGGCAGCGCCGACATAGTCGGTGTTGAAGGCGAGCAGTTTTTCGCGGTCGAACTTCGCGTTGGTGCGCCCGACGCGGGAGACGTCGAAGAGTTCCACCATTTCGGCGAGCGTCATCTTTTCGCGGTCGCTGCCGGGGGACCAGCCGAGCAGCGCGATGAAGTTCACCAGGGCCTCGGGCAGGTAGCCGTGCTGGCGGAACGAGTGCACCTCGACATCGCCGTCGCGCTTGGAGAGCTTGCGGCCCTTCATGTCCATGATGAGCGGCAGGTGGGCGTAGCGCGGCGTGGGATAGCCGAGGGCCCGCTGCAAGGCAATGTGGCGCGGCGTCTGCGAGAGGAACTCCTGGCCGCGCATGACGAAATTGACCTTCATGCCGGCGTCGTCCACGACGTTGGCCATGTGGTACGTAGGGATGCCGTCCGCCTTGCGGATAATGAAGTCGTCAAGCTCGCCGGCGCCCACCGGCACCTCGCCGAAGATCTCGTCGCGGACGATGATGTCCTCGGCGGGCATGCGGAAGCGCACGACCACGGGCCGGCCCTGCTCGCGGGCGTGCCGGGCGTCATCCTCCGTGGGAAGGCGCTCCGGTCGCGGGTAGCGGAAGGTGCGTTTCTCGCTCTCGGCCTGCTTGCGCATCACGTCGAGCTCTTCGGGCGTATCGAAGGCGTAGTAGGCGTTCGCTTCGTCGAGCAGGCGCCGGACGGCTGCGTTGTAGAGGTCAAGCCGCTGCATCTGGTAGTACGGGCCGTGCGGACCGCCGACGTCGATGCCCTCGTCCCACTGCAGGCCGAGCCAGCGCAGGTCGTGCATGATCTTGGCGTCAGCGCCGGGGACGTTGCGGCCGGTGTCGGTGTCCTCGATGCGGACGATGAAGGTGCCGCCGGTTTTGCGGGCGAGCAGCCAGTTGAAGAGGGCCGTGCGAGCCCCGCCGATGTGGAGATAGCCGGTCGGCGACGGGGCGAACCGTACGCGAAGCGAATCAGCGTCACTCATTCCTGTTCGTGTCCGTGGTAGAAGGCGTCTCAGCGGGAGCGGGAAGCGGGTGGTCGGCAGCCGGGTGCAGGCCCCGCGCGTGCAGCCAGATCCGCCGAATCGGGCCGCTCAGAATGAAGATCCATGCGCCGGCGGTCAACGTCAGCTCGGTGTAGCGGAAGACGAGCGGCACGACCAGCAGCGTCGGGATCAGGTGGCTGAAGGGTCGCCGACGGAGGAACGAGCTGAGGAAGTGCACGTACCGCACCCGGCTGACCATCAGCAGCGCGAGGGCGAGTGTGGCCGCCGGGAGGATCCAGGCCACGACGGCACCCGCCCGATGCCAGAGCACACTGATATCGAGCCAGTCGTGCAGAAACACGAGCGTGATGACGCCGGCGGCCGCTCCGGGCGAGGGCAGGCCCTTGAAGCCCTTGTGGGCGGCCTCGTCGAGCGAGGTCTCGATATTGAAGCGTGCGAGGCGGAGCGCGGCGCAGCAGGCGTAGATCGCCGCGAAGAACAGGGCGAGCTGCGAGTAGTGCTTCGCGAAATCCGAGGCGGTGTCCCAGCCGTTGGCGGTGAACTCGCGACGCACGAGCAGCACCATCATGAGCGCGGGGGCGACACCGAAACTCACGACGTCGGCGAGCGAGTCGAGCTGCTCGCCGAACTTGCTGGCGGCGCCGGTTTTGCGGGCGAGGCGGCCGTCGAATGCGTCGCAGAGCATCGCGGCGGTGACCATCCAGAAGGCGATCGACAGGAAGGAGGGCGCCTTGGTTTCCACGAAGATGCTGTTGAGCGTCCGCTCCTCGGTGGCGTTCACGCCGGCACCGAGGTCCTGCGCCTCGCGGCAGCAGCAATAGATGGCGGCGAACCCGAAGTAGAGGTTTCCGAGCGTGAGCAGCGTCGGCAGCATCTGAACCGTGCGAAGGCGCCGCTTTTTGCGCCGGCGGCCGGGATCCTGCGGGTATGGCTCGGGTACGTGGCGGATCATGATGACTCTCTCGCGGCCGTCGCAGGCTGGCTGCATGCGCCCGCGGGCTTGCGGGCCAGGATCGTCACCGCCCCCACCGCCTTGTCGCCGATTTTCACCGCGGGCGTGAAGCGGTCGTGGCCCGGAAGGATGAGTTCCGTCCGCGAGCCGAACTTGATGAGACCGATGCGCTGGCCGGCGGTCACGCGGTCACCGGGCTTGAGGGGGCAGACGATACGTCGGGCAATGAGGCCGGCGATCTGGCGGACGACAACGGGGCCGTCCTGCGGGTCATCCGGGTCGATGATGACGGTGTTGGCCTCGTTCATCGTGCCGGAGTTCGGGTCGCGGGCATCGAGGAACCGCCCGGGGGAATACTCGACGGAGCGCACAGTGCCGCTGCAGGGGCTGCGATTGATGTGGACATCGAAGACGCTCAAAAAGATGCTGATACGCGTGGCGGGGCCGCCGATCAGCGGGTGATGCTCGAGCAGCGCCGTCTCGACCACTTTGCCGTCGGCGGGCGACACCATGGCGCCGGCATCGAGCGGGCACTGACGTTCGGGATCGCGGAAAAAGGCGAGGCCGGCGAGCCAGACGATTCCGAGCACGATCGCCACGGGCCAGAACCCGGGGTAGCCCGCCCGGGCGGCCAACACGGCTCCGATGGCCGGCGCACCGGCCAGAAGCGTGATGATGATCATTTCGCGGGCGCCTGCCGGCGCCAGTGGGATCCGCATCGCTACCCCGCAGAACGAGCATCAGGCCCCTGCCGCACCCCGCCGGGGTGCCGCGCAGGCGGTACATCCATCCTAGCCTCGCGCCGGGTGCATTGAAAGGAACCACGGCGGTGCCTTTCGAGCGTCCGTGCGGGGCATGCGTACCACGATGGGCGGCGGAAAAGCGGCAGCGGCGATCGCGACAGGGAGGCGTTCCGGGCCGCGATCGCCGCTGGTGAGGTCCGCGTTTGTTCTTTTCAGCGGTGAGACGCACTGGCGGCACGCGCCAGCGGGCGTGTCACGTCGTGCGGCCGACGAGTTTGGGGACGAGCTTCTTCTTCTGCTCGTAGACCCAGGTGTAGTAGTCGGCGCGCTTGAGTTTCGAGCCGGCTTCCTTGTCGACGATCACGATCACATCGCGGTGGAGCTGCAGCGCACTGGCGGTCACCTGCGAGGTGACGGGGCCTTCAATAGCATCGGCGATGATCTGCGCCTTCTTCGCGCCGTTGGCGAGCATGACGATCTTGCGGGCTTCGAGAATCGTGCCGACGCCCATGGTGATCGCGAACCGCGGCACCTCGTCCATGCTCTTGAAGAACCGGGCGTTGTCCTTGATGGTCTCCTCGGTAAGGGTCTTGAGGCGCGTGCGCGACCCGAGAGAGGAGCCCGGCTCGTTGAAGGCGATGTGACCGTCGCCGCCGATGCCGAGGACCTGCAGGTCGATGCCGCCGGCCTTGCGGATCTGGTCCTCGTACCACTCGCAGAACTCGAGCACGGAATCGGCATGGCCGTACGGCACGTGGATGTTCCCCTTGGGGATGTTCACGTGGTTGAACAGGTTGTGG
>CAZJTF010000395.1:0-6123 GCA_964548565.1 uncultured Planctomycetales bacterium | reverse complement strand
CCGGCAGAGGCTTCTTCGGCAACTGGGGCTGGCAGATGCCGGGCATCGGCGAGATCGGTATGGGCGTCATCGGCCCGCCGGGGCAGTTCCGCGGCGTGGTGGACCTGCCCGACGAGCGGCAGTACAAATGGCAGACATCGGACCGGCAGCTTCGCTACTGGATCATCGCCGACTGGCGCCGCGGGCGGCAGTACCCGGTCGCGCCGACCGGCGACAACTGGAAAGCCGAGTTGGCCGCCCTCGCGAAGGAACTGCTGACGCCGGTTGCGATCGAGGTGGGACCGGGGCAGGAAGTCGGGGCGAATTGAGAGTTGAGAATTGAGAGTTGAGAATTGCCGAAATCCCGCTCCCGAGTTTCCGCGCGTCATGTGGCGGGCTGCTGCTCGTGCGAGAATCCCCCGCACGCTTCACCGCAGGCCCATCGATGCTCGTGCGAGAATCCCTTCTCGCACGCTTCACCGCAGGCCCATCCGGCGCGAGCAGGGGAAAGACTCCCGCGAACGGGGCGGTGCGAGAAAGGATTCTCGCACCAGCGGCGTGGAGCATGGCGGTGCGAGAAAGGATTCTCGCACCAGCGGCTCTCGAACCAGCGGCTTCTCGCACGAGCGGCTGCACGTCGACGATGCACCGCGGGAGTCGCGCGCGTGCGGTCCGATGTTGCCAATTCTCAATTCTCAACTCTCAATTCTCAACTATCCCGCGTGATGCTGTGGTCTCGAGGTGCTCATGATCATCGACTCCCACGTCCACATCGGCACCGGCAACTTCTTTCACATGCAGGCCGACGGCGATGCGCTCGTGCGGCTGGCGGATGCGTGCGGGTTCGAGAAGATCCTGGTGACCGAGCTCAACGCGCTCTTCTACGACATGAGCGAGGGCAACGACGCGCTGGCCCGCGAGCTGAAGAAGCACCCGGACCGCCTGATCGGCTACGTCTCCGTGCCGACGCCACGCCTGGGCCGGCGGGCGGTCGAGGAGGTCCGTCGCTGCTACGAAACGTACGGAATGCGCGGCCTCAAGATCTACTCGCACCCCGAGGCGTCGATCGCCGAGGCCGGCACGTATCCGCTGCTCGAACAGGCGGCCGAGTACGGCATGCCCATCCTGGCGCACACCACGCCCGCCGAGTGCGACCACCTGATGGAGCACGTGCCGCAGTGCCGGCTCCTCATGGCGCACATGGGCGGGCACCCGTACGCATTCGGCGACTGGCACAAGGCGGTGGTGGCCGCGAAGAAACACCCGAACCTGCTCCTCGACACCGCGAGCTCGCAGATCGATAACGGCATGCTCGAATATGCCGTCGGCGAACTCGGACCGGAGAAGATCCTGTTCGGGACGGACATGCCGCTGCTCGACCCGTGGACGCAGCTCGCGAAGGTGCAGGGCGCTGACCTGGACGATGCGGCCAAGGCGCTCATCCTCGGCGGTAACATGGCTCGAATCCTGGGGCTCTCATGAACCGGTTTGACGTCAATGCGTATTTCGGCCACTGGCCCTACTGGGACCTCTACGACAAGACGTTCGAGGACCTCGTCATCCTGATGGACCGCTTCGGCATCGAGCGGGCGGCCGCACTGAGCTTGCGCGGTGTGCTGGTCGACTGGCGCGAGGGGAACCGCGAGACGCTGTCGGCGTGCGCGCGGTATCCCGACCGCCTCATCCCGATCGCGACCATCAGCCCATTTATGAGCGGCGGCCCGGACGAGCTCAACCGCCTCGTCGACAGCGGCATGCGCGGCGTGCGCCTCTACCCGGCGTTCCACAGCTACCGACTGGATTCCGATTTTGTCGGCGAGATCTGCCGCGTGGCCGCCGAGCGGGAGATCCCGGTGACGATCCCTACGCGCATCATGATGAACTGGCGGTTCACGCCGGTGCCGTTCGATTCGATTGCGGCCGTTGTCGAGCGCTACCAGGCCACGCAGTTCATCCTCAGCGGCCCGAACTACCTGATCGAGTACCAGGCGCTGGTCCGCCTGATGAAGCGTGCGGAGAACTGCGCGTACGAGATCGCGTGCCTGCAGGGGTTCGGCTCCGTGTGTAAGCTCGTGGACGAAGTCGGCGCCGGCCGTGTGCTGTTCGGGACGGGAGCCGTCCTGCACTACCCGGCGTGCAACGTCTCCAAGCTCGACCACGCCGACCTCACCGACGAGCAGCGACAGATGATCGCGGCCGAGAACGCGAAAACACTGTTGAACGTGTAAGAGTGCGAAGTGAGAGGTGAGAAGTGAGAAGCCCATTGCGGTCGGAATCGAGGCTCACCTGCCCGTCGCGTCCCACTTCTCACTTCGCACTTCTCACTTGTTCCACGATCGTGCTGATATCGGCGACGCAGCCTGTTGTCGCCTGGCCCGGCCACAACTGGGACGAGTGGCGGCAGGTCACGACGTGGGCGAAGTCCGACTTGAAAACGGACCAGGCCGGCCGCACGGATCTGGCGACGCTTCTTGGTGCCGGTGACGCCCGCATCGACGGGATCAAGGCCTGGGAGGCAAAGCGGGCGGACTATACCAGCGTCATCCGTGCGATTCTCGGCAGCCCCGGTGATCTGAAACCGCCAAAGCCGCAGGCCGAGGTCCTGGGTGAAGAGGTGCTGGACGATCACGTTCGGCGACACATCCGGATTCGTTGCGAGAAGGACGATTGGATTCCTGCGTACCTGCTGCTGCCGAAACACAGGTTGGAAACCGGCGCCACAGAACCGGCGGGTGGCACACAGACAGCCCGTGCCGCACGCCTGCCCGTGATGATCTGCCTGCACCAGACGGTGGCGCAGGGCAAGGACGAGCCGTGCGGAATCAAGGGGGATCCGCAGCTTGCGTTCGCGCTGCAGCTCGTGCGCCGCGGGTACGTGTGCGTCGCCCCGGATGTGATCGGATTCGGCGAGCGGATCCCGCCGGGCGGCCAGCCGTACGCGAACAGCATCGACTTCTACAAGCGGCATCCCGGCTGGTCTTTCATGGGCAAGATGGTGTGGGACGTCTCCCGGATCGTGGACTGGCTCGAAACGTGCGAGTTCGCCGACCCGCTCCAGATCGGCTGCATTGGCCACTCGCACGGAGCCTACGGCACGCTGTTTGCGGCCGCCTTCGAGCCCCGCATCGCGGCCGCGGTCGCAAGCTGCGGGTTCACGACGTTTCGCAGCGACCCGGTGCCCAACCGCTGGTCGCACCTGACGGCCCTCATTCCGCAACTCGGCACTTACCTGCCCGACGTCGCGCAGATTCCGTTCGACTGGCAGCATATCTGCGCGATGATCGCGCCGCGCCCGCTCTACGTCTGGTACGCGACAAAGGACACGATCTTCCCGAACACCACGAATCTCGACGCGATGTTCACGGACGTCCGCGGAGTCTACGGCCTGTATGGAGCAGCGGACGACCTGGCGTGGCGCGCCTATGACGGTCCGCACCGCTTCCCCGATGACGGCCGCGCCGCCGCCTACGTGTGGCTCGGCGAACGGCTGTTTCCTGTCGGGGATTTGCGGGGCGTGCCCGATTCGCCGGGCGCCTGGCAGACCCGGCGCGACGCGATCCGTCGCGTGATCCGCCGCACCATCGGCAGCCCGTCCACGCAACTGGTGTCGGCCGACGTCCGTGTGCTCGCAACGGAACCGCTGCCGAAATACGAGCGACGCCTGATCGAGTATCGCGTCGCACCGGACGATCGCGTGAAGGCGTACCTCTGCATTCCACCACTCGATCAGGGTTCGCGCCCGGGCGTGCTCGTGCTGCATCAGACCACGGCCGAGGGCAAGCGCGAATCGGTCGGCCTGGCAGGAGACAAGTCCCTCGCCTTCGCTGCCGATCTGGCGGAACGCGGCTACGTCACGCTTTCGCCCGATTCCATCACGGCAGGGGAGCGGATCGACCGCTTCAAAGCGTTCGACACGCGCGGGCATTATCTTGCGCACCCGCACATCTCCGCGATGGGCAGGATGCTGTGGGACGCGCAGCGGGCCCTGGATGTGCTGTTGGCGACGGAGGGGGTGGAGCCCCATCGCATCGCCTGTATCGGCCATTCGCTCGGCGCCGAAGAATCCCTGATGCTGGCCGCGTTCGACGAGCGCATTCGTGCCTGCGTGGCGAGTTGCGGGTACGCGACGTTTGCCGCGGACGGCAACCGCGCGCGATGGGCCCGCGACGCGTGGTTCAGCTACATGCCGAAGCTGCGCCCGATCTTCACCACCGGGCGCCTGCCGCACTGGGACTGGGACGATGTGGTGCGCCTCGTCGCACCGCGCGGGCTCTGCCTGCACAACACGACCGATGATCAGATCTTTCCTGAGTCCGAAAGTGCGTACGTGACCGGTGAGGCGGCCCGCGGCGCGTGGCGCCTTTTCGACGCCCCGGCGGATGCCTTCGTCAATGTACTCCGCCCCGGCGGACACGCGGTCAGCGATGAGAGCAGAGCGGAGATATACGCATGGCTGGAAACGCAGCTGCAACGTGGGCGGTGAGAAAGGCCGGCGGGTGGCTTGTCCTGTTCCTGTCGGTGTCCCTGTCCGGCTGCTGCAGCGGTGTTGCCGGATTTGTGAAGTACACGGATGACGGCCGTCATGTCATCGCTCAGGACGCCATGTACATGCGGTCGTATTTGTGCGATGTGGCCACAGGGCGAACGCAAGTGTTCGACGGCTACTTCGGTACTGAGGATCCGCATGGTAGAAGGTGGATTGTGCATCCCGCACCGCTGTCGGCCCAGATTCTGTATCTGGTCGAGATTGAGAACGACGGCAGAACGGTGGTGACAAGACTGCCCCCTGTTCCGGGAATGAAGGCCGAACATGCTGTCAAGACTGCGTTCGGCCCGGATAGCAGCCTGAGCGTGTGGACCGGCTGGGAAGCCATGAGCTGGAGTCCAGGGGACACGTCCTGGCGCAGGATTACAGATGAGCACGAGAAAGCCCGGATTCGCGAGCAGGTCAGCTGGCGGCCGGAGAATCCCGTCGGGACCAGTGAGGCAGTCGCAGCATCGCCGTGGACCTGGGCGCCTGGTGCGTCCGCGGGACACGCCCGCTGCACGCGGCACACTGAATTCGGGCCTGCCCGGTCGGACGACTTCGAACTGGACTCGCCGGACGGGCTGACCATGGTCGAGATCCGCGTGAGCTCGCCGGGTGTGCTCTGGGCTTTGGGCGATGGCAGCGTTGTCCTGGTTGTGAAAAACGATGGAAGACGCGTGCCCGTTATGTTGAGCAACAACCATCTACACCGTCTGGTCCAGAACTACCTGTATGGCCCAATTGCGACTGCAGTGATCCTGCCGTTTGCGAGATTCTGAGGTCGCTTATTCCGGAGTGTGTCAATTGATTCGCCAGCAACTGCATCTCTCGGGCCTGCTCCTGTCGCTGTCCTTTGCGACCGCCGCGATCTCGGCAACGGACGACACAACGAAGGACGCAAGCGCTCTGTATCCTCCGGAGCTGATTGTCCGCGCACGAGAGAACGCGCGCACGCAGCCCTGGGCTGCGGAGATGCGCGACCGGCTGGTGAGGGCGGCCCAGCCCTGGATGAAGCTCTCGGACGAGCACCTCTGGAACCTGATGTTCGGCAACACCATCAAGCGCTCCTGGATGGTATGGTCCAATGGGCACTGCCCTTCGTGCAAAAAAGACGTGCCGATGTACAACTGGGTGATGGCGCCGCTCCAGGACCCCTGGAAGACGCGGTGCCCGCACTGTCGTGAGCTCTTCCCGAAAAACGACTTCGAAAAGTTCTACAAATCAGGTCTGGATGAGCACAACGTGTTCGATCCGTCGCGTGCTGACCGGAAACTGCTCTTTAATGCCGAGCACCCGGATCCCGCCGATCCGCTCCACACATTCGGTGTCGATGACGGAGAAGGGTTTGTGCAGGAGGGGAAACGCTGGCGATTCATTGGTGCCTACCTGATTTACGGCCAGTGGAAGAAGGCCATCGTTGACGGGATCGTCAACCTGTCCGCCGCATATGCGGTGACCGGCGACCGAATGTACGCTCACAAGGCCGGCGTGCTGCTGGACCGTGTGGCCGATCTCTACCCGACGTTCGATTTCGGCAAGGAAGGGGTGATGTATGAGGGCCCGCCCCTGGCCGGATACGTCTCGACATGGCACGACGCCTGCTGGGAGGTGGAGGC
>CAZJTF010000394.1:1266-6204 GCA_964548565.1 uncultured Planctomycetales bacterium | reverse complement strand
TTCCCATCTGCCGTCCACGCCCTGGGAATCGCATGCCCGATGAGCAGGTTGTCTGCCTCTTCGCGCAGCAGCATCATTCGCAGCAGCCGCAGTTGCTGCGTGCCCGAGTACAGGTGCGGCATCGTGGGTGTGGGCTCACCCGTCTGCAGGTAGGTCACCTCCACGCCGCAGTACGTCTCTCGTCCCATCCCGTACGCGAGCGAGCCGTACAGCCCGAGCAGCACGCGGTCGACGTCGCCGCGCTGCAGGCAGTTCAGCCAGTACCCGTACGTATATGCGTGATCCACACCCTCGTTGAACTCGCACATCCCCAGAATCAGGCCACGCCGCTGCTCAAGTCCGCGCACCACCAGCATGGCCCGCGGGTCGTCCGCGGGCAGGAATTCGCTCTCGAGGAACATCGCCGCGACCAGGCCGTAGTAGTCGCCGCACTCGAAACCGCTGTCTTTGAGCAGCCGATGCGTGTCCGGCTCCATGGGCAGCAGTCGCATGCCGTCGCGCTCGATCACCGCGCGATCCATCGACGCAAGAATGTCTTTGCGATATGCCGCGGCCGCCTCACCAATCCGCGCCGCGTCGGAAGCGAGTCCCGCGTCGCCCAGCACCGCCGCCGCATGCTCCAGCCCGATGCAGCAGTAGGCGTTGGCGTAGTAGTTGTACGTCTCGACGTCGTAGTCGCAGTACGGACGGAACTTGATGAGCCCATACGTGACGCCCTGGCGATCGGCCCCTTCCTTCGTGATCTCCTGCCGGCGGGCGATCGCCCAGTCGCACATCTTGACCATCCGGGGCGCGACGCTGCGAAACCACGCGCCATCCCCTGTGAAGCGGTAGTGCTCGGCGAGCGCGAACAGCAGCCCGCCGTGGTCCGGCAGTCCGTAGTTGATCGCGAACAGCCCGTCCGGCTTCACGAACGTGAACATGCTCTCGAGGTACCGTCGTGCTTCGTCGTGGAAGCCCCACATATCCAGCGCGTGGGCGTAGAGCACCTCGCTGTAGCCGTAGATCGCCTCGTAGAAGCCCGCCCCGTCGTGCGGCTGGTACACGTCGCCGATCTTGTCCACGTTGATGAAGTTGTACGCCAGCCACGCACGCCAGGCATCATTGATTCGCGGCTCCGGCGTGCCCACCCGCATTCCTGCGTCAACGATCTTCTTCCAGGAGGCTGAGACCTCGTCCAGTCTGCGCGTGAACTCCGCATCGTCGACCCGGACAACTCCGCCGTCTTTTCCGGGCGACGGTATCCGGAAACACACCTGCGACTTGCCGGCGGCGGGAATCTCGAGCGAAACGGGCCCCACCGTGCTGATCGTCTCCGGTCTGGACCGCAGCACGACAGGCACGGTCCGCGCCCCTGCGCCCGCACCGGACGCCACCAACCGCACATAGCCCCACAAATCGGTGTCAGGTGTCATCCCCTCCGACCAGCCCAGGACGGTTTGCTCAAATGCCAGGCCGTCGTGCTCGAATGTGCACACCACGATGGGCAGGTATCCCTCCATCAGACGCTTTTTGCATCCCGTCGAGCCGAACCGCACCGCCGGCTCGCCGATCTCGAACCACGCGGTCGGCCCCCGCTGCTCCCAGCCGTCCGTGCCCGTATCGAGCTGGATTGTGCCGTCGTACTGCACGCCGACCTCGTACCGGCCCTCCTTCGCACCGACCGCTTCGCGCGGCTTGCTCAGCGCCGGCAGCACCGCCGCCACAGCCTCGTACGACGGCTCCCGCCCCGAATCGAGGATCTTGCGTCCCAGCGGATCCTGGCGGGCGAGCGCGCGGTCGCGCTCCTCGCGGGCTGTGATCTTCATCCGGGCAGGCAACGTCTTCTCCACGCGCAGGCCTCGCACCCGCGACACGCTGACCGTCCCGCGCTCGCCGTAATCGCCGTTGAGATCCGGCGTACCCGCATCCGTGCCGAAGCCCTTCCCGACGATCAGCAGAGCGGGCGGGCCCGAGAGTTCCGCCGGGCGTGCCACGTACGACTGGTTCACCCACGTCCGGCCATCCGCGCTGCTCATGAACCGGATGCAGTCCTCACCCAGCTCGATCGCAACGTTGTGCCAGTCCGCGTAGCGGCAGCGGCCCAGGTCCTGCTCCGTCCGGCGACCGTCCGTCGTCACGCACATGTAGAAGGAACCACCATTCCGCGGGATGACACTGACCTGGCACCAGCTCCCCGGCTTCCAGTACAGGAACAGCGATGTCGCCCAGCTGATCCCGGCGCCCGGCTGGATCGCGCAGGACGCGCGGACGTGATCCACTCCCAGCGGCCGCTGGATGTGAGCGAACGTATGCTCCGCCGCCGAAATCTCCAGCGCGCCGTCCTTCAAGGCGATGCCGTTGTCCTTCGAAACGTCCACCTTCCACGCCCCGTCCAGTGCCGTGGACGTGAATGTCTCCTCGAACGGCAGCGTGAGCGGCGCGTCGGCCGCCAGCGCCGGGATGCCCATGACGATCGACATCGCGGCACAAAGCAGGTTCACTCGCATCGTCAGCGGTCCTTTCGCGAAAACGGGAACACGACATCGCCCTCGGCCTCACGGATGCCCGTGCGATCGGGGCCGGCTACTGCAATTGCTCGATCATCTCGGCCACGGCACGCCGTCGCGCTTCGATCGGCTTCGAATCAAACGTGTAGTGAGTCATGTCGGACGTGATCTCCGCGGGCACCTCGAGCAGGGCCTTCGCCCGGGCCAGGGTCTCCGCCGGAATTGAGTTCCCGCGTGCTTTCACCAGGTCCTCGAGCAGGTACAGGTAGTCGACATCCTCGACTCCGTCGCGCAGCATCTCCCAGCGGATGCTGCTGACCGGCCCGTCGAGTACCGGCGTCGCACTCCCGCCCGCCGCCGCCTCTGGCGGATACAAGAACCGTCCGTCGCCGTTTCCCCAGTGCTTCTTCGTCCCGGGCGGCGTCGAGTATCCGCTCACGTAGGCCATCGGGTCCGCGTACGGATTCTGCAGTCCGTCGGGAAATGCAGCCGAACTCGTCCAGTACGTGCTCTGCCAGACGAGAATGCCCTCGATCCGCCGCTGCCAGGTCTGCCAGAGCCACACGCGCAGATCCGTCGCGGGATGGTCGATGAAGAGCGTGCAGTACGGTGCCTTCGGGCCCGTGCAGACGTACCACCAGAAGCGTTCTCCCTCCGCGCGCCGTTTGTCGGCGAGCGCCAGGTTGAAATTCGGCGAAACCGGGCACCAGAGGTCCACCGCCCCGAACAAGCCCTCCACCGGCTCCTCCGTGAGCATCCGGCACAGCCCGGGCGCGGACCTCTTCAGGCGATCCATGCCTGCACGCACGAATGCGTAATCCCGCGGCTCCGGCTCGTCGAACCAGTAGATGTACGCCTTGTCCAGCCAGCCCTTTTCCTTCAGATGCGATTCGATCTGCCGCACGGCGCTCGAGAACATCGCCTCGTACTGCGGCGACCCGGCCTTGAACCCCGCAATCTCTCCCTCGTGACGCTCGTGGAATGTGCCGCCCCCCATGCCCGGGATGTGCAGAATGAAACTCGTGATTCGCCACTCTTCCACGGCCTTCTGCATCGCGGTGTCAAAGGCCGCGAAGTCCACCTCCGCTCGCGGCGGGTCCGCATCCTTCAGAAAGCGGATGCGAATCGGATCGAATGGCACCGGGTCGTACGGGCTGATGCGGTGCGCGGCGAAACTCTCCATGTACTTCGCGTGCACCGCGCGCTTCTCGGCTTCCGTCGTCAGGTGCTGGTACCGGGCGACGCCCGAAATCGAGTAGCCAAACGCGCTCCGTGTCCGCGGCACCGGCGGCAGTGTGAAACTCCACACGTGCACCGCGAGCGGAACCGACTCCGACCAGTCCCCGGCCGTCAGTTCGAGCGTTCCTGTGTAATCACCCGGTTTCGCCCCCCGTGGCACCTGGATCAGCACCCAGATCGGCTGGTTGGCCTCGGCCGGCACGTCCACTGGTTTCTCGAAGGGCGGCAGCGGATCCGGCCAGTCACCCGCAACCCCCATGGCGTCCGTCGGCGTGGTCACCGGCACGTACGCCACGCGCAGCAAGGAAACCGCACTGGGCGGGATGGTCGCTCCACCAGGCCCAACCAGCTCACTGGCGCGGCAACGCAGCCCCGACACCGCCCGTTTCGAACGAACCACCAGCTGTGCCGCCTCGAACTCACCCCGCGCCGCCGAAATCCGCACGCCCTTGCCCGTTGCAGACGGCACCGGACGCGTGCGACCGATCTTCCGCGTCGCATCACACCACCAGATCGCCACGTCGCCGCCGGTTTTCAGCGTTTCTCCGTACGAGGCGTCCGCGATGGCGATGTGCGGCGGTGCCTGGTCCGCTGGCGAAGGATTCTGGGCGATAACGCAGGTGAAGAGGCAGGCGAGCAGCGACGCGTGCATCTGGTGTTCCTCCCGGTGGGTGCGCCTGGCGCAGTCGAGCGGGTCAAGAGCCCGCGGCGGACCGCACGAACGGCGTGGCCCGTAGTGTGACGCCGGACCGGCCTCTTCGCAACTCCGTCGGCGCCGCTCCGGCGGCCATGACGTTGACGCGGTCGGGCCGAATGTTAAGCTGCCGGTGGCGGACGAAGGTACCGCTCAACTCGGCTCCTCGACATCTCGGAGGCACATCATGACGCGACGGGAATTCATGCAGACAACGGCGGTCGCGGGTGGAGTGTTGTACGTCACGGCCGGAAGCGCGCGCCCCGCATGCGCCGCGACCGGCGGACTGGTCAGCCCCGGGTGCCGGCGCTCGAAGGTCAGGCTGGCCCGGCTCTTCATCGGCCTGCCGAAGGCGCACTACCCCAATCCGAAGATCGACATCGCCGACGATCGCCGGGATTACGAAGGCCGCTTCGCGAAGTACGCGTCCGAAGTCGCGGACGTCGATTTCGTCGTCGATGAGCGCGTCGGCACACCCGAAGAACTCGCCCCGCTGGCCGAGCGCCTCAAGGGCGT
>CAZJTF010000394.1:0-1256 GCA_964548565.1 uncultured Planctomycetales bacterium | reverse complement strand
CGGCCGACCTCGGGTCCATCCTGCACCGCCGTGAGCCACGGCGGCGGAGCGCCTTGGCCAGGCTCGATGGTGTCGTCGACAGTGGCTATCTCGATGTCTCCTGGAAAGCGGACGCCGATACCGGCGAGGGCGTCGACGGCATCCTCGCCATCCACCTCACGCTCCACACCCTCCCCGTCCTGAAGAAAATCCTCGAAATGGGACGCCCCACCGTGATCTTCTCCGCCCCCTACGCGGGTCACGAGTGGTACTACCTCAGCGAGATCCGACGCAGTGAGCTCGGTCGTCGCATGGAGTGCATCCTCACCACCGACGATCATGAACTCGTCCGCGCGATCCGCCCCATCCGCGCGCTGCATCACCTGCGCGAGGCCCGGATCGTGAACGTGTCAATGAATGATCACCCGGAGGGCTACCCGGAAGTCGTGCAGAAGAAGTTCGGGACGCAGATCACACGGATCGGGCGGGAGCCCGTGCTCGCGGCGTACGAAGCGGTGAGCATGGCCGACGCCCGCGCCGAAGCCGACCGCTGGACGAAGGGCGCCACCGCCGTCGTCGAGCCCTCCGCCGAGGAGATCCTGAAATCCTGCCGGCTCGCCCTCGCCCTGCAGCGTGTCATGGATGAAAAGGAAGCCACCATCGTCGCCGTCGACTGCTACGGCAGCATGTGGCGACAACTCCCCGCGTACCCCTGCATCGGTTTCGCGCGGCTGAACGATCTTGGCTACGGGGGCATCTGCCAGTCGGATCTGCCCTGCGCCATGGTGCACATTCTCTTCCAGGGCCTCACCGGGCGTCCCAGTTTCGTGTGCAATCCGACCTTCGATTTCTCAAGCAACACCGCCACGATGATTCACTGCCTGGGCTGCACGCGGATGGATGGGCCGGACAAACCGGCCGCCGCCTACAAGCTCCGCGATGTGATGGAACGGGAGGAGGGATGTGTGCCGCAGGTCACGATGCGCACCGGCCAGGCCGTCACGCAGGCGATCTTCGCCGACATGTCGAAACTCCGGTACTTCACCGGCACGATCACCGGCGCGCCCGACACGGAGCGCGGCTGCCGTACCAAGATCGCCGTCAAGGTCGACGGCAACGCCGAGAAGCTGTGGCAGAACTGGACGGCCGGCATCCACCGCGTGTCCTGCTACGGCGAACTCTCGACCGACCTCGCCCGCTTCTGCCGCTTCGCCGACCTCACGCTGATCAACGAAGCGGTCTGAAGCCGGCACCTCATCTCAGAGATCTGTCGACAT
>CAZJTF010000393.1:0-6207 GCA_964548565.1 uncultured Planctomycetales bacterium | reverse complement strand
GGCTCGATCCGCACCTGGAGCTGCGAGAAGCCGTCGATTTCGAAATGCTCAACCCGCAGGCGGTGCTTGCCGCGGTCGAGCTGCACCTCGGCGGTATTCTCCTTGGGGGCGTGCCAGGTCCAGTCGTCGATGACCTTCTTGTCATCCACCCACACGCGGATTCCGTCGTCGGACACGGTCCAGACCCGATACTTGCCGGCGGGCAGCTCGATCGCGGTCGTTGCCACCGTCCCGAAATGATCGTTGCCGACCTCCCGGCTCGGTCCGCCGCCGCCCCACTTGAAATCGATGGTCGGGAGCGTCTTCGTCTCGACCGGTTTGCCTGAAATCAGCTTCTTCCAGCGGTCCTCGTGCTCGCGCGGATCGTCCTCGGTCGCCCAGCGGAAGAAACTCACCTTCCATTCTGCCTCGAGCAGAACGCCTTCCGCCTGCAGCTGCTTTCCGCCAGCGTCGAGTCGCACCTTGAACGAGGTCAAACCCGGTTTCTTTCCGGTGACCGTCAGTTTTGACGGCAGGGGGCCTTCCCGCGGCGAGACCTCGACCTCGCCCTGAACATCCGTGACCCGGAACGTCCCTTCTGGCCCGAGGACCTGGAAAACGGCTTCCTTCCCGGCGAAGGCGCGGCCCGGGAAGACGAGGGCCTCCGTGTAGTCGTAGGGGCCCCACTCCGTGACGATGATCTTGTCGCGTCCCGCAAGCTGCTTGCGTGCGCCGACCGGGCGCGTGTCGCCGTACACCGGATACTTCGGCATTTCCCAACGGGCGCGTTCGCCAGCCTTTTCCTCCAGGGTTGTTCCCGCCGAGACGTCCACCTCCTTTTCGACGTTCGTCAGCGTGTTGTCAGCGAAGACAGTCCCTGTATTCGTGCCGCGGAGGTGGAGGGCGAGTCGGTCACCGTCGAAGGTGTTTCCCGCGATCACGTTGTCCGCGGAAGCCGGCGCGTTGGCGCTGCCCCAGGGCTTTTTCATAAAGTCCGGCGAGGGAGGCCCCCACAGGTGCACGCCGCACTTATTGCCGCGGAACGTGTTGTCGAGAATGCGGTTGGCCCGGCCGGAGTCGATGTTGATGCCTCCGCGCTCCAGGCCGTAGCCCATCTCGCCGTTGTTCTCGATGGTGTTGCCGGCGATCAGCGTTTCCTGGCAGTAGCCGCCCCACACGCCGCAGATCGCGTTGCCGACGAGCCGGTTCTCGAGGAACTTGTTCCCGAAACTGAAGGTCATTTCGATGCCGTGGGCCGGCGCGTAGGAGAAGTCGTTGCGGATGAGCAGGTTCTCGTTGTTTCCCTTACGCTTGTGGTTGAATCCGGCGGGCGGCGCCTTGTCGCCCAGGGCCTCGAGGCCGGCGAACCCGAAGAACCCGTCGCCGCCGTGTGTCACCGAATTCTCGGCAATGACGTTCCGATTGTTCTGCTCGAACATCAGGATGCCAGCCGAGTCCTGCCCGCGGTTGTAGACGCCGTGGCTGTATCCGCGCACGCAGAAATCGAACGCATTCCGGGTGATCACGTTGTCGTTGCTGCGCCACATCGCCAGACCCCAGCCGGAGAGGAAGGAGCAGTCATTGTCGTAGATTTTCGACTTGCTCACGCGGTCGATCACGATTCCGTTCTGACCGTGCCGGACGCGGATGCGGCGAATCGTTGCGTCCTCGGTCTGCTCGACGCAGAGAGCGGCGCCGTAGTTCTTCGTCCACTCGTGGTTATCGTTGTTGTGAGGCCAGAGCCAGTCGCTGCCGTCTTCGGCCGCCGGGGTCGATAGCAGGCGCTTCTGGTAGTTGCCCGACAGATCGGCGTCTTCGACGATCAATCCGGGGCACTCGATGGCGTGAATTCCCACCTTGTAGCCGCGGATTTTCACGTTTCGCAGCGTGATCTTGCGTCCGGAGAGGACGATCCCGGTGCCGGTAAAGGCGTCAGGCATCTCGCCGGGGCGGGATCCGTCGAGGGTCGCGCCCTGGAAGTCGATTGTCAGGTTATCGCCCCTGACGTGGATGGCTCCGTCCTCTGCCTTGTCCACGATCTTGTACGTCCCAGGCGGCACCCGGGTGGACCGGGTGATCTCGGTGTCGTCCGTGAGACGCGGCTCGGCGCCAAGTCCTGCTGCTGTTAAGAGTTGCGTCGAGAGAACCATCGTGGCAAGAGTTGGGATTCTGACCATTGGAACCTCCTCGTCCGGGTCGGCTTCTGCACCCCAGTCTAATGGAGTGCGTCACTTCCTATCTGCTTGAACCTGCCGTGCGCAAATCGGTACGATCGCGCACAAGGGCGTATCCCCGCGCACCAGCATGCGGCGGACGGATGTCGCATCTTGCAGATCAGGAGAAGAAAAGCAACATCACGTTCTCTGTCTGATTCTGCTGTTGATTGGTCAACTCTGGAAAGGGAGGAGAAGCAAATGCGAGGCATTCTCGTCAGTGTGGCTGCCGTGCTCATGGTCAGCACGGGCGCTCTGGGTGTGGACCTGTTCAACTCAAACGGTTTCGAGGACTACGCCCCGGGCGACCTCGGCGGCCAGAACGGCTGGACAACCGGCGTGGACCTGGGCGGCACGTTCGCGACCGTCGTCCAGGCGCCGAGCCCGGTGGTCGGACAGAAGGCCGTGGCACTGCGTGTCGGCGACGTGCAGGGTGACAAGGCCTGGATGGACCACGCGATTACGCTGCCGTCCGTTGCCAACCAGATCGTCACCGTCAGCTTCGACGTCTACCGTCCCGCTCCCGGCCCCAACCAGGTCGCGCAGAACCTCTGGTGGTGGTGGTGGGACAACGGCACGCCCACGTACGGGTTGCAGTGGGATCTCGGCGGGACGCTGCCGCACGGATGGAACCCGGGCGCCGGCAGTGCTGCAACCGTGTACGACCGGTATGCCAACATCACGATGGTGTGGGACTTCCAGCAGTCGAAGGCCTACTCGTGGTACAACGGCGTGCAGGTGGATAACGGCATTGCGATGACGGATATCACCAAGCTGACCGGTTGGTCAATTGTGCTCGGGCACGAGTCCTCCAGCGGGACGGGCGCGAGTGCGGCGTACATCGACAACTTCGTGATCAGCGCGGTTCCGGAGCCGGCGACGCTGGTCCTGGCCGGCCTCGGCGCGCTGATCCTGCGGCGGCGGCGCTGAACACTGCACGGCGGCCGCACGGCGCGGCTGGTCACGAGAACGGAACGAGCGCGGGCGGCATTGCGCACGCCGCCTGCGCTCGTTTCATTGCCTGATGTGGATCGCGCCGCTCAGTAGAAGAGGAACGGCCACCAGTTTTTCATCGGCCGCCCCTCGTCATCGACCGACTTGTTGTCCAGCCCCGGCATGCACTGCCGCCAGAACACCATCCAGGCCCCCATGCAGTCGGGCGCGACCTCGCGGTACCGCGCGAACCGCTCCTTGTTGAAGTCGGTCACCTTGTCCTTGCCGTCCGGACCATTGCGCATCCGGTAGCTTTCGATGGTGCTGGCCACGGTGACCGGGCTGTCGAGGTCGTAATGGTGCCGTGCGCCGGGCGGCCAGTGGGCGTTGCCGCCGATGGCGATGTAGGGGTCGATGACATATTCCTTCCCCTCGAACGCGATCTTCATCGAGGTGCGGGTGGGGTAACTCACCACGTCGTTCTTGCCGTACGGCATCCGGTAAAGCGAGTCGAAGGGCACGTTGAACCGCTCACTGAGGTTGAGTTCGGAGAACTCCCGGAAGTACTTGCGGTAGTACGCGATCGCGTCGTGGTTCGCGTATCCTTCGAGCCCGTGCCCGAAATTCTCCATCTGGCATCCCGTGCCGCGATGCGGATTGAAGAACGCCATGCGGAACGTGCGCCCCGACCACGGCATGGAATCGTCGTGCCCGTTTCCGGCCGGACCGTGTTTGTCGGGAATCGGGCGGCACTGCTCATCGTAATACTGCTTGAGCTCGATCACCTCGAAGGCCGGCCAGCCCAACTCGTACTCGTGAATCGCGTAGAACCACAGCTCGTGCACGATGCCGCGCTCGATGAGTTCGTGAAGGTTGAGGAAGCGCCGGTCGTTCGCCGGGTCCACGTACCCGTAGAACCGCGCGAATGCGTCCGAGTAGAACGCGGAGTAGTCACACGCGAAATCCTTCGGGCCGTCCGGCTTGGCCGGAAAGAACGCGCTGTTACGCTTCGCCCGTTCCGGTGGGGCCGGGCGATCGCGCATGTCCACGTACCGCGCTGCCTCGTATTCGAGAAACGCCGGCGCGTCGGGGTTCTCGAATCCGTGATATCGCGTGCTCTCGGCGAGGGCGCGGAACAGCTTCTCGGTCCGCTCGCGGATGCCGTCCATCTCCACGTCGTTGGCGAAGTTGAGGACCAGCACGCGCGGGCGCATCTTGCGCAGTTTGTCGTGGTTCTCCATCAGCCACGGCTCCGACGCGCGGTAGCACATGCGGTTCGGCCAGACGGTCGGGTCATCCGGCAGGTTCGCGGGCGCGGTGGCGGGGGCCGTCGTCGTCGCGCGGGTGGCGGCGCGACCTCCCGGTCGCCTCGCCCCGGCCAGAGACTCGGCGGCGAGAAACAGGCCGGGCAGCAGCGCCAGCCCGATGACGGGAAGACAGTGTCGCCTCATGGGACGCTCCGGGGGGAAGATTCGGCTCCCGTGCCACGCGACGGGAAACGCGGGCACAGTCTACCGGCAAGACGGGAGGTTCCAAAGAACCCGAAGGGGCACGGGCTGGTGCCGCTGCGACGAGTCGGGGTCTGCCTCCTGGAACCCAGTGGCACGGTCTCGCTGCGCCGCCTGTCTGGTGGAGACAGGCCGTGGCTCTTACGCGCCCCGGCGCCCGCGCAAGCGTTCGCCTGCCTCCTGCCGGGCCGCCCGCCGGTAATCGCTCGGCGTGGTGTCGAGCTCCTTCCGGAAGACCTCCGCCAGGTATTTGCCGTCGAGCAGCCCCGAACGCCGGGCGACCTCGCTCACGGGCAAGTTCGAGCCCGCGAGCAGCTCTTTCGCCCGCTCGATCTGGATGCGGCGGATTTCCTGGTGCGGCGAGTGGCCGAGGGTGCGCCGGCTGACCTTCTCGAGCGTCCGGCGGGCGACCGGGAACGCCCGGATCACGTCCTTCACGCGGATGCCCTCGCACGCGTGCGCCCGCAGGTACATGAACGCCTCCGCGAGCACCGGGTCTTCGTGGGCGAACATCTCGGTTGATCCGCGCTGGATCAGCCCGGCCGGCTCGACGAGCCGGGGCTCGGTCGGCGGCGTCCCGCCCATCAGGATCTCGTGCAGCAGGGCCGCCCCCTGGTAGCCGACCTCGTAGGCGTTGGGATCGATGCTGGAGAGCGTCGGAATCGCGAACTCGCAGACGAGCTGGTCGTTATCGACGCCGAGGATGGCGACCTGGTGCGGAACACGCAGCCCGATCGCCGCGCAGGCCCGCCCCAGCGTGATGGCCCGGGCATCGTTGGCCGTCAGGATGCCCACCGGCAGAGGCAGAGACCGCAGCCACGGCTCGAAACAGCGGACCTCCGCCCCGTAGTCGTCGGTCGGCGTCTCGCTTCCCGGGGGTGAAAAGACGTGGACCTGCACGCCGGCGGTCTCCGCCGCCTGAACGAAACCCTCCTGCCGCTGATCCGAAAACAGCCCTCCGGGGTAGCCGCTGTACGCCAGGTGCTCCAGGCCGCACCCGAGCAGGTGGGTCGCCGCGAGCCGCCCGACGCTGCGGTTGTTCCCCATCACCCGCGGCCCGGCGTGCCGGTGCATGTCCATGATGGTGACCCAGGGGATGGCAGCGTCGATCCGGAAGCTCGGGCGGTCCTTCCGGGCCCAGATCGATATCACCCCATCGCAGTGGAGCACTTCCTTCTCCCGGAACGATCCCATCCGCCACGGCTCCGTCGCCAGATGCCACACCGGGTGTTCCCGGGTGAAGGCAGCCACCCCGCGCAGAGCCTGGCGTGTACAGTGGTACTGATTGGGAGCGAGTACCGCAACGCGGAAGGACTTGGACATGCTTCACGTCGTTAAGTGCCGCTGATGACAGCGGGTTAGGGAAGACCACCCTCACGAGCAGTCCGAGAAATCACCGAGGACGCTGTTCCGACGTTCTGGCGCGATCTCGGAGCATTATAGCGTATTTCCGTAAGGACACAGCAGTCCAGATCATGTAGGATTGACCGAAGGTCTCAGGGGTTAACCGCACGCTTCGACGATACATCCCATGAGACCCAAGTCGGCTACGTCGCGGAACGGCACCGGGGTGG
>CAZJTF010000392.1:0-6243 GCA_964548565.1 uncultured Planctomycetales bacterium | reverse complement strand
ATCCCCACGATCGCAGTACCGGTTGTGCTCCTGGGGACATTTGCTGTGCTGATGTTCCTCGGCTTCTCGGTAAACATGCTGACGATGTTCGCCATGGTGCTGGCCATCGGTCTGCTGGTGGACGATGCCATCGTCGTGGTCGAGAACGTCGAACGCATCATGAGCGAGGAAGGCCTTTCCCCGCGCGAGGCGACCGCCAAGTCCATGGACGAGATCACCAGCGCACTGATCGGCATCGGCCTGGTGCTCTCGGCCGTGTTCGGCCCGATGGCGTTCTTCGGCGGATCGACCGGCGTGATTTACCGCCAGTTCTCCATCACCATCATCGCTTCGATGCTCCTGTCCGTGCTCGTGGCCCTGATTCTGACCCCCGTTCTCTGCGCATCGCTGCTGAAGCCTGTTCGGGCAGGGCACGCGCCGTCGGACAACGCGATCTTCTTCCTTCGGCCGTTCTTCCGGCTGTTCGATCGCGTGTTCTTCTGGTTCCGGGACATCTACGGCCGCATGGTCCAGCGGTCGTTCTCGCGGAAGTGGCGATACCTCGTGGTCTACGTCGCGCTGGTCGGGGTCGTGCTCCATTTCTTCCGGAGCCTCCCGACCAGTTACGTGCCCGATGAAGATCAGGGCATGCTGATGGCGCAGGTTTTCCTCCCGACGGGATCCACGCTGGAACAGACGAAACAGGTGGTGCGCCGGGTCTATGAGCACTTCGCCATGCACGAGAAAGATTCTATCGAATCCTGCATGATCATTTCCGGCGTCGGCTTCGCCGGGAGATCACAGGCCAACGGCATGGTGTTCATCAAGCTCAAGGACTGGGATCTCCGCAACCGGCCGGACCTCAGGGCCAAGGCAGTGGCTGGACGTGCGACGGGAGTATTCGCCTCGCAGATTCGAAACGCGAGGGTCTTCGTATTCCCGCCGCCTGCGGTTGTCGAGCTCGGCGTTGCAACGGGCGTGGATTTCGTGCTGCTGAACCCGGGCGGACTCGATCATCAGAAGTTCATGGAGGCCCGAAACCAGTTCCTGATGCTCGCGGCGCAGGACCCCAGGCTCGCCTCGGTCCGGCCGAACGGCATGGAAGACGTCCCCGAGTACCGGGTCGACGTCGACTGGGAAAAAGCCGGGGCACTGGGCGTTCCAATCAGCGCGATTCACAACACGATCTCCGCCGCATTCGGCAGCGCCTACGTCAATGACTTCATTCAGGCGGGGCGCGTCAAGCGCGTATACGTCCAGGCGGATGCGCCCAAGCGCATGCTGCCGCAGGACATCGAGAGCTTCTATATCCGAAACAATGACGGGAAAATGGTCCCCTTCTCAGCCTTTGCCTCATACCGCTGGACGTACGGCCCGGCGCGTCTCGAGCGGTTTAACGGCTCCCCCTCTCTGAACATTCTGGGCGAGCCCGCTACCGGAAAGAGCTCCGGTGAAGCCATGGCGGCCATGGAGGAAATTGTCTCGAAGCTGCCGCGCGGCATCGCCTTCGACTGGACCGGGCTCTCCTACCAGGAGCGCATGGCGAGCAAGCAGGGGTTGATCCTGTACGCGTTCTCGATTCTCGTTATCTTCCTGTGCGTTGCCGCGCTGTATGAGAGCTGGCCCATTCCGCTGGCCAATCTCGTGATGCTGCCTCTGGGCGTGCTCGGCGCCACCCTGGCCACGTACCTGCGCGGGTTGTCAAACGACGTGTATTTCCAGATCGGCATTCTCACGACCCTGGGACTCACGACAAAAAACGCGATCCTGATCATCCAGTTCGCCCAGGAGAGGATGACCCACGGCCAGGGGCTGATCGACGCCACCGTCGGCGCGGCCCGGACACGGCTGCGCCCCGTTCTGATGACCTCGCTCGCCTTCTTTTTCGGTGTGCTACCCCTTGCCAAGGCGTCAGGCGCGGGCGCCGGCGCGATGAACGCCATCGGAACGGCGGTGACCGGTGGGATGCTCTCCGCGACGTTCATCGATCTGTTCTACATCCCGCTCTTCTTCGTGCTCGTATCGCGCCTGTTCAGGGTCAGGGAGATGCGAACCGCGCGTGCTTTCCCGGTGCAGGAAGGTGTCGCGCCCGCCTGAGAAATGCACGCGCACCGCAATCTCACGACCGTGCGGCCTTCGCGCTGGTGGAGATCTCCACGCCGGCGCGAAGGCCTGCTCCTTCCGGGAGGTATACAGCCCGGCGCCATGCTCGGCTACAATCTCGCCGTCTGATTGTTCGACCCACGATGACCACTGTCGCCATGGGCTGACGGAACCATGCACTTCGGCAAGCTCTTCTGGAAGCTGTTCCTTGGCAACGTGCTGCTCATGGCGGTCGTGTTGGCCGCATCGGTCTGGCTGATCGTTCATCACGTGAACCGTCTGTACGAAGCGCAACTCACCGGGGGTCTCCGCGCGCAGGCTCTGACCCTGCGGGAGTTTACCCGAGAACTTTTCGAACACCGCAGCGCACCTGAGCTCCAGCGCCTCGCCCGCAGGATCGGAACCGCCGAGGGCGAAGGGGTGCGCATGACGTTTGTCGCCGCCGACGGCCAGGTGCTGGGTGACTCGCAGGCGGATCCCGCATCCATGGACTCCCATGCCGCTCGTCCGGAGGTGGTGCTCGCGTTGCGGGATGGCATCGGCGAGGATGTGCGTCTGTCCCGGACGCTGGGCCAGTCCATGAAGTACTTCGGCGTGCGCGTCGGGACTGCAGACGCGCCGCTGGGCGTCATCCGCGTGAGCGTGGCCCTGAGCGCCATCGGGAGCCGCACCGGCGCCTTCCGCAGCTTCGCCTGGGGCGTCTCGACGATCGCCTTCCTGGCCGCGATCATGCTGGCCCTCGGCCTCGCTCACCTCTGGAGCTCCCCTATTCGACGGATCGCTGAAACCGCGCGCAGCCTCTCCCACGGGGACCTCGCGGCACGCGCACAGATCATGCGACACGACGAACTCGGCTCACTGGCATATGCGCTCCACCGTATGCGCGACCATCTCGCGTCCCAGCTCGAGGTGATCGATCGCCAGCGACGCACGTTGCAGTCGCTGGTCGCCCAGCTGCATGAAGGTGTCGTCGTGGCCGGACCTGACGGCCGCATCGTCCTGATGAATCCCGCCGCTCGTCGGTTGCTCGGGTTGCCTGCCCAGCCCGAGGGCTCCCCCATCGGCTGCGAGGGTCGCGCCATCGAAGAGTGCATCGCTCAGCACGATCTGCAGCAGATGCTCCTCCGTCGCCCCGGCGCGCCGTCGCCGGATTCCACTGAAGACGAGACGCGGGTTGAGTTGCGGCTCCACGAGTCTGAGCGCTGGCTCCTGGCGCGGGCGTCGGACATTCTTCTGCCGGAGATCGACGACGATTCCAGTGATTCTGCTCCCCCGACGACGGGCCGCGTTCTCGTCCTGACTGACATTACCGCGCTCAACAAGACGATCCAGGTGAAGGCGGATTTCGCAGCCAACGCATCGCACGAGCTCCGCACGCCTCTTTCCGCCATCCGCGCGGCCGCCGACACACTCGCGCGCATGGACCTGGCGAAGGAGGCCGATTCGGCAACCTACTTCCTCGAGGTCATCAGCCGGCACGTCAGCCGGATGGAAGCGATGGTTGCGGACCTGCTGAACCTCTCACGTATCGAATCATCACCGTCGCAGTTTCGGCCACAGGAAATCAACTTGCGCGAGCTCACGGCCGATCTTCACGCACGGTTCGCCGCGCGCCTGCAGGAAAAGCAGCTGCATTGGGTGCTGGACCTGCCGCCGGAGTGCCACACCGCAGAAGCCAATCTGCATCTGCTCCGTCTCACGCTCGACAACCTCGTGGACAACGCCATCAAGTTCACCGACGCGGGAGGACACATCCAGCTCGGCTGTCGCGTGGATTCGCCCGGCTCTGCCGCGGAACGCCTGATCGTCCTCACCGTGACGGACGATGGCTGCGGCATCCCCGAAGAGGAGCAGGCGCGGGTCTTCGAACGCTTTTACCAGGTGGAACGCGCGCGATCAGGATCGCTCCGGGGCACGGGACTGGGATTGTCGATTGTCCGTCACGCGGTGGCTGCCATGCGTGGGACCGTCGAACTCGTGAGCCGCCTCGGCGCAGGCACCAGCGTCACGATTCGCATTCCACAGAAGGCGGCGATCCCTGTCACTACCACTTAACACTTCTCTGTCGCGTGTCGTCGACTCGCACCGGGCGGGTTGTCGCCGGTGCACCACAGCATCCACTATTTCACGCGTTTTTAACGCAGGAATACACGGCGCGTAACACGCCGCACGTAACGTGGTGCCTGTTCGAGACCGGCGCGGTCTCGTCATTCCAGTCGGATATTAGAAGGAGGTGCGCGATGCACCAACGTTCACGGCGCCCGCGCGGCGCGTTCACGCTGATCGAGCTCCTGGTCGTCATGGCGATCATCGCCTTGCTGGTCGCGATCCTGCTGCCCAGCCTCTCACGGGCCAAGGAAAACGCCAAGGCTGCTGCCTGCGCGTCGTACCTACGCACGTTCGGCACTGCCTTCGAAATGTACGCTGCCAACGATCGTCTGCAGTCCCGCTCTTCCGGCGCCTTCGATCACCTGCGCGACGGCGACGTGCGCAGCTTCGGCTGGGTCGCTGACGTGATCAACCTGAAGGTCGGCAGCCCCGGCAAGATGCTCTGCCCGACGAACCGCTGGACGATCAACGAAAAAGTCGCCGACTACACCGGGGCCGCTACCACCGGTTCACCGAATCCCAACCGCCCGCACGACGTGCCGATCCTTCCGGCGAATGCCACAAAAACGTCGCAATTCTGGGCGCAGGGTTACAACACGAACTACGCCACGACCTGGCAGTTTTCGCGCGGCGATCCGACAGCAGCCGACGGCTACGGGTCAAACGGCGACAGCAGCGACCCCAGCAAGTGCCCGCTCGACGGAGATGGCCCGCTGTCCGGCAAGCATCTTGATGGGGCAACCGTCTCGGCCGACAAGATCGCCGTCATGGGCGACTCCCGAGCCGGAGACGCCTCCGATTCGCAGGTAACCTCGGCTTACGCCAACAAGATCAACCAGTTCGCGGACGAAACGGTCGTTTCCGCCGGCGACTACACCGTCGAGTCGTTCACGGACGGCATGTCCGTGGACTACAGCCAGGTGACCGGGGACACCGGCCGCATGGGCCACGAGTTCAACGACATCGTGCCGCTGCACAACACCCGGAGCGGAGAGGTCGGCGGCTACGCCAACGTCCTCTTCGCGGATGGCCACGTTGCTGCCGTGAACGATGTCGGCGGGAAGAACAACGAGGCGGACGGCTTCCTGGGCCCGTACAAGACAAGCGGGACGAGCTTTGAGATTAACGAGAGTGGATTCAAGGAGATCCGTACAAAAATGTGGTACGGTCGCCTGCGGACAAAGCCCCAGGCCGGCGGTGGCTCGATTGAGTGAGCCCACCCATCTGACAAGTTCCTGGCCCGGCGCGGAGGCGCTCCGCAGCCGGGCCAGATCCTCGTTCGAGGTCGACGCTCGCGCCGGGCTGCCCCAGAGAATCCTCCAATGCTCACCGTGTGACGCTGAACCGCCGCCGATCTTAACGGGATCTTCACAAACGCCGAACGGACCGGTAATCACGTCGCTCTATCCTCACGGGCAAGCGGAAGGCGGGTCGGCGCCCGCCTGGCAGTTGCGAGGAAGATGAGTGCACCACGCCGGATACCGCGTGGTCCACGAACGCAGATGAGCGCACATTTCGTCGAACTACTGGACCTGCTGAGACGCCGCTCGCTGCGGCTGGGCAGTGCGGTGGAAGACATGCTGGATGAGGCCTGCGCGGCTGCTCTCCAGGTGGACCACGCGCTCGCCCGGCGCGTGATCGCGCGCGACACCGAGATCGATGCCGAGGAGGTCGCCATCGAATCGGAGGTGATCCGGCTGATCACGCTGTTTCAGCCTGTCGCGTCCGACATGCGGCTCCTCACCACCGTGCTGAAAATCAACAGCGAACTTGAACGAATCGCCGACTGCGCGGTGAATATTGCCCAGCGCGCGCGCCATATCGAGCCGCGATCTGTTGGCCAGGCCGGGGGCGGCTTGAAGGAAATGGCACGTGGTACCCGACAGATGCTGCGGGGCGCAATACAGGCATTCGCTGACGAAAAAGCAGAAGCCGCGCGTGCACTGCTGGGCGAGGACGCTGCCATCGATGCGTTCTACGGGCAATTCATCCGCGAACTGACCGTCGAGGCGATACGCTCGCCGGAGATGATGAGCACGCACCTCGACGTGC
>CAZJTF010000391.1:0-6259 GCA_964548565.1 uncultured Planctomycetales bacterium | reverse complement strand
ACTCGGGCCGTCGAACTTCTCGTGTGCGATGGCAGGGGGGAGCGGCCCGATCGTGTGGCGGTCGACAATCGGGTCGAGCTCGACCAGCGTCTTCGTGAAGCCGGCTGCCCGCGCCTGGTTGAGCAGCTTGATGATGTCGATCGTGAAGTCGGGCTCGGCGATGCCGCCCGGGCGGAATGCCTCCCAGTCCACCTTTTGGCGGATGACGAAGCACTCGGCCCGCTGCGCGGTGAACTTGATGGCGTCGTCAAGCACTTGCTCTGTCACGCCCGGCCCCGGTGCCCCGATGGGCACCGCACCCAGGTAGAAGTGACGGGATCCAGGGACGCCCGATGTGTCCACGGTGGACTGTGGCACACCCTTAATCTGGATGATTGCCGCGCCCGACTCCGAGTCGCCCGTCGAAACGCTCGCGAGCCCCTGGACATTCACCAGGACATCGGAGCCGTCCGACGCTCCCGTGCCGCACCCGGCCAGCGCCGCCGTGATGGCGCAGGCGATGCACACCTCGATCCCCCGTACATGGCGCATTCACCATCCCCGTCAGGCCGCGTTTTCTCTCAATCGGATTCCGCCCGGCGGTCTCATTATATGCGGCGGCAGGTGGCGGGGCAGTGGATCATCCGGGCGGGGCGGCGCCAGCCGTGGCCTCGCCTGCTCCAGTGGACAACGCGAGGTCGACAAACGCCGGCCGGTGATCCGACGCGCCGTAATCGAGCGTTTCCCATCGCGAGACGCGGAAATGCCTCGTGGCAAAGGCGTAATCGACCTGCATCGGCAGGCCCCATGTCGGTCGCGTCGCCCGATGGTTGGCCGGGGCGACCCTGGAGCAGTCCGACATCCTGCGGGCGATGGTCAGATAATCCGGGCTGTATGGCAGGGCGTTGAAATCACCTGCGATCAACCCCGGGCTGCCCGTTCGCTCGATCCAGCGGCAGATTCGTCGAAGCTGCGCGGTCCGATCGAACCACGAAACCAGGATCCCGAACGGGAGGGGGCGCGGCACCCGCTCCAGGTGACAGGCCGCCAGCGCGATGCGGCCGCCCCCGACCCGCGCATGGCCCGTGATCGCATACGGCAGCCCACGCGGGTCGCGAAAGACCTCGTTCAGCTCGAATGGCTCGCGCGTGAGCACCGCCGTGCCGACGTTCCGGTAGTATCCATGGCACGTCCGCATGGTCACGTGCGAGCGCCCCAGGCGCTCGGCAAGCCAGGCAGGCTGGTCGAACTCGGTGGTGCGGGTGCTACCAAGAACCATCTCCTGGAGGCAGATGATGTCGGGATCCAGCTCCGCCAAGATGCGGCGCAGGGGCTCGATGCCCGGGCGGGATTCGTAGGCGTTGTACGTGAACAGGCGCAGCCGCCTCGTGAGTGGGTCCGGTGTGCCCCTCGGGTCGGTCATGGGGACCCCGGCCGCGTCCGCCGGGCGCGGTCTCCCAGAGTCTCCACGCATTCCCCCGGAAAATCGGTCATGATCCAGGTCGCGCCGAGGTCCGCCGCCCGGCGCCAGTTCTCCGCCGTATCGAGCTCGCGGAGCGTCAGGCAGTTCACCGGGCGCCCGGCCGCGCGTGCCCGGGCCACCCATGATTCATCCATGCGATCGATCGGGGCCTCGACCGCGGTGGGTCCCGTCCCGTTGGGCAGATCTGGCGGTGCTTCGGGTCCGAAAAACCGCACGATGGCGATCCTGTCACCGCCGCGGGTCGCGCGGATCTGTTCTGTGAGCGTCTCGTCGGCGAACACCAGGACCTGGTCGCCCATCCCGCTCTCGTGAATCTCCGAGACGAGATCGAGTGCGTAGACATCGCGGCAGTCGAGATACAGGTTCAGACGCCCGTGGGCGAGCTCGAACGCCTCCCGCAGCGTGGGGATCCGCTCGCCACCTCCGGCGTCGAGCTCCCGGAGCTCGGGATACGTGCGCGCCGCCACCGGGCCCCGCCCGTTCGTCGTCCGATCGAGCGTGGCATCGTGGATGAGCACGTGATCGCCATCGGCTGACCGCCGCACGTCCGCCTCGGCCCACGTCAAGCCCCGCTCGATGCAGAGCCGCAGTCCGGCCAGCGTGTTTTCGGGGGCCGAGCGTGCAAGCGTGCGGTGGGCGATCACGTGGACGCCCGCCATCCATGTGCTGGGGATTCCGACCATGCGTCCGAGTATAGCGGAACACTCGTCTGCCGCACCCCGTCGGCCCGAATTGCGGCACTCCGACGGCTCTCACGGCCCTTGCGTATCGTAGGGTTCAGTCAGGAGGCTGGAGGCAGTCGCCCCGACTCGCCCGGGGAGTGCCTCGCGCTCGTTCAGGCAGCCGTATGATCCGTGCCGCCATTCCGCATCGAGATTTGCTCTGCAGCCGCCCTGTCTGCGCGCTGATCGTATCAGCCGTCCTGGCCGGGTGCCTCGGCCAGTCCTGCGCCGCGCCCGAAGCCGCGCCAGGAGGGGAGGAACTGGTCGGCGGTTACCATCCCGGACCTGTTTCGCCATCCGAGGTCACGCCCGCGGAGACGACGGACACTGGCATGGGGGAAGACGCCGAGATCCTCCCGGACTCTGCTGTCGCCGAGCCCGCGAATCCGCCTGTTGACGCCGGACCTCCACCCCCCGCGCTGACGAATCTTGTTCTGGCAGTTGGACTGAGTCCCCGCACGTACGATTCGGCTGGTTTTTACGACGTGTTTGAGCGATCGGCCCGGCTCGCGTCCATCGGTGTGATGCAGGTGCCGATTGCCTGGGACAAGCTGCGTGGATTGGACGATTGCCCGACGTACACGCGCGCATACGGTTGGCTGGTGGATCCAGCATTCGCCAACGGACGCAGCATTTTTGACGTGTACGGCCTGCGCAAGGCGGTCTGGCTCAGTTTCACAAACCCGGCCGACACGAGTCGTCTCAACCTTGCCGACGGCGTGGCTCAGACGTCGTTTGCCGACCCCGCCCTGGCCGCTGCGTACGTGAGCGAGTGCGTATGGATCGCCGACTTCTTTCGGCCCGAGTACCTGGCGATCGGTGTCGAGATCGATACCTACGTGGCTGCGGCGTCCCCCACCGAACGAAACGCCCTCCTCGCGGCCGTGGCAGAAGCCCGCCGCTCGATCAAAGTCGCCCATCCCGGAACAACAGTGTTCGTTTATTTCCAGTACGAAAATGTTGTCCGTCTGGACCTGTGGGAGATGATCCGGCCTTTCGCAGTGGAAAGCGACGTGCTGGGTTTCAGCTCGTACCCGTCGCTGCCCGGCGCGGGCGACAGCATCGGATTCACGGCCGCCGCGCTGCCGGACGACTACTACGCGTCCATTGCAGCGCACTTCGGCCCCAACCGGCCGATCGTGTTTGCCGAACTCGGCCACCCAGCCGCTCCGTCTGCCCTCTTCGGTGCCGGCGGCGAGGGCGAGCAGGTTGCATTCATCGAACGTTTCTTCGCCATCGCGCCAACATCCACATCCGTGGCGTCCTGGACCTATCTCTATGACACCGACCTCTCGCGTGTGTACGGCGCCTCAGCGGCCGCCTACTTTGGCTCCATGGGTCTCCTGCGCGCGACTTCGCCCGCTGGAGACACCGCATCGTGGGCCGCCTGGCAGGCGTGGCACCTACGCGCCTCCAGCATTTCAGACGCTTTCCGTTGACACACGGATGAGCCTCGATTAGTACTGGCGCGGGCTTTCCATCGGGGCCGCGGTGCCGGTTCCGTCCGCAGGCGCGCGGACGCCGGCTGCCCGGTGCCGATCACTTTTTCAGGGGTGAGCGCATGAAGCGTGCATTGCTCGCCGCGACAATGGGGCTGCTCGCATTCTCCGGACCGTGTTTCCCTGACAACTATTTCAGCTACCTCGCAGCCAGCAGCGGGTCGGCCATTCTCTCGGCCCTGCTGAGCGATGTCATGAATACGGTCTTCCCGGCGGTCTGATCCAGAGCAGCGGGAGGTCAGCGTGCGGAACTCCATCGGGAAACCACTTCCTGTCGGCTGTGGTGCGTGCCTTCTCCTGCCCATCATTCTGGCGGCAGGTTGCCAAAAGCCGGTCTACCGCATCGAAATCGCGACGACGCAGCCGGTCAGCACACTCACCGGCTCGCCCTTTGATCCCGCCGTCACGCCCAGGTACACGCTCTATCCCGGCGATCGCCTCATGATCCGCTATCCGACGGAAGCGACGCTCGACCAGGAAGTGCGCGTCCGCTCCGACGGGTTCATCTCGCTGCCCTATGTGGGCGACGTGCAGGCCGCGGGCCGGTCTCCCTCGGAGCTTACGGAGGATCTGAACAATCGTTACGCGACCGCATTCGTCAAGCCAAACGTCGCGGTGATCGTGGTCGAGGAGGCAGGCCGGCGCGTCTACCTCGGCGGCCAGGTGCGTGATCCCGGCTCGATCCCGCTGCAGGCGAATCAGACGCTCTCGCAGGCGATCTTTGAGGCCGGCGGCATCCTCATGCAGGGACGCAGCGACAGTGTCATCGTCATCCGCAATGTGCCCGGCGATGCGACATACGTGCTCAAGGCGGACGTCTCGCGAATTCTCGCGGGTGCGGAAGCCGACGTGCGACTCGCCCCGGCCGACGTTGTACACGTGCCCGAGACAGTTATCACCAAGGTCGACCAGTTCGTGGAGCAGTACATCAACGCCGTCATGCCGCGCTCGATGCTCTGGAACTTCACTACCTACACCAACACGCAGCGCGTGAGAGTGGTCAGCAATCAGCAGAGTATTCCGCCGGTGACCATCACGCGCTGATGCGCGATGCGGGGGCCGGCCGGGGGAGGCGCCATGCCGGTCCTGCGTTTTCCGCTCGTCGTCTCGATCGTGCTGGCCGCGGCCGTATCCACACGGGCAGACTCCACCGCGCCCCAACCGGCGGCCTCCGCTGTCGGCGGAAAGACAAACTTCCTCGTCATCCTCTGCGACGATCTTGGCTACGGGGACCTGGGATGCTTCGGCCACCCCTCCATCCAGACGCCGAACCTGGATCGCCTGGCGGCCCAGGGTGTTCGGCTGACCGACTGCTACGCCGCCGCCCCCGTTTGTTCGCCCAGCCGCGCCGGCCTGCCCACGGGGCGTCATCCCAATCGTTTCGGCGTGTACGACTGGATTCCGAGCGGCAGTCCGATGCACATGGGGCGCGGCGAGATCACGATCGCCCAGCTCCTGCAGCGTGCAGGCTACGCCACCGGGCACTTCGGCAAATGGCACTGCAACGGACGGTTCAACACGCCGAGGCAGCCGCAACCCGGCGACCAGGGCTTCGACTACTGGTTCAGCACGCAGAACAACGCCCATCCGCACCACCGCAACCCCACGAACTTCGTCCGCAATGGTCAGCCCGTCGGCCCAACCGAGGGCTATTCCTGCCAGGTTGTGACTGAGGAGGCTATCGCCTGGCTGCGGACAAAGCGACCGGCCTCAATGCCTTTTTTCGCGTTCGTATGCTTCCACGAGCCGCACGAGATCGTCGCGTCGCCGCCCGAGCTTGTGGCGCGCTATCCGGACGCGAAGAACGAGAAGCAGGCGACCTACTTCGCGAACGTCACGAACGTCGACCTGGCGGTGGGGCGGCTGCTGGCAGCCCTCGACGAACTCGGCGAAGCGGACCGCACATTCGTGATGTTCACGTCGGATAACGGGCCGGAGACGCTCGACCGCTACCCGACCGCCGACCACAGCTACGGCTCGTCCGGGCCGCTGCGCGGCATGAAGCTGCACATCTACGAAGGCGGCATTCGCGTGCCGGGGATCATTCGCTTCCCCGGGCGTACACGCGCCGGTCAGGTCGTCACTGAGCCGATCGGCAGCGTCGATCTGCTGCCCACCTTCTGCGAAATCGCCGGGATCGAACCGCCGCGCGACCGCACACTCGACGGCGCGAGCATCCTGCCGATCTTCGACGGCAAGCGGGTCGCCCGCACCGCGCCGCTCTTCTGGCTCTACGCGATGGCCATCAGCCCGCCGAAGGTCGCTCTCCGCGACGGCGATTGGAAGCTGGTCGCCCACCTGGATCGCGCCTCGGAGATCCGCTCCGTCTCTCCCGACGCCACCCGCACGCTCAAGCAGGCAGACCTCGTCGAGTTTGAGCTCTACAACCTCCGCGCCGACGTCGCGGAGCGCCACGACCTCGCCAGGGATGAGCCCGGCCGTGTGGAAGCCCTCTCCGCCCGGATGCGTGCGACGCTCCGGGAGATCCAATCCGAATGCCCCATCTGGCCCGCCTGGCGCCTACCTCAGAAGTAGCAGGAAGGAACGGCGTAACGCGGGTCCTCCTAAGGTGAGAG
>CAZJTF010000390.1:0-6264 GCA_964548565.1 uncultured Planctomycetales bacterium | reverse complement strand
GTTGATTTCGTCGAGCGAGAAATCCTGCGTTTCGATGTAGTCCCGGCCCTTCAGATCGCTCATCGATTCACCTCCATCTCATGCGGTTGGCGTTACCTGCTGACGCGAGGGCAGGCGGGATCGGCCCGGCGGCACAATCGCTCACGGACCTCTCACACTTGAGGAATGAGCTCGAGCGGCCGCCCGTCCGCGAGACGATAAACGGAGAAATCCCGCCGGTCGAGCGTGAAGATTTGCGTGGTCCCCTCCCGGCCTGCCAGATAGACGAGTGCGGCGTCTGCCAGTTGGGCCCCCAGCGATTCATGCCGCCTCATGAAGTCGGCAATCCACCGCGGCGCGGACGCATCGAGTTCCAGTGTCGAGATTGCGCCTTCATCAATAGACTGCAGAAGTCGCTGAATGGCCGGAGGGTAGGTGCGCAAGATCCAGGCAGCCTGCGTCAGGACCGGCCAGCACGTCATCAATTGGGCGCGAGTGTTCCTGAGTACATCCCTGCAAATCTGATGAAAAGCATCCTTGCGGTGGAGAAGTGCGACCAGAGGGCCTGTGTCCACCAGGATCCGATCATCCACGGCCGAACCCTTGCATGTGCGCTGGATTCGTACTCAGGTCCGCCGGCCCATCTGCGATGCAGCCAATCAGGCCGAGCCGATCGAGGCGATCATACGCCGTTTCGGGCATCTGGGCCGCAAGATAGGCTTCCAGCGCCTCCCGCAGTACGCTTTCGGGAGTGATACCCCTCGCTTCAGCCAGCTCGCGAACACGACGGCGCAGGGCTTCATCGAATTGAATGCCGGTCTCGTGCGTGTGTGGGTCGAAGCCCATAAGCGTTGGCTCTCCAAGGGTATTGTATCTATCGTTCGCGCGGGCGGTCAACGGCGCCGCCGTTTGCGGCGCTTTGTCAGCCCCCGATCGCCGCTGGCCCACGTCGTTCCCGCAGCCGGTTCGCCGTTTCCGCCCAGTGCGCAGTACGTGTTCGGGAAGGCCGCGTAGAAGGCGGCCGCATGGACGAGTTGCTTGATCGGGACGCTGTCGTTCACGGTATGGGCGACCGCCTCGGGCGCCGGGCCGAAGCCGACGCAGGGGATGCCGAACATGCCGGCGATGGACACGGCGTTCGTGCTGAATGTCCATCGGCCGACAGTCGGGGTCCTGCGAAAGAGCGATTTGTACACATTGACAGCCGCCTGCACCTGCGGCGCGCTCTCGGGCTGGATCCAGGTCGGGAAGTAGCTTTTCGTGGGATAGGTCAGGCCGGTGTAGCTGGCCCGCGCGTAACGGCGCGTTTCGACCTTCGCATCGGGCACGCCGGCACGCCGGCAGGCGTCACGCACCTCGTTGAGCGCCGAGGCCTCCGTATCGCCGGTCGTCAGCCGCCGGTCGAGATGGATGAATGCCTGATCCGGAACGGCGCACATGGACGGGGTTTTGCAGTCGACGTAACTGACGGTGATCGTAGCCTTCCCCAGGAACGAGTCGCTTCGCAGACGCTCGTTCAGCTTCTCGATTTCGCCGATGATCCGGGCGATTTTGTAGACCGCGTTGACGCCTTTGTGCGGCATCGAGCCGTGGCAGCTCTTGCCTTTCACCGTGACGCCGATCTCCATGCGCCCCCGCTGGCCGCGCAGGATCTGGCAGTCGGTCGAGTCGGTGACCACGACGCACTCGGGGCGGAACTTGTCCTCGTTCACGATGTACTGCCAGCAGAGCCCGTCGCAGTCCTCTTCCATGACCGTGAACACGAGGTAGAGCGAGTAGTCGTCGGTCGGCAGCTTGAGGTCGCGGATGATCCGTCCGGCGTAGACCATGCTCGCGATGGCGCCTTCCTGGTCGCCTGCGCCGCGGCCCCAGACGCGTCCCGCTCCGACCTTGCCCTTGTACGGGTCGTGCTTCCACTCGCTTCGGTCGCCGACGCCGACGGTGTCCACGTGGGCGTCAATCGCAATCGTTCGCGGGCCCATGCCGATGCGCCCGAACAGGTTACCCATGCCGTCGACGCGGATCTCGTCGAAAGCGCGGAGCTTCTTCATCTCGGCCGCGATACGCCGGATGACCCGCTCTTCCTGCGTGCTCTCGCTGGGGATGGCGACGATGTCGCGGAGGAACTTGACCATCGCGCCCTGGTAGTGGCCGGCGCGGGCCAGAATCGCCGAGGCTTCCAAACCGTTGCTCCTTCAGCACAGGCGTGGCCGGCGGCGCCTGGCGGGCGGCCCTGCCGATCCATCGGATCTCGTCAGGCGGAACCCGGGTGATGTACCCGCTGCCCGCAGGCCTGTCAATCGGGGGCGCCCGCGCATCTGCTGCATCTCGTTCATCCCCCCGGCGTTGCCTTCGCAGGGGCGTTGGCAGATAATCGACAGTGACGGCACACCTCGTGAGCCTGACACCCTGAGCGGCCGGCGTCGCGTTCCGCGTTTTTCAGAGGCCTTTATGGCACTGGCCCCAACCGCGTCCACGCAGACCGTCACCTTCGAGGTCAACGGGCGTCCGGTGTCGGTGCTGGCCGAGGCCGACACGACGCTGCTCGACGCACTGCGGGACCAGCTCGACATCATCTCACCCAAAGACGGCTGCCAGCCGCAGGCCTCGTGCGGGTGCTGCACGGTGCTGATCGACGGCAAGCCGCGATTGAGCTGCACGTACAAGGCCACCGCGGCCGCGGGGCGCCGGGTCACCACCCTGGAGGGGCTCACGGAGGATCAGCGGCGGCTCATCGCCGACTGCTTCGTGCGCGCGGGCGGCGTGCAGTGCGGGTTCTGCATTCCGGGGATCGCCGTGCGGGCGCACGCGCTAATCGAACGCACACCGGACCCCACGCGCGAGGAGATCGCGGCGGACCTGCGGGCGCACCTCTGCCGCTGCACGGGCTACACCAAAATCATCGACGCGGTCGAACTGCTGGCGCGCGTGAAACGCGGCGAGAGGCTGCCGGCCGCGGACACCTCCGGGCGCGTGGGCACCTCGCTGCCGCGATACAGCGGGGCCGACGCGGTGCTCGGTCAGCGCCGCTACGTCGATGACATCAAGGTGCCGGGCATGGTCTACGCGGCCATGCGCCTGAGCGATCATCCGCGGGCGCTGGTTCGGGGTATCGACACTTCCGCCGCGTCCGCATTGCCGGGCGTGCTGCGCGTCATCACGGCCGCGGACGTTCCCGGCAACCGCTACGTCGGCTTGATCGTGCCGGACTGGCCGATCCTCGTCGCCATCGGCGAGGAGACGCGATACGTGGGGGATGTCATCGCGATCGTCGTTGCCGAGGACGAGAAGACGGCGCGCCGAGCGGCCGCCATGATCGAGGTGGACTACGAAATCCTGGAGCCGCTGACCAGCCCGCATGACGCGCTGCGCCCGGATGCGCCGAAGATCCATCCCCAGGGGAACCTGCTCAGCGTCTCGCGCGTGAAGCGGGGCGACGTGGAGCGTGCGTTCGCCGAGTCTGCCTTCGTCATCGAGGACACCTACCGCACGCAGTTCATCGAGCACATGTTCCTCGAGCCGGAGGCGTGTATCGCAATCCCGGAGGGAATTGAGAACCGCGAATTGAGAATTGAGGAAGAGGAGAGTCAGAAAGCGTCTTCCGCCGTTCTCAATTCTCAGTTCTCAATTCTCAACCCGCCCGGCTGCGGGGCTGATCACTTCGACGTCCGTGGTCCGCAGATGGCAACACGGCTGCGCGTGCTGTCCCAGGGGCAGGGCGTGTTCGATGATCGGCGGCAGATCGCAAGCATCCTCGGTTGGACGCAGGATCGTGTGCTCGTGGAACTTGTCAGCAACGGCGGGGCGTTCGGCGGCAAGGAGGATATGAGCATCCAGGGGCAGACGGCGCTGGCGGCCGCGCTGGTCGGGCGACCGGTGAAGTGCACGCTCACGCGAGAGGAGAGCTTCCGCGTGCACCCCAAACGGCACCCGATCCAGATGCACTACAAGGTCGGCTGCGACGCGGAGGGGCGGCTGACGGCCGTGCAGGCGCGGATGATCGGCGACAAGGGTGCGTATGCGTCCGTCGGGGCGAAGGTGCTCGAGCGCGCCGGTGGCCACGCCACGGGCCCGTACCGTGTGCCCAACGTCGACATCGAATCGAAGGCGGTCTACACGAATAACCCGCCGTGTGGCGCGATGCGCGGCTTCGGCGCGAACCAGGCGGCGTTCGCGATGGAGGGCATGCTCGATCGGCTTGCGGAGAAGGTGGGCATCGACGGGTGGGAGATCCGCTGGCGGAACGCGCTCGGTGTCGGCGATCGTTTCTGCACGGGCCAGCGGCTGACGAAGGCGTTCGGACTCAAGAAGACGCTGCTGGCGGTGCGTGACGCCTACCGCGGCGCGAAATACGCGGGGATCGCGTGCGGCATCAAGAACGTGGGAATCGGGAACGGGATGCCGGACATCGGGCAGGCGATGCTGAGCGTGAACGAGGATGGGACCATCACGATCCGCACGGGCTTCACCGAGATGGGGCAGGGCCTGTTCACGATCTGCATTCAGGCGGCGGTGGAGGAAACCGGCCTTCCGCCCGAGGTGTTTCGCGCGACCACCGATACGAGCGAAGCGCTCGACTGCGGCCAGACGACTGCCAGCCGGGCGACGGTTCTCGCGGGGAATGCCATTATCGACGCCTGCCGCAAGCTGAAACGGGATCTTGAGAGTTTAAAACTGATAAGTGAAGCAGCGCTGGCTGATGCCTCCTTATCAACTCTCAACTCTCAATTCTCAATTCTCAACACACCTGCGATTGTCAGTTCACTCCGCCAGCTTGCCGGTCGCTGCTATTTCGGTGAGTGGATCTGCGACTATACGGACAAGCTGGGCGCGGATGTTCCCGACCCGAAGACTCACCTCACGTACGGGTTCGCGACCCAGGTCGTGATCCTTGACGATGACGGCGCGATTCGGAAGGTGATCGCGTGCCACGACGTCGGCAGGGTGATGAATCCCACCCTTCTTCAGGGGCAGATGGAGGGGTCGATCCACATGGGGCTCGGCTACGCGCTGACCGAGGAGTTTGTCGTGGAAGGGGGGCGGATCGTCACCGACGACATCAAGAGCATCGGCGTGCTCCGCGCTCACCAGATGCCGGACATCGAGGTGATCTTCATTGAAGAGCCGGATCCCGAGTGCCCTTATGGAGCCAAAGGCGTCGGCGAAATCGGGCTGGTCCCCACGGCGCCGGCCGTCGCGGGGGCGCTGTACCGGTATGACGGGATCGTCCGCACCCGGCTGCCCATGAAAGACTCTCCCGCAGCCCGCGCGATCCTGTCCAAACGTGCCCGGGGCTGAACCTGCGGCAACGCGTTCCACTGTTCACACAGCAGTCAGAAATCCTCCTTCAGCGGTCCTACCATTGCGCGTCCGGCGCCCCGAGCGGCGCCTGCCAGGAGAGCACATGGAACGGATCACCGGTCTGCGCGCGGATATCGTCCCGCATCGCGAGTTCGCCATCCGGCGCTGGTTCTACGCTCACCCGCTCTGGTACTACCACCGACTGGCCGATGAGCATCACCTGAACACGGATCCGAAGTTCTACCAGTTGGTTGATCCCGAACTCCGGGCGCTGTGTCACCTGCTGCTGGACGCCGGCCTGCAGACGACCCCCTCGTGCCAGGGGCACTTTTACCCGCGGGACCGCTTTGAGCACATCTGGGAGGAACTGCTCCGCGAGAAGCGTCGCATCCGGGAGGGCGGGCTCGAGGTGCGCGATTCAGAATCCGATCGGCGCTATTTGTTTCTGGACGAGGCGTACCAGCTGCCGTGGCAGACGTTTGACGATTTCTTCGCGGAGGCCAACCCGCACCAGAACAAGGGGTACATCGGGGTGCGGATCCCGCACGAGCGTGTCGAGATCCTCGGGCGACTCCGCTCCGAGCCGTACGCCGGCGTCTGCGGGCGAATTGAACCAGACGCGGAGCTGAGCGCGATGTTTGACGGTGACGTGTTCAACATTCATGTCGATCCACCGAGCTTGCTCGAGCGCGACGGCGAGTGGCAGGCGATCACCGACTACATGCGCAGCATTCTGCGGCAACCGGTCGCGTGATCTGGTCCTTGCCGCATGCGCGGCGGCTGCCGGCTTGGCGACGGAGCCGTCTTGCAGGATGATGTCGCGACGTGTGAACGAATCACCCGCAGGCCCATCTCGACAGGACCGACACATGCGACATATCACAGCGCGGCTCCTACTGACGATGCTCCTGGCTTCCATCGCGGCGGCCGAAACGATCTACATCGCTCCGGAAGGCAGCGACGCATGGAACGGAACGCTGCCCG
>CAZJTF010000389.1:0-6266 GCA_964548565.1 uncultured Planctomycetales bacterium | reverse complement strand
GGTGAGGAACACCGCATGAAGGTCATTAGCGGACGGACCGGCGTTCTTACGCGTCGGCAGCAGGCGCGATCGTCAGCTCACGACGGAGCCGGGCTCGATATCGCTGTCAGGGGACAGCAGGATTACGCGGGTGTGGTCGGCATTACTGGCCGCCAGGAGCATGCCGTTGCTCTCCACGCCGCGCATCATCCGCGGGGCAAGGTTCGCGACGACGACGATATTGCGCCCGACGAGTTGCTCGGGAGTGTATTGGCCGCGAATGCCGGCGCAGATCTGCCGCTGCTCGGTGCCCAGATCTACTTTCAGGACGATGAGCTTATCGGCGTTGGGGTGGTTCGAGGCCTCCAGCACCTTCGCCACGCGGAGCTGAACTTTCGCGAAATCGTCGTACTGGATCCTGGCTGCGGGTTGCTCGCTCATGGCATCCTCCGATATTGAAGCACGTGCAGTGTATGTCCGCCCTGTCTGCGAGTCGAGCGGGCGCGGCGATGTGAAGGGCTGCTCATGGCCGGCGTGTCGTTTGCCGAATCACGGGTGAAGAGGTGAGAGATGTCTTTCGTTGGCCCCATAAAGTGTCCGCACTGCGAAGCCTGCATTGACGTGGACACGATGATCTGCCCTTACTGCGGAACGTCAGCCCCCCTCCGCGCTCCGTGGCAGCGACACTCCGCGACCAGTACGATTGTCTGGCTGATCGCGCTCGCCGGCTTCCTGGCGCTCACCGCGCTGCGTCCGGAGATCTCGGGCCGCATCGTCGAACTCGTCGAGAGCGTGACCGGGACATCCTGACCGCAATCTTCAAGCTGCCCCACCCCGCGTCAGACCTGGATTCGCTGCCATCGTCCGCGCGCGAAACGCAACCCCGACAGCAGTGCCCGCGTGGTCATGTCGCCGCACATACCGACCCATGCCCCGATCAGCCCATCCGGCAGCATGATCCCTGTCGCGGCCGCCACCGGTTCCCGGAGGACACCCGTTCCGAGCACCCATGCCAGGGGAAGTCGCACGAGCCCCATGCCGATGGTCGTGTACAGCAGCGGCCACCGCGTATCACCGGCTCCGCGCAGGGCGTTCGTGTAGATGATCATGAGCGCGAGGGGAATCTGGAAGAACGCGAGGAGCCGCAGCGCGGGGATGCCGATTCGTGAAACGCGTTCGAGGTCCTCATTCGCGTTGAAGGCGGCGTAGATCTGCGGTGCGAAAATGAAGTAGCCGATCCCCATCACCAGGCACATCGCCGCCCCCTGGAGTGCGGCCAGGTGCCCGCTGTGGCTGGCGCGGGCGGGATTCCGGGCTCCGAGCGACTGCCCGACGAGCGTCGAGGCCGCCGTCGCCCATGCAAACGCCGGCAGGTACGAGAGCGCCTCCACCCGGATGCCGACGAAATGTGCCGCCAGCATCGCGGCCTGCTCACCGCCGGTCGCCAGGCGGCTGATGATGAGGAGGAAGAAGAACTGCCCGGTCCACAGCAGGATGCCGTCACAGCCGGCGGGAATCCCGACCCACAGGAGCCGTCGCATGGACTCCGAACGCAATCGGAGTTCGGGGGCGAGCAGCTTCAGCCCGCTGCGTCCGCGCAACAGGAGCATGAGCACGATCATTCCGCCCAGCGTCCGTGCCGTGACCGTACCGATCACGATGCCGGTGACGCCGAACTCCGGGAACGGGCCCCAGCCGAAGCGCAGTGCCGCCGAGACAGCGACGTTCACGAGATTCACCACGCCCATGACGTAGAGCGGCGTGCGCGTGTCGCCCATCCCGCGCCAGCAGGCGGCGCCGATTGTCGTGATGCTGAACAGGATGTAGCCGAATGCATCGATGCGGAGGTATTCCACCGCAATCGAGGCGGGCTCTTCGCTCCACCCGAGGATTCGCGGCAGGACCGGCGCGACAGTCCAGACGAGTACGGAGCCGATGAGGCCCATGCCAACGGCCGCGACGATCGACTGGTTCGTGAAGTGATTCGCGCCCGACTGCGAGCCCATCCCGGCGTGACGCGACACCAGCGCGGTCGCCCCCGTCCCGATGAACGCGAAGAGCAGCCCGACCAGCCAGCCAACCTGCGTGGCGAGACCGATGGCCGTCGTCGCCTCCTTGCTGACGGTGCCGGCCAGGTAGGTATCGGTGAGTCCGACGAAGAGGTTCAGAAACTGCTCGCCGAGGACGGGAAGCGCCAGCCAGAGCAGGGCCGAGGCGACGGACCGGCGAAGCAGATGCGTTGCGGGCAGCAGCATCTCCGCCGGGGCTTCGGCCACCACCGGCTCGACGGCCCCGGCATCATCAACTGTCCTCGTCACGCGCTGGCGACTCCCGCACCTCTCAAGGCAATGTGCAAAGTATATGCCCGCAGTTCCCCCCGCCAAACATCTGGCAGGCCGGGGCGCATTCGGCGACGATAGGACCTGGCCGGTGCGCGCCGTTGTCGCGGCCGGCAGGGAGACGAATGGCTCCGCGGACTCGACAGCACGATCCAGCGCCGGCGCTGTGGGCGGAGGCCCCGGAGCAGCGTGAAACGCGCGTCGCTCGTGTCGCGATGCTGGCGGCCGTGGATGGCGAGTACAGCTATGCCATCCCGCCCGAACTTGCCGGGCAGGTCGAGCCCGGCCGGCGGGTGCTGGTGCCTTTCGGGCGGGCCCGCTCACCGCAGCCGGCGTTTTGCGTGGCGGTGGGGCAGGAAGCCTGGACCAACACGCTCCGACCGGTGGCGGAGGTACTCGATGACCAGCGCCTGCTCGGGGACCAGTTGCTCGAACTCGGGCGGTGGATGGCGCGGTACTACTGCTGCCCGCTGGGGCGGACGTTGGCGGCGATGGTGCCGGAGGCGGTCCGCAGCCAGAGCGGCTTTCGCAGTGTGAAGCGGCTGCGCATCACGGACAAGGCCCCTGCTTCGCCGGAAGTGTCGCATCCCGCGGCGGAGCGGACCCTGTCGCCGAAACGCCGGGCGGTCCTCGATGCGTTGAGCGCCTCGCCGGAGGGGCTCGATCTCGACGAACTCATCGAGCGGTCGGGCGCGACCAGGGACATCATCGCCGCGATGGTCAAGGCAGGGCTTCTCACGGTGGAGACACGCCTCGAAGCGGCCGCCGCGCCGGATTTTGACGAACCGGGCGAGGAGCCCGTCTTCGCACTCACGCCGGAGCAGTCCCAGGCGATCCAGCGCATCGAGGCGCTCATGGAGACGCGGCAGTTCCGCGCGGTGCTGCTCTTCGGCGTCAGCGGCAGCGGCAAGACGGAGGTCTACATCCGCGCCATCCGCTCGGCGCTCGCGCGGGGACGCCAGGCGATCCTGCTCGTGCCCGAGATCGCACTCACCACGCAGGTCGTTCACCGGCTGGCGAGCCGGTTCCGCGATGTCGCGGTGATCCACAGCGGCCTGACGGGCGTGCAGCGGTCGCTCACGTGGGCGGCCATCGCCCGAGGCGACAAGAAAGTCGTGATCGGCACGCGGAGCGCGGTGTTCGCCCCCTGCCCCGACCTGGGCGTCGTCGTTGTCGACGAGGAGCAGGAAGGAAGCTACAAGAACCAGCAGGCGCCGCGCTTCCACACGCGGGATGTCGCCATCCGCCGGGCCCAGATGGCCGGTGTGCCGGTGGTCCTCGGTTCGGCGACGCCCGCACTCGAGACCTGGCACAACTGCGAGCGGCTCCCCCACTTCGAGCGCGTCACGCTGCACAATCGCATCGCCGGGCTGCCGATGCCGGGGGTCGAGTTCGTGAACATGCAGGTCGAGCAGCAGGAACGCCGGGGCGTGCACCTGCTGAGCCGCCCGATGGAGGAGGGGCTGCGCCGGACGCTCGCGGACGGGCGGCAGGCGGTGCTGCTGCTCAACCGGCGCGGCTACGCGAGTTACCTGGTCTGCAGCCGGTGCCGCACGCCGATCGTCTGCCCGAATTGCCGCTCAAACATGGTCTTTCATCAGACGACCGGAAAGGCGAAGTGCCACCACTGCTCGTCGCGCATGGTCGTGCCGGTCCGCTGCGGCGACCCGGGCTGCGGCGGCACGCTGATCCGCTTCGGCATGGGAACGCAGCGCGTCGAGGAGGAGCTCCGCGTCAAGTTTCCGGATGCACGCATCGCCCGCGCCGACAGCGACGCGCTGACCAAAGTGGAGCAATACGAACAGATCGTCGGCGAGTTCGAAGCGCGGCGTATCGATGTGCTCATCGGGACGCAGATGGTCGCGAAGGGGCTGGATTTTCCGTACGTCTCGTTCGTGGGGGTGATCAACGCCGACATCGGCCGGAGCACACCCGACTTCCGGGCGGACGAGCGGACGTTTCAGATGATCACGCAGGTGGCGGGACGCGCCGGGCGGGCGACCGCCGGCGGAAGCGTCATCGTGCAGAGTCTCGAGGAACCCACGCCGACGCTGCGTCGCGCGGGGAAACACGACTACGAGGGGTTCGTGCAGGAGCAGTTGCCGCTGCGAAAGAAGTTCGGCTGGCCGCCGTTCAGCCGGCTGGCTCGCGTGATCGTGTCGGCCGCAACCGACTCCGAGGCGCAGGGGGAGGCCCGACGTCTGGCGACCGCGATCCGCGACCACATTACCACGCACGCTTTGAAGGCGGACGTGCTCGGCCCGCAGTCCGCCCCGCTCGCGCGCATGCGCAACCGGTACCGGTACGACTTCCTGGTGCGGAGCCCGGACGCCAGCCGCCTGCTCGAGACAATGGAGCGCCTGCGGCAGGACAAGGTGCTCACCCCGAACACGCCGCTGGCACTCGTCGACGTCGACCCCGTCTCGCTGCTGTGAGAGCCGGTGGCGTTCGTGATGCGCAAGAAAAAAGCCCGCCGCAGCGCGACGGGCCGGTGTTTTCGTTGGTCGGATGCGTTACTTCAGTACCGGGTCCTCGACGAGGACGTTCCGGAGTTTGCCGAGGGCGATGTTCTGGATCTGGCGGACGCGTTCCTTGCTCAGGCCGATCGCATCGCCGATCTCCTTGAACGTCAGCCGGGCATTGCGGTCCGTCGGGAACCGCTGGGCCAGGATGTTGGACTCGAGCTCGGTCAGGGCGCCGAGGTTCTCGTTGAGCACCCGGTGGAGGCGCTCGACGTAGAGCTCGGTCTGGCTGTCCGGAGACGAATCGGGACGCTCGAAGGAGATATCGTGCTGGACCGGGAACAGTCGCCGGTAGTTGGTTTCCTGACGACCCCGGCGCATCAACGCCCGCGCGATCACGTTGCAGGCGTACGTGCTGAACTTGAACCCGCGCCACGGGTCGAACCGGTCCACCGCACGGGTGAGGCCGAACAACGCGTCGCTCAGCAGGTCGTCTTCGTCGATATTGCTCGAGGTGAACCGGCTGATCATCGAGTAGACCAGGCCGAGGTTGCGCTCGACGATGTACTCGCGGATGACCTGCCACCGCCGAGCCCATGTATTGCGCTCCGCGCGCGAGATGGGCTTCGTGCGCACCGGGCGGGAGGCACGGTACGCCGCCGTGTGCAGCGCAACGAACAGCGCCTGCTCATCCGGCTGCACGTCCTCCTCGCGACGCGTTTCGATCCACTCAGCAATCCGCTGGGCCTCGTCGGAGGCGGACTTGGTCCGAATCCGGGGGTCCGATACATACCAGAGCTGCTCAGGATCGACTCCGGCAGTGAACTTGTGGTTCTTGGTCTCTCTATTCCTCATCTTTGGCCCCCTCATGGTGCCCGTCATCATGCCAGTAAATATAGCACCGTTCCGGTCCTATTTCCAGTGGAATTCAGCCAAATTTTACCAAGCTCGGCACTCGACTAAAGCATTAACGCATTTAATGCGCTGTATTCGCATCTCGCGTCCCTGTCCTGCTGGCCGACCCACCTGTAAAAACGAACGATTCCGGGATTTCCTGCGGGTTCCGATGTCCGCAATCATCACCGACCTACCATAATACCGGCCGGTCGGTGAAAACAGTGCCGGGCCTCCCTGAAGGTACGACAGACGTCCGAGTCGCGTTCGCCGAATCCGGACCTCGCCGCTGCATCCCCGCTTTTCCGGTGCACCCCGAGAACGGGCTCCTCGCCCGGGGTGCCGCCATGCCGGGCGACCCGGCTTGTCAAGTTCGGGTTTCGGGCAGCCGATTCTGAACGCGGCGACCGCCTGCCGGTCCCGCAATATTCGGAGCTGCCCCGCCTTCCCGGGCGGACCGGCGGCTTTTCCGGCGCCGCCGCGGCGCCGGCACTCGGGTCCTCCTCCTCGACCTTCGCACCCGCTGGTCTGGCGGATGCGGGGGTTTTTTTTGCTTGCGTCCAGGGTCCCCCCTCCGTTTGGACGGCCCGCG
>CAZJTF010000388.1:0-6314 GCA_964548565.1 uncultured Planctomycetales bacterium | reverse complement strand
TCAAAGCCGTGCGTTCCGCCGCCTGAGGCGCAGAATTATGCAACGCTGGGGTCAATGGACCCTCCCCAGGTCCAGTCGTACGGACCACCGCCGACGATCGTCGTGCTTTTCAAGTAGACCGTGCAGATGCACGGCTCCCGGCTCAGGTGGAAGTCGTACTCATCGAGCAAATCCGCGTCGGTGACGAGCGGCCAGAAGCCGAAGTAGGCGGCCCAGCAGGGGGCATCGTTGATCGAGCAGGGATTCGTCTGTTGCTGGCAAGCGCGCTGTGTGCCCTTGTTCGGCTCGGCCGACATCGCTTGCCCCATCCTGGCGTCCGGGCAAGGCGGGCAGGGGCAGTGTGGCATGCAGGCGGCCAGACACCAGCAGGCTCGCACAGCGACCAGCGTGTGAACAACGGTGATGAGTCTCAGGCTGTGCATGGCCTACTCCCTCGGTGCGGCACCTTCGGCTGCCGACCGGGTGCGAAGCAGCGGCTTCTGAATGGAGAGGAGCACGTTGTACGGGGACTCCGGAAACCGGTTCTTGAGAGCCGCTTCAGCACTGCCGACCTCCTCCGCAGGTGCCCCCATCCGCGTCAGCGACTCCCAGACCTGATACAGCGCGCGGGGGAGGTGGTCCATGCCCGGCCAGATCGCCTCCTCGGTGGGGTAGTACTCGATGACCCGACGGAAGTGCTGGACTGATTGCGGGTAGTCCCGCAGCACATAGGCAGCGTGACCGGCGAAGCAATGTGCCGTGGCAAGGTCCTGACGCGAGATACTGTGGACGTCCTGACGCGAGGTGAATGCGTTTGCAGCACTCAAGCAGCCCGCGTAGCCATCCTGCCACGCATATGCCTCAACCAGCATCAGTTCGGCTCGCACCTTCTCGGCCGGCGAACTGTACTCCGACTCAACGGCATCATTGAGAAGGTCTCTCAAGCGGACCCAGTCCGCGGTGGCGGGAATCTGATCGTGTTGCAGCACTTCAAACACCACGCCTCCGAGTTGGAGCGCGGCGCGACTGGCCCCTGCCCCCTGCTGAGATTTCACCTCGTCATACAGGGAAGCGGCAGCAGCCCGATCGCCGGACGCGTGGTACAACGCCGCCAGGCGGAGACGCGCCCTGGCGACGACCTGCGCGCGAGGAGCCACGGGCGCGGCAGTGTCCACGATCTGCCGGAAGCATCGTGTCGCTTCCACATTCTGCCCCTGCCCACAGAGCGCGTGCCCCAGCGTGTCGCTCGCGCGGAGAGCTGCAGGCCTGCCGGCATACTGGGTGACGACGATCCGCAGGCGGGCCAGCCCGTCCTCATGCCGTGCCTGCTTCAGAAGCGCCTGAGCGTGTCCGATCTCAGCCGAGGCAAGTCTTTCCCTTTCTCGCAGCCGTGCCGCCATCGTCGCGTCGAAACCGTTGACCGACAGCCGGACGATCTGCGCCTCAACGGCAAGGGAGGACTCGGGATAGGTCGCTTCGTATTGTGCAGCGAGGCTCAGTGCATCGTTCGGGCGCGAGGGAACACACGCTCTGGCTTTGCGAATGAGCGCAACCTGTTCCCAGTACCTGGACTGCGAGGCCTGGGCCAGCCTGTCATAGGCGTCAAGTGCGTCATCAAGCCTGGCTGCCTGCGCTAAGGAATCACCGGCCTTCAACAGCAGGCGAAGCTTGGTCACGCCAGCCGCAGATTCAGCTTCGGCCAAGAAGACACGTGCGGCCTCTGCGTCGGAACTCCCGACCGGCTGCGTCGAAGAAGATTCCTGTTCCTCTGCGGCTAAACGCAGTGGCCCCAGCAGCATCGAAGCAGCCAACAGCCCAAGTCCAAGAGGGTGGAGCCGCATGCGAAGCCTCCAGAAGCAGGCTCGGAGTCGCGACCGAAACCGCGCGTGCGTGACGTGCCGAGCCCGCAGGGGCGCAGAAAACGGGCAAGAAAAAGCACCCGAGGGAATGAACGCCTCCCGCTCATCGCCTTGCGCATCGATGAGCGCAAGCCCAAACTTAAGACTTGCAGCGATTCGGCCCTGCGCCGGGAGCCACTGTGGAGTAATTTAGCACTGATTCGAGGAGCCGTCAAGACCAAGTTGGAAATCTTCAGAATTCGTCCGTGCCTATGCGAGGAGTGTACTGGCGCATACCGGCACGAACAATGTGAACCCCAGCAATTCATCGTTGGCCGCGGTCGCATGTCACCACGTAACCGACGTGTGCAGCAGGGCTTCCAGCAGGATCGAGCTGCCTGCGCGGACCGTCCAACATGGTTATACCCAGGGGCCGGTTTCGGGTGGCAGCGGGCCAGCTCGACGCTCGACGCCTTCTAATCTCTTGTATCCTGTGGACTTCCAGAGTAGTCTCTGCTTCGCGGGGCGGGAAACCGAATCGATGACCAAGCGGCATGTCCACTACGAGTCGGCGTTCGAGGCGTTCCTGTGCGATGCCGGGGTGCCGCACGTGCCGGTGGACGAGAGCCGACGGATCGCGCTGGCGGGCGAAGAGATCAAGTCGTTCGACTTTCTCGTGTACCCGCCGGGGGGGCCGAACTGGATCGCGGACGTCAAAGGGCGACGCTTCCCGTACGCCGGCGGGGGGCGGGCACCGCGCTACTGGGAAAACTGGGTGATCCAGGCGGATCTCGACAGCCTGGCCGAGTGGCAGTTCGTCTTCGGTGACGGGTTCGAGGCGCGGTTCGTCTTCGCGTACCGCCTGGAGGGGGACCCGGAGCGCTGGCCGGAAGGCGAGCCGTTCGTCTACCTGGGGAACAGCTATACGTTCTACTCGGTCACGCTGGAAGCGTATCGGCGCCACTGCCGCGTGCGGTCGTCCCGGTGGGAAACCGTGTCGGTCGCGGCGGAGGTCTTTCGTCGGATCGCGTCGCCGGTCCGCATCGGCCTGTCAGCGTCGCCGGCAGAGCCCGCGCGGGCAGCCTCGTCGCCCTGATCGCCTTTACGCGCGGCTGGGGTGGGGCTACCATTGGGCGCATGTTGCAGAAGGGCCCAGGAACGAAAGCGATGCTCGGACGTGCCTTGACGGTTCTGATGTCGTGGGTGCTGACCGCTCCGCCGGTGCTGGCGCAATCACGCGAGGTGGTATCGCGCAAGTCGGGCGCGGAAGAATCGGTGATGATTGAGTGGCTGATCGGGGCCGTGTTCCTTGTCGGCACGCTTGTCGTTGCGTTCAAGCCCGCCAAACGCTCCAACCTGCAGTAACTGTCCAACGCGGTGATGCGGTTCCGCACGCCGCCTGATCGGAGACTGCGACCATGAGCAAACGCGTTCTTGTTGTGCTGCTGGTCGGGGTCAACGTGCTGCTGTTGGCAGCGCTGATCCTGACCGTGTTCTCTCCGCCGCGGGCGATGGCCCAGGCGGCGGCCGCGGCTGCCCGTCGGGGGGAAACGATGCTGTTTTCCGCGCGGGCCGAAGTCGGAAACGACGCCGTCTATCTGCTCGACAGCGGCGCCCGACAGTTGCATGTGTTCCGCACGACTTTCCCGCGGGTCGGCGGCCAGCCCACACGGGTGCGTTACGTCACGAGCCGGGACCTGTCCCGGGACTTTGCCGCGCAGCCGGGCGCAGATCGGGGGCGGCAATGAACAGCAAGGATTTCGCGATCGGGATTCTGAGCGTCACGGCGGTCGTACTGCTGACGGCTTTCGTGCTTGTGCAGGCATTCTCGCCGGCCACGGTCCTGGCGGGCGCCGCCCCCGCGGCCGGAGCGGCGGGCCAGTACATCGTCACCGTCGGACAGCTCGACGATATTTCCGAGCTGGTTTACGTGCTGGACACGGCCAGCCAGAGGATGAATGTCTACGGCTTGAACCCGCAGACGAACGCCCTCGAAATTGTGGAGCAGCTGGACGTTCGGCCGGCGGCCGCACGTCCGGCGCTGCGGCGCTGAGGGCCGGCGCCGCATTCGGGACCCTCTCAAGGACCATGCATGACCGCTGAAACCATCGCCTCGCTGGCGAGGCAGGTGATTACGGGGACTGCGCTCTCACGCCGGCAGGCGGAGTGGCTGATCCAGGTCGATGCGAGCCATCTCCCGGATGTTTTCCGGGCGGCCTCGCAGATCCGAGGACATTTCCGGGGAAACGCCGTCCGCTGCTGCAGCATCGTGGCCGCCAAGGTGGGGCGATGCAGCGAGGATTGTGCGTTCTGCAGCCAGTCGGCCCACTACAAAACGCCGGTGAAGGGTCTCACCGTGCTGCAGCCGGACCGCGTCATGGAGGCCGCCGCCGAGGCGGAGGCCAGCGGTGCCGACTCGTTCGGGATCGTCAACAGCGGCCTGGGACCCCGCGACGAGGAGATCGAGCATTGGGGGTCGACGCTCGAACGGATCCGGCAGGGGGGCGGAATCCGGGCGTGTGCCTCGCTTGGCGTGCTGAATGACGAGCAGGTAGATCGGCTGAAGGAATTCGGGGTCCAGCGGTACAACCACAATCTGCAGACGTCGCGGCGGCACTTCCCGCGGATCATTCAGACGCATACGTACGACGACCGCCTGCAAACGCTCCAGCGACTGAAGGCGGCGGGCATCAGCCTGTGCACCGGCGCCCTGTTCGGCATGGGCGAGACGTGGGAGGATCGACTTGATCTGGCGCTCGAACTGCGGGACCTCGACCCGGACGTCGTGCCGCTGAACTTTCTGATCGCGATCGACGGAACGCCGCTGGAAGGCTCGGAGCCGATCCCGCCCATGGAGTGCCTGCGAATCATCGCGGTGTACCGCTTTCTGCTGCCGCGGCAGGAGCTCAAGATTGCAGGCGGTCGCGAAGTGAACCTGCGGGATTTGCAGAGCTGGATTTTCCTTGCGGGCGCGGACAGTTTCCTGATCGGCAACTACCTGACGACCTACGGGCGGGCGGCCGCACAGGATCGACAGATGGTGCGCGACCTGGGCCTGGCCATCGCCGAGTACGAGGAAACCCGGGAGCGGCCGCAGCCGACGACTCGTGCGGTGCGGTACCTGGAACATGTCACCACCTGAGATCCTCGTGACGGGGGTCGGAATCGTTTCGCCCGCGGGCGGCGACGCCAGGGCCTCTTTTGATGCACTGCTGGCAGGGGGGCGGTTTGTCTCCCGACGGACGGCGCCGTGGGGGGGGTCGATCCTCGCGGCGATACCGGATGGTTACGGCGTGCGGCCGGACCGGGCGGGCGCGATGGCACACGGTGCCATCCAGGAAGCACTCGACGCAGCCTCGCTTAGAGTCTGTTGCCCTGTTCATATGTTTATTGGTATAAGTAAGCCTATTGAGCCCCCTATCGACAACACTTTTAAGAACCAGGTACATAACGTATCTAGAGTTTGCCGCCGCACTGACTCCGTACTGCCGCCAGTGCCTTTAAGGACTATTACACGCCTTTTAGACTATTGCACCAGCAGTGCGCACTGCAGTGTCGCCGCCTGCGCGACCGGAGCTTTTGCGGTGATCCGTGGCGCGCAGGCGATCGCTGACGGCGACACGGATGTCGCGATCTGCGTCGCCTCGGACGCATCGATTCATCCGCTCTGGATGGCGGCCTACGAGCGGATGGGCGTGCTGGCGCCGGCGCATCCGGAGTTCGGCCCGGCCTGGGCCTGCCGACCGTTCGACCGGAGCCGCAGCGGCTTCGTTGTCGGCGAGGGCGCTGCGGCGATCGTGCTGGAGTCCGGTGCGTCCGCACGTCGTCGCGGCGTCCGGGCACTGGCGCAGCTTCACGGATGGGCCACGGCGACGGATCCGGCCGGGATCACGCAAACGTCGCCCGACGGCGCGTCCCTGGCGTACGCCATCGACCGGGCGTGCCGGATGGCCGGCGGCGGGATCGCGAAGGTCGGCTGCGTCGTCGCCCACGGGACGGGGACCCCAGCCAACGACGCCGCCGAGATGCGGGCCATCCGGACGATTGCCGCCGCACGCACAGCAGATCTGCCGGTCGTCTCCATCAAGGGTGCGATCGGGCACCTGCTCGGCGCAGCAGGGGCCGTGGAACTGGCGGTCGCAGTTCTGGCTGTCCAAGCGGGGCGTGCACCCGGGAACATCAGCCTGATTGAGGCGGATCCGGAACTGGGAGAGGTGTGCCTGCCGATGCGGGCATTCCAGCAGCGGGGCTGGATCCTCAAGACATCCCTGGGATTCGGAGGGCACGTGGCGGCGGTGTTGGTCGGGCCGCCGGATCGGCCCTGACCGCCCTGTATTCCCGAACGCAACATAACATACATTATCGGACGTTATGGCGGGGGAGTCGCATGGCGTGCTTGTGCACCCGATCCGAGGCTTCTGGCCCTCAACCGTGCCGATCGCAGGCTACTTCTCGACTCGAACGAGCCGTCCTAGCTAGGCCCCTGATGCAGGCCCG
>CAZJTF010000387.1:0-6346 GCA_964548565.1 uncultured Planctomycetales bacterium | reverse complement strand
GACGGCACGTGCATACGCGACTACATCCACGTTCTCGATCTGGCTGACGCCCACATACTGGCCCTCGACGCCGCCGAGCCCGGGCAGGTCAAGGCCTTCAACCTCGGCAACGGCGACGGCTTCAGCGTCCGGCAGGTGATCGAGTCGGCCATCGAGGAGGCTCGCGCGCTGGGGCACCACTACGTCGGCACGGAGCACATCCTGCTGGGGCTGCTGCGGGTGCACGACGGCGTCGCCGCCATGGTGCTCACGACGTTCAAGGTGGATCTCGAGCCCTGCCGGCAGGAAGTGATTGCGGTCGTCGGGACGGGGCTTCAGGAGGAGTCTGCCTCGGGAACGGCTGCCCAGCAGATCCGCACGCTGGCCATGGAGATCCGCCAGCGGACGCGGGCGATGGAACGCGAGCTCAAGCAGGCGATCCGGCGGGGGCAGGACGAGCGCGTCCTGTCCCTGCAGGAGCGGCTCGACGAGGCCCGCGCGGTCCTCGACGGCATCGCGAAACGCCTCGAGGAAATGCTCGCCCGGCTGCAATAGGGGCAGCGCTGCTCAGCTCACCAGGCGCGACAGGATCCAACTGACCTGCCACAGGGCCACGATCGCCCCGATCACGGTCAGCGTCGTGCGCGAAAAGGGGGCGTAGAGGTCGGAAATCATTTCGTCGGTCAGCACGCCCTGCATCCGCATCCGGACCAGCATGAAAGCGGCAAACGCGACGACGGGAAGCGTACTGAGGGCGTCATCGCTCTGAAATGGAATGGCCATCGGGTCCTCCGGTTCGCGTCTCGGCCGCGTCCTGCGGCCTCAGAACTGCCCGAACCCCAGTGAGTTGACGAACACGACCAGTCCGAGCAGCAGCACGACGAAGCACGATTCGAGCACGCCCATGCGGGTGACGGCCGGCTGCGCGTCTGCACGCGCCCGCCCCCGGAGCAGCACGGCCACGGTCATCATCAGCACCAGCATGAGCAGATCGATTTCACGGGGAAGCCACATCAGCCTGTTCTCCATCATCGTGAGGAGCACCGCCACGGGTCGGCGGTTCGAAATTGTCGTGTTGCAGTGTATCAGGCGGGCGGGCGGTTCAGAATGCGGCCGCGGGCGGGAAATCACCCGAATCCGGTGCCGGCGACGGTGACAAATCGCTGTCACCGGCTGGATGGGGGGACGGCATCAATGACCGCCGCTCCCGAGGGAGTGCGGACGGCCGGTCCATGCTCAGTCCACAAGGCAGGCGGGGGCTGGCGTGCGGCCCGGGCCGTTGTAGCACCGCTGCAGCATGCCGTAGTCGTCGAGGTCCACGTCGCCGTCGCCGTCGAAGTCGCTGGGCGCGCAGTGTGGTTCGACGGGGACCGAGGCACCGGTTGCGCACTGCTGGAACAGCGGAACGTCATCCGCGTCCACGTCGCCGTCCCGGTCCTGGTCGGGCGGCAGCAGCGGCAACAGGGAAGCCTCCTGCGAGGTGGAGACGCCGCACGGGACGCTGACGACGCAGCGGTACACGCCGGCATCGTCTGTCGTGACGCCAAGGATCACGAGGACAGGGCCGCGAACCCCGATGATCCGGGATGACTCGGCGAGGTCGAGCCCGTCCTTCTGCCAGACGTAGCTCAACGGGGCGGGTGCGGAAGCAGTCACAGCGAACGTTGCGGTACCCCCGGGGGTGACGAGTTGCTTGACTGGCTGTTGCTCGATGGAGGGCGGCTGCGCGACCGACCCGATCCGGGCGACCCAGCCTTCGGGCCGAGCGTCGTGGAGGCCGATACCGGCGATCGTCCGCCCGTCCGCGGAAATCGCACGTACCTCCTGCAGGTTCCATCCAGTCAGGTCGAGGGCATATGCGGTCGAGAGGACATCCTGCAGCCGGCGCGTTCCGCTCACGGCGTCCCAGATGAAGGCTTCGCGCGGTCCGTCAACGGGACCGTTGTAGAAGGTGTAGCCTCCCGCCAGGGTGCCATCGCCGCTGATCGCGAGGACCGCGCCGTCGTTATCGCCGTCGCCGCCGGGAATGAACGGCAGGGGCACCACGCCGGTCTGGCTCGTCCAGAGGCACGGCTGTCCCAATGCAACCTGATTCGTGTAGAAGCTCCAGCCGCCGGCGACCGCGCCATTGCGCGAGATGGCCCGGCAGATCGCTTCATTCTTGCTGCTCGGGGCGCCCAGGAGAGTGTTCAGTGGACTGCTCGAGGTGGGGCCGGTGCACTTCATCGCGTTCCGAGCCCCGCCGGTCGGCGCGACGCCGAGGTACTGGTACTGGCCGGCCGCGTAGCCATTGTCGGCGACGGCGTGCAGGTCGGAGTGGTCGTGTCCGCCAGACGGCAGGGGAGGGGCGACCGTCGTGCCGCTCGACTGGCGATAGTACGCGGCCTCGCGCCCGTTTCCGTCGCCGCCATTCGGAGAACTGCCGGCGATCCATACGTCGGAGTTGCCGTCCGTTCCGAGAGCGAGCGGCTGCCATTCGGTCGTGCCACGCAGCCTGGGAAGGTCGCTCCATGTTCCGAGGCCCGCGGTGTTGCCGTCCCACCGGCGAGCACGAGACGTCGCGGCATTCGTGTCGGCGGCCAGGACCACGGATCCGCCCGGCCCGATCCCGACGCCGACCGCGGTGGCGCTGGTGGCGCCGCCAGGGAGGCCGAGCCCGACCAGACCGCCGCCCGCTGTCCAAATGACAGGCTGACCGGCACTGGTGCCGCAGACGACTGAGCCGTCCGAGGCCACGCCGGAAACGGTGCTGCCGCCGGTTCCGAGTGATCCGATGCCGGTGAAGCTGACCGTCACCGTCGCCAGCGCGGCCTCGTTTGACGTCGAGGAGGTCAGGCCGTCGCGCACGACGCACGCGTAGCGACCGGCGTCTGATTCGTAGACGGGCGAGATCGTCAATGACGGCGTGTCGACGCCGGAGTGGCGAGCCCCCGATGCCAGCAGCGCGCCGTCCCGGTGCCAGGCGTACGTCAGTTCGCCAGTCCCCGTTGCCTCCACGGTAAACGTGGCCGTCCCTCCGGGGCAGGTGGTCACCGGCTGGGGGTGAACCGAGAACTTCGGGCCCTCCAGCACATCGAGGGGGCCATCCGCCCGGAATGAGTAGAGGCTGGTGTTCTGGAGGATGAAGCGCAGCCGAATCCCTGCAGGTTCATCGGGCAGCTGCGTTTTCGTACTCCAGGCAACCGGCTGGTCGATGCCGTCACCCGTCAGCGGCAGGCACGCGTCCGCGCTGTAGCCGGGGATGACGTTCCGGTCGGCGTCGAGCACTTCGGCCCGAACGGAGCCGCCACTCGCGGTCGCATTGACGCGGAGGTTGCCGGCTGCATGGGTCAGGATGTGCGTCGTGAGAACACCGGGCGTGCTCCCCGCATCCAACGAAGCGAACCCGTCCTTGCGCAGCGTGGCGAGGCCGATGGAACACGTGGTGATGTTCAGTCCTGTGCCGTGCGGCTGGTTACAGGCGCCATAATAGAGGCGGAGCGTATCGCCCACGAGAATCGGCTGTGTCGCGGTGTAGAGTTGCCCGTCATCCCACGCCCCGTTCGGCCCGAGCGGCACCATCGGCGGGCGATCGCCCTCTTCCCGCTCCCAGTGCACGCCGTCGTGGCTCGTCACGATCTCGGTGTAGACCGGGCCGACGTAGTAACCCTCTGCATCCGTCGCGCGGAAGATCCACAGGAAACCGATGTACATCGACTCGTAGGCGAATGCGGACAGCCCGTAAAAATGGGTCCGGTAAACGGGGTTGCTTGACCAGCGATCGTCGTGGCGGTCGGGCACGAGGATCAACTCCTCGGTGGGCCACGAGGCGATGTCGGTGGTTTCGGTGAGCGCGACCGCGCGCCGGCGAAGCCCGTTCCAGTCGTACCACGAATTCTTGACGTACCCGCGGTATCGCTCGAGGAACGGGTCCCACATGAACTGGCCGACATCACTCCCGCCGGTGAAGACGGGATTCCCGGGAACGTCGACCGTCTGGACGCCATCGGCGGAGTAGGCACCCCAGAAGCCCCCGCCCTCGTAGTTCATGAATCGGTACGTGCGCGACGGGTCGGGGTCCCACGGCGTGTGCATCGTGCTGGAGATACCGCTGCCGGTGGTCCGGTTGAAGAACATGTTGTTGTTCGCGGAGCCGTTCCAGGTGCGGATGCCGAGATTCGGCTTGGTCCAGGTGATGCCGTCGGTGCTGGTGGCGTACAGCGTGTGGCTGCCGTCGTAGTTGTCGATTTTCGGCAGGCAGGCGTACCACATCCGATAACCGGTGCCCGTTTCGTTCGGAAGCACCGTGCCGTACAGGTACACAATCCCTGCTTCCCACGGCTTATCGCCGACGAGCACGGGGTTGCCGGCGTGTTTGACGAACGGGTGGTACGTCCGGACGATGCCGGACTTTTCGGCGACGGCATGATCGTCCACGAACAGGCGCCAGGGCCCGCTGAGGTCGTTGAGGCTGCGATCCGCCCGCGCGCTCGCGCAGACCATCACCGCCAGCACCACGGCGAGGGTACGGAAATACTCCATGCAACCGGCTCCGCGACAGCGTACGGTTCACCGCACCCGGACAAGATTAACATAAACTGGAGCTGTGCACCAGCAGGAGATGCGGTGCCGGTCCATCGGCGGTGGGCAAACGACCGGTGCTGCGGGGCGTTCAGGCGGGCTCGTCGCCGATCTCGTCCTCGATGTCCTCGAGTTCGAGCAGCAGCTCGGCCCGTCGCTCGTTGCGGTCGATCACCGTGTCACTGGGATCTGCGGCCGAGAGTTGCTCGAGCTCCTCGTTAATCTCGGTTCGACGATTCACCAGCCACTCGCGCTCTTCCGGTGTCAGAAGCATTGCTCTGCCTCCACTGGTGGAAGGTCCGATGTCATGCTGTCCGGCACTGCCGCCGCGAAGCGACCAGGCGGCACACCGATATTGTACCATCCACGGCGGCAGAACCGAGCGCAATCGCGGGCCGTCCGGGCGACAGACGGGGCTTTTAGAGCTGCTCGCGGATGCCCGGCTCCTGGCCGTCTTTTTCACTGTGGTTCTGGAGCTGGTCGAGGCCGAGAGGCTGCAGGCGGGGGTTTTCGCGGCTGAGGTCATCCTGGGGCTGATAACCGACGAGCTGGCAGGTTTCGCTGATATCCATGCGGTTGAACGTGTTCTTCGAGAGGCCGTGCAGGATGGCGAAGCGCAGGTCCTCGTTGTCGATGCTGTGAAAAATGAGCTGCGTCATGTCCCGCTGCGACACGAACGCATCGATCAGGCGTGTGCTGTCAGGATGGCGCGCGGTTTCCAGCGGCTGGAATGCACCAATCCGCAGGATGATGGAAGCGAGGCCGCGCTGCTCCGCCATGTAGCGGGCGAGGGCTTCGCCGAAGCATTTCGACACGCCGTACAGATCGCCGGGATTCACCGGCTCGTCGGCGTGCACCTGACGGCCGGCGGGGTAGCCCGATACGGCGTGAATGCTGGAGGCGTAGATCACCCGCCGGCAGCCCGCGGCATGAGCGGCGACGAACACGTTGTACGTGCCGATGATGTTGTTCCGCAGGAGCTGGTCCCACACCGCGTCAGGCCTGGCACTGCCCGCCAGGTGCAGCACAGTGTCCACCCCCTGGCACAGCTCCTTCATCCGGTCGAGATCCTGGATATCGCCCTGCACGCATTCGCCGCAGCCCTCGACGCAAGCGGGATCGTCCTGAGCGTGCAGCATGAGCCGCAGCGCATAGCGCTCACAAGCCGCGCGGGCAAAGTACGAACCGATGTTGCCTGCCGCACCGGTCACGAGCACGACACGACGGCGCGGGGCCGGAGGGCGGCGGGCTTCGGGGCTCAGAACGAACGTATCACTCATGGACCGTCCTTTCGGCTCGCGGAATCTCTCAGCTGCGCACGAACACGGCGATCTCGAGGCCCTGCAGTTCCATGTCCGCCTTCAGATCATCGCCCACCTTCACGCAGCGCTGGCAGATCACGTCATGCCAGGCGCCGGACCCGGGGAAGGGCATCGTGATGCGGCGCACGTCGGGCGAGAAGTTCGCAGCGACGACCACCTCATCACGATTCTCATCCCAGCGGTGAAAAACGACCCATTTCTCGTCATTGTGGACCGCACCCATGAGGAACGTGTCAGCCCGCAGGGCCGGGTGCTCATGGCGCAGCGCGATCAGCCGGCGGTAGTGCTCGTGAAGGCCGCGCCCGCCACGGGTCTTGAGCAGTCCCCAGCGGAGCGGATTCCGCTCATTGATCGATCGGTGCGTGGTCTCGCCGAATTCCTGGCCGTGATAGATCATCGGCACGCCGGGGCTGGTGAGCAGCAGCGTGGCGGCCATGGCGAGCTTGTGCCGCGCCACGTCCCCGTTGAAGCCGGCGTCGCGCAAC
>CAZJTF010000386.1:0-6385 GCA_964548565.1 uncultured Planctomycetales bacterium | reverse complement strand
GTTCGAGGGACGCTGGTGATCCCGCAGCTGAAGATCCCCTTCCGTGAGGGCGGTGAGGGTGATGTTCATAAGCAGAGAAATCAGGCGGCTCTCGCAGCGGCAGAGGACCTCGTCGCGCCGCGGCGCAATCCGTCCAAGCTGCGATGCGATGCGGATGGTCTGCAGGGCTCTGTAGTGGTGAGGATGCAGGCGGAAGAAGAGCTCCTCAGCCTCCCCCAGGGCGACGATCCGCTCGCGCGTCCGTCCTTCGTAGCCGGCGGCGCGTTCGAACAGCTCGCTCTGCACAAATAGCGACTTGAGCGTTCCTTCCGTGAGCATCACCGGTCAACGCGATATCGCCCGGGCGAATCCGCAGCCGATTCGAACCGGTTTCAGGCATGCAGGACGCCGGCAGAGCGTGCGGCGGAAAGCCTCAGGCCGAGCAGGACGAGCAGAGCCGGAGCAAACAGCGTGTACGCCATGCTCCCGGCGTACCAGGTCTGGAAATTCGACGTGATCGGACCACTCGTGATGGCAAACATGACGAACAGGCACGCCACGAGCGACAGGAAGCCCGCCCGCACCAGAATAAGCAGAATGCCCAGCGCCATGAGGACGCAGCACATCGCTGAGGCGGCCGTGAGGGACTCGCTGCCCATCATGCAGGCGACGGCGATCACCGTCAGGAAGACGGCGCTGGCGATGCGCTGTGAACCGCTCGCCAGGCGCAGCAGCAGCATGAACATGACCAGAATGAGGCTGCGTCCCACGCCAATCCGGGTGGCGTACACCAGGCTGCCGACCGTGTGCTCGAAGCCGGTGAGATATCCGAGGTTCGCCTCCGGCGGTGGCAGTACGGGGACGGCCTCGCCGCTGAGCCGCATGTCCAGGAGCACCGACAGCTGCCGCACGAGTGTCAGGCCGAGTCCGGCGATCGTGCCGATGAGGACATCCCTGCCGACGAGCGGGTCCGCCCAGCGTCCCGCGAGCAGTCTTGTCCACGAAACAATCGAGAGCGGCCACAGCCGCCGCACGTAAGGCTCAAGGGCGATGTAGTACGCCCACGCCACCACCCCGACGAATACAGCTATCGGCAGCACACCAAGCAGGGCCAGCACCTCGTCCATCAGGTCCGGCACCCGCCGATGCTCGAGCAGCCCGAGTAGAACACCCAGCCCAAAGAGGAGCACGCCCAGTCGCCAGGCGCTACGCCGATCCCCTTTTCCGGCACGCAGGTTCCGCCGCGCGAGGACCAGCGCGGCCGGTAGCGTGATCACGAGAAGTGCGAGACTCGCCTCGCGGATGAGTGACTGTCTGTCGCGTCCGGCGTCGGGAGCCGGCCGAGGGCCTCCGACGACATCGTAGTAGGTGATGCGATCGCCGATCGCACCTCCCTCCACGCGGACAGTACGATCGGGCTCCGCCGCCAGGCGGCCCTGCCAGGCGCGGTGGGCGGCCGCAAACGCAGGCGGATTCGGTGTCGCCGGCTCGAGTGAATCCAGCGCCACGCCGGCCAGCGCTGCAGCCGCCAGCCAGCTTCTCGCGGCATTGTCTGTCACGACGTCCGTCGTAGCCGGCGATCGACGGTAGGACAGCAGCCGTCCGCTGGCGTCGAGCAGCACGCGCGTGCTTACGGGCTTTGCTGACATTGCCTGCAGGCCCGGCGTGCTCTCCGTGGGCGGGTCGGTCGTATAGTCGAAGATCACCTCCGGAGCAGCGAGCCTCGATGGGGCTGGTTGTGCCTCGGAGCGCGCAGTGTACCTCAGGCGCAGACGGCCGCTCGCGTCCCCCGCGGTGAGCCCGTCCCCGAGCGTTGCCAGGACCAGCCCGGCCTTTTCACTCAGGACGTCGGGCGACTTGTCGAGCGTCATCCCGGAGAGAGCACACGTTCTGTCGGCGAGCAGGATCACGGCCGCAAAACAGCCGACAGCGACGGCTGCCACCGCCACTGCCTGCGACCTCCGCAGTGTCCCGCGAGGCCCCGCGGCCACGACAAACTCGGGGGGAGGGGTTTCTCCCGCCGCCAGGGCAGCCTGCAGGGGATCCCCCCCCGACAGCACGCCCGCCACCTGGTAGACGGAGGCTGGTCGGTCCACTGGATCGCACGCGAGGCATTGCAGAATGATCCGTTCGACTTCGGGATCCAGACCCTCCACCACGCGCGACGGCGGAACCGGCTGTGCGCCTTGTGACGGATCCAGACCCTCCGGAAACGCCTTGCGCCCGGTGAAGAGTTCGTACAGGACGAGGCCCAGGGCATAGATGTCGCTTCGCACGCTGGGCGCCGAACCCTCCAGCAGTTCAGGGGCGGTATAGCCGATCGTTCCCGCACCCCGCGCGCCGGCGGCGTGGTCGGCCGCAACCGCAATGCCGAAATCCGTGAGTCGCACACGACCGCGCCCGTCGATCATCACGTTGCCGGGCTTGAGGTCGCAGTGCAGGATCCCTGCGGAATGGGCGGCGCCGAGCGCCGCACAGAGCTGCCGCGCGAGCTCCACCGCCTTTTCCGGAGGAGCGCGCCCGACGCGCCGCAGGAGCGAGACCAGCGTCTCACCGTCGACATACTCCATCGAGATGAAGGGCTCGCCGCCGGCATCACCCAGATCGTACATCCGGCAGACGTTCGGGTGTGTCACCGCGAGGGCGACGCGTGCCTCCTGGTAGAACCGCGCGAGAGCGGCGCCGTCCCAGCCGCAGCCGGGAAGAATGAACTTGAGCGCGACGGTGCGGTGCAGTCTGCAGTCGTCGGCCCGGTAGACCTCCCCCATCCCGCCGCGGCCGAGCAGATTGGCAATCCGGTATCGCCCGGCAACGAGTGTCCCCGGCGGAAAGCGGGCCTCCAGTTCGGAAACTGCGGAACCGGCACCAGGCGTATCGCCCGCATGCACGCGGATGGTCGCACCCGACGCGCTGACGCGCGGCGCTGCACGTGCCGCCGGTTTGATGAGGGTCTCCCGGGAATGGTGGGCGAGCAGTGATTCGACCTCGGAGCGCAGCTCAGGGTCTCCGCGGCAGGCGTCGTCGAGCAGTGCGGACCGTGCGGGCGCGTCGAGCTCGCAGGCGGCCAGAAACAGCTCCTTGACGCGCTGATGCCGCTCCGGAGTCATCATGAGCCGTCCTGGCGGCCGAGTTCACGCCTGAGCCAGGCGCGGACCGCGGTCCACTCCGCTTCGACCGTCCGTTTCGAGACCTGGAGCACCTCCGCGACCTCCTCGACGGTGAGTCCGCCGAAGAAGCGCAGTTCGACGATTGCCGTCTGCCGGGGATCGATCTTCGCGAGCCTGGCCAGGGCCTCATCGACCGCGATCAGGTCCTCATCCCGATCGGCCGAGAGCGCGACCTCCTCGTCCAGCCGGATCCGAGCCCGCCCGGCGCCGCGCTTGAGCCGCTGCCGCGCGCGGGCATGATCGACCAGAATTCTCCGCATCGCCTGTGCGCCCACGCCCATGAAGTGCGTTTTTCCCTGCCAGTCGACGCGGCTCTGATCCACCAGCTTCAGGTACGCCTCGTGCACCAGCGCCGTCGGCGAGAGCGTGTGATCCGCGCGTTCGCGGCGCAGATACCGCTGCGCGAGGTCATGCAGGGCATCGTAGAGCAGCGGGAACAGGCGATCGGCCGCGCCGCGGTCTCCTCCGGCCAACTCGCGGATCATCCGGGTGACTTCATCGGAAGCCTCAGCGCCCATACGCTCCATCCTGAGGAAGTGACCGGTCAAACCGGCGCATTCATTGTGAGCTGTTGCGGCGCGCAGTGCAACTTCCGCCTGCCCGCCAGTGCCACGCGGCCCTCGGTGAATGCAGGAGGCCCGGGCAAGGGACGACCCGGGCCCGCAGGCGACATGCCGTTACCTCACAGAAGAACGGAGAGGGGGGGATACTCCTGAAGCCTCATCCGGCATTCTCGTCGAAGTCCCCGTTACACGAAAAAGCCTGATTTGATTGGCTTTTCTGAAGCCGGGTCAAAAACCGCTTCTGCGGCCGGGTGCAGAAACCGCACTGGCGATTTCCACAAATCTTCCACAAAACGGCTCGACCGTGCTCGCATAACGATCGACTCGTGAAGTGTACCTCAGCTTTGAGGGTTGCGAGTTCAGTGACGCTGATCGGCTGCTGGCCTGAGCCTATCGGTGAAGCAGAAAGACGGCGTAGTCCGGCATTGGACTGATGGAGAGGAGCCGGATGGCGGGTAAGGCAAGCCCAACGGCCTCTCAGCACTGGCCCTTCTTGCTGCCGCGCCTCCGCAGAGTGTATCAAAAAGGCATGGACTCCAATCCCGACTGCTGTGAGGCGCGTTGCCGATCTGCACGCGAGCAAGGAGGGGCATCGGTTGGCCAAGCTGCTCCAGCGGATTGAGCTGGTTCTCACGCTGGGCGGGTGTCCTTGGAGCCAGCCAGACGAAGACGTTAGGGGTGAAGCCTGGTGAGCCTCTACCGGAGGCGACCCGTGAGAGAGATGAGAGCAGGCAGACGGCATCGAGCGGTTCTGGCTCTGGCCGATACTGCCGTTGAGGCATCGACACCAAGACGATCCAGGATCAACTCCGCATCGAGGAGCGTCTCCCAGTAGCTCTCCTCTGGCATTCCACTCTCGCGCAGCTTCACGGCCGTTCTCCATCTTCTGATCGCAGCCACTCTTTGGCCACTGACGCGACCAGCCGCAGTGATCCCACTGCACCCTCGGCCTCGCCTTTCTCGAAGTCGCCGTGGCTTCTGGCCATTTGGTTCGTGATATGGGCAAAGCAAACCACCGGCTTGGAACGGGCTTCCGCAAAGGCATAGAGTGATGCCGACTCCATCTCGACGCGAGCCGTGCAAACCGGCAGTGCCTGTTAGAAACGGACCCGAGCCCCGGTGGACCAGCCCGGTCGGCGAGGGGGTTAGTAGTACCACTCGACTTCGACGGGCGCGATGGTCGCGGGCAGGTCACCCAACCCGTTGATCGGCTGATCCCATCTGATGGTGTACTCGACGATATCCGGCGTGCAGTCGTGCTGCTCGACGCAGTAGAGGCCGGGACTGACGTTGAAGCCGTCCGGAACGCCCGGTTCACCCTCCCAGTAATAGGAGACGTTCAGGCGAATGGCGGTCTCGGGATAACCGGGGTTCTGGTCCTTGAGGTCCTGGAACTGCTGGTTGAGCACGTCGCTGAGTTTGAACTTGGCGGCTTTGGCTCCCGGCATGTGGTGCAGGAACCAGATCCGGTTGTGGAACCCGAACATCTCCGGCTCGCCGGTCTCGGCGAAGACGACGCGCGTCCGGTAGACGGCGGTTCGCGGATACACGTTGGGATCGGACTGGGAGATGAGCGTGAAGGCCACGCTCTCCGGCGAGGGCGGGGGCTCGCTGGCCCCCACGGTGGCCAGCTTCCACATCGCAGTGCTCACCACCACACCGACGAGGCTGAGGAGGAGGATTTTGGGTGACATAGCGGCGGTCCTTTCGGAATTGGTCCTACCAAGTCACGGTTATGTCTCCTCAATCCACCGTTCAGGCTAAGCACTTCGGGGTACCTCTGTCAATGAGCAGCGCGTCAAGTTCGTTGCGGGGAGCGGCTTGCACTGGTTCTCACGTTCGGCGGATGTCCTTCACGCCGAGCCAGACGGAGACGCTATGGGTAGACAACGGCGACTCTCTACCGAGGCGATCCGTGAGAACGACGAAACCAGGCAGGCGGGATCGAGCAGTTCCGGCTGATTGGGACTCTGGCCGACGTTCTGCTGTCATCTCATCCGCCGTGCTCTGATCGAGAGACTGCACTGCCGATACCAGCTCCAAGCCCCCGTTACCGTCGTTGCGATTCGCCACGAGGCTGGGGCAAAGCTCCTGAGACAGGCGCTCAATGGGGCGGCGGACGCAGGCCGCCTGTACGTTCGGTCAGGAAGCCTGCTCCAGAGAACCGTCCATCAGTTGACGCAGTTCGGGTCGGCTATCGTGTTGGCTCCGCTGAAGCACTGCTGGAAGATGCCGAAGTCGGAGTGGTCAACGTCGCCGTCAAGATCGAAGTCGGCAGCGATATGGCCCTCGCCGTCCGGCGTCAGTGTGCAGCCAGGCGCAGGCTCCGGCAAGAAAGCCGGGGTGTACGGTACAGCCGGACCGGTGGCGCAGATCTTGAAGATGCCGAAGTCATCTGCATCAACGTCGCCGTCCTCGTCAAAGTCCGAGGTTGGAGAGACAGGGGCATACACCATATCATCCAGGCTGTAATTCTGTTGATGTCTGCCCGATCCTCCGACCAGTCTGACCGAGGTGAAGGGCGTATCACAGATGAAACCCCAGAATCCGCCACTGTAGCTGTTGCTGATCGCACCCACGTAGAGCGACAGATCCTCGATGTAGACCAGTAAGCTATTACCCGTTCCTCCAGGACCACCCAGGACCCAGTTTCCGCCGTATGCGGTGACCTGTGGA
>CAZJTF010000385.1:0-6398 GCA_964548565.1 uncultured Planctomycetales bacterium | reverse complement strand
CGGGTAGTTCCGAACGATCGGGAATCGGTTTGATTCGGCTCATCATGCCTCGCGCGGCCTGCCTCCTCCCGCAGAGCCCGCCGGTCTGGCTGGCCGCGATCCTACCCTTGGGGCCGGAACACCTCCATGGGACGTCCGGTAACCTGCTGCTGCCGGAACCGGGGTGTTCACCGGGCACGTCGGGCTGCCCGCGCGCGTCCTGCGGCAGTTTCGTGCAGATGCGCCTGGAGACACGCCCCGGACGGGTCGAGATAAGGAGAGCGGAACTGCCCCCGAAGTCAGTCGTTCCGCTGTCTGGAAGCTGCAATGATCCGTTTGCCGGTCAGTGCTCTCGAACCCGGGATGGTCCTCGCCGCGCCCATTCCGCATCCCGCCGATCCTGACCAGGTCCTGCTCAACACGGATTTTCGCTTCGACAGCGACATGATCCGCCAACTGCGGCGGTTTCCGGTGTATTACGTCTGGATCCGGCACCCCGGCTTCGACTTCATGGACGAGCGGGTCAACGAGGCCGTGCCGCGGTCACGCATCGTTCTTTACGAGTCGGTGAAGAAGACCTTCACCGGTGTCGCCAACCGAACCACGGGCGCGTTTAACCTGATTGAGTATCGGACCGTCGTGGGGAACATGATCTTCACGATGATCTCGAACCGCAGTCATGCGGTGTGGGCCGAGCGGATTATGCAGGGCGAACGGGAGTTGTTCGGGCACTCCGCGAACGTCGCGTACCTTTCGCTGCTGATCGGCCTGCGCATCAAGCACTACCTGGCGACCGAGCGCAAGTATGTTGCCGGTTTCGACGCCGAGGACCTGACGAATCTCGGCATCGGCGCGATGTTCCACGACTTCGGCAAGCTCGGGTTCGATGTGGATCTGCAGCGGGTGCACGTCGTGGACGCGGTCGACCAGCAGGATGAGTACCGCACGCATCCCGAGCGCGGCTACCGCGCGCTGCGGGGACGTATGGAAGCGACTGCGGCGGCGGTGGTTCTGCAGCATCACCAGCGGTTCGACGGCGAGGGGTTCCCGGAGCCCTCCAGCACGGTGGGCGACCGGGAAGTGCGCCGCCTCGAAGGTCGTCGCATCCACATCTTCGCCCGGGTGGTGGGGGTGGCAAACCTGCTCGAGGCCCTCATCAACCAGTGCCAGCAGACGGATCGCCCCATTCTGACGGCGCTCGTGGAAGTGCAAAGAGAGCGACTGGCCGGCATGTTCGACCCGGTCGTACTCGATGCTGCCGTGCGGTGCATTCCGCCGTTCGCCCTCAGCTCCGTCGTGGAACTCTCCGACGGGCGGCGTGCGGTGGTGACGGATCTGAACAACGCACGACCCTGCCGGCCCATCGTGCGGGTCCTGCCGCCGCCGGGCGTGAAGCCCGAGCACGTCGGCGAGCAGATCGATCTCTCCCGGACCGGAGCCCCGACGATTGTGGCCGATGCGGGTCGTCCGGTCAGCGATCTCATCATAGCCTTTGAAGCACAGCTCACGTCGCGCCAGGCCTCCGAACCGCTGCTGGGCGCCGCCCTGCCGGATCCGGATGCGAGCGAGTCGATCCCGTTTTCCGGCGGGAAGGCGGCGAGCGCGTAGGCCTCGCCTTCTCGCGTCACACCCCGACATCCCCGCATTGGCAGAGCTACCGCGCTGAATTAGAATCCAGCCACCGCGTTCGACCCAACTTTCACGGAGGATGAACGTGACCCGCATGCGACACCCCGGCCGCTGGATGGCGGCGCTCGCGATGGTGACTCTCTGCGCGATTCTCGCCGGCTGCGGCCCCAGCGCGTACAAGATCACGCCGGTGCCGGTCGATCAGCGGCTCGAAGAGAACACCGTCATGAACGAGGGCGGCCTCGCGCCGCCGAAGATCGTGCTCGTCGACGTCGACGGGATCATCATGAACCGGCGTCGGATGTCGCTGTTCTCCGAGGGTGAGAACCCGGTATCGCTGTTCGTCGAAAAGCTCGACAAGGCAGCCGATGACCCCGCCGTCAGGGGCCTGATCCTGCGGATCAATTCGCCCGGCGGCAGCGTTACGGCGAGTGACCTGATGTACACGGAGCTGCTGCGTTTCAAGGAGTGCACAAAGCACGAACGCCCGGTGGTCGCGGTGATGATGGATGTCACCGCCAGCGGCGGCTATTACCTGGCATGCGGTGCCGACGAGATGATTGCCCACCGCACGACCGTGACCGGCAGCATCGGCGTCATCATGCAGATGGTGAACGTCACCGGCACGATGCGCAAGATCGGCGTCGAGGCGGAAGCGATCAAGTCAGGAAAGATGAAGGACGCCGGCTCGCCCCTGCGCCCGCTGAAGTCCGAGGAACGCGAGCTGTTCCAGGAACTCGTCGACCAGTTCTACGACCGGTTCGTCGAAGTCGTGGTGGCGGGTCGGAAGATGGACGAGGCGAAGGTTCGCAGTCTCGCGGACGGACGGGTGTACTCGGCCGAACAGGCGCTCGAGCACGGGTTCATCGACAAGATCGGGACGCTGCGGGACGCGGTGTGCGACATCAAGGAGAAGATCGGAGCCGAGCGCGTCAAGGTCGTTACTTACGATCGCCCGCTGGGCTGGAATCCGAACATCTACGCGTCAAACCCGACGCAGCCCGCGCAGCTCAACCTGTTCAACGTGACCATGCCCGAGGGGTGGACGCACCCGGAGGCACAATTCCTCTATCTCTGGTCGCCGGGATTGTGACCGGGCGATCCGATCGAATCAGAGAAAGAGAGCAGGCTGGCACGAGAGGTGACCACTCCGGTGCACGCCGTGTTATACGCCGGCAGGGCCGGGGGTCAGGCGCGAGCGGTCCAGGATTTCGCGGGTCTTCGCGAGCAGGGCCGTGGGCGTGAAGGGCTTGGCGAGGAAGTACGTGCCCGGCTCGAGATTGGCCGCGTCGACAACGTTGTCGGCGTAGCCCGAGATGAGTAATACGGGCAGGCCGCTCTGCAGCGATCGCAGCTTGCGAGCGAGGTCCCGGCCGTTCATTCGCGGCATGACGACATCCGTCACCACCAGTGCGAGATCGTCGATACCCACCGAGACAAGCTGGACGGCTTTTTCCGGGCTGTCGGCCTGCAGCACGCGGTACCCGTGGCCCTGGAAGACGTCGGCCATCATCCGGCGGATCTCGGGGCTGTCCTCGACGATCAGAACGGTCTCCGTCCCGGAGAGGGTGCGGGGATTCATCGCCGCCGTGGGCGACGATCCGGAGGTACTATCGACCAAAGGGAGGTATACCAGGAACGTCGTTCCCCTCCCCGGCTCGCTCTCGACAACGATGTGTCCGCCACTCTGGCGGATGATGCCGTAGACGGTGGACAGACCCAGGCCGGTGCCCTTGCCCGGTGACTTGGTCGTGAAGAACGGCTCGAAGATCTGGGCGAGCGTCTGGCGGTCCATGCCCATGCCCGTGTCGCTCACGGCGAGTTCAACGTATTCGCCGGGGGATGCGTCCGGGTGAGCGGCAGCGTACGAGCTATCGAGGTGGACACGTCGTGTCCGAATGGTGAGGGCGCCTCCCGAGGGCATGGCATCCCGGGCGTTCACCGCGAGGTTCATGATCACCTGCGTGAGCTGCGCGGGGTCGACGCGCACCTGGCCCGCGTCCGGATCCAGCGAGAAGACGAGCTGGATGTCCTCGGAGATCAATCGGCGGAGCAGATCCTGGACGCCTTCGAGATGCGAGCGGATCGAGATGTCCCGGGGCTGGAGGACCTGGCGGCGGCTGAAGGCGAGCAGCTGTTGCGTGAGATCCTTGGCCCTTCCGGCGGCCTGCAGGATCTTCCCCGCGGTCTCCGCGTTGGACGGCGAGTTGAGGCTGAGAAGTTCCGCGTATCCGATGATCACCGTGAGCAGATTGTTGAAATCGTGCGCGATGCCGCCGGCGAGCCGCCCGACGGCCTCCATCTTTTCCGACTGGATCAGTCGCTCCGCCAGGCGCTTTTCCTTGGAAATGTCCAGGTGCGTGCCGCACATCCGCAGGGGGCGGCGATCGAAGGACCACTCGGTGACCTTGCCGCGAGCCACTACCCAGATCCAGCCGCCTGCCTTGTGCCGCAGCCGGTGCTCGGCTTCATACTGCTCGGAGCGGCCGGCCCAGTGTTCCGCCAGGGCCGTCTTGGCGACGGGCAGATCCTCGGGGTGGGCGAGGCTCTCCCAGGTGCGGTAGTGGGGTTCGAGTTCGCCGGGTTCGTAGCCCAGCATCGTGGCCCAGCGTTCGTTGAAAATGAGACGTCCGGTGGGGATGTTCCAGTCCCAGGTCGCGAGGTTCGCACCCTCGATCGCCAGTTCGAGGCGCTCCTCGCTCTCCTCGAGCGATTGCCGGCTGGCTTCCAGCGCCTGGCGACTCACGCGGATGAGGAGGTACAGCAGGCCCGCGGTGATCGCGACAAAGCTCAGGCCCTTGATGGTGCTGGTGAGGAGCAGCTCAAAGCGGCCGAGGAAGACGAGATCGCTGAGGATGATCCACAGAGCGCCGAGGATCGCGTAGAGCAGGGCGATACCGCCGGCGGTGGTCACCCATCCGGAACGAGACCCATCCTGCCCGTTGTTCATCGGCAGGTCCTCTCGTCGAAAGCTCACGCAGGTTTGTACGGCCGGATCACCCCGAGCCGGCCGCCGGAATGAATCCTCGACACTGGACTACTGTAGTCGCCGTGCCGGGTTCATTCAAGCCGCGATGGAATGCAAAACGGGGTACTGAAGTGGTTCCGCTTCCCCTCGAGCGCGGTTCATCGCCCTCGGCGTGTTGACACTCAAGAGAGCCCCGGGCGCCGGGTGGCGCGCGTCACTGATACTTGTCGTGGCACTTGCCGCAGGTGGTATTGATCTGGCGGTAGAGATCGCGCGCCTTTGTGCGGCGCGCGTCGGCCGGGTCGTTCGATTTCTCGAGGGCGGCCAGTTCGAGCGACATCTCGCGGACCTGAGTCGCCCACTCGCGGTAGTCGGGCTTGTCCGACTGGTGGCGGTTGATGTTGCTCAACTCGGCGAGCGCATAGCTGCTGTCGGCGACCTTGCCAAAGTCCGGCGTCGCGCCGGCGAGTTGCTTCTTGACGACATTCCCCTCGTCCTGCTGGATCTCCATCAGGTCGTGGACAGACGCGACCGGGTGGTACGCGCCTGCTTCGCTCGCGCGGTCCTTGTCGCCGGCAGGCGGGAGCGTCTCGAACTGCTTGACGAGTTTCTTCACTTCCGCGGCATCTTTCGCCCTGGCCGCCTTCATGATGGACGCCGCCAGGTCGCGCCCGGCGGTGGGAGACTTGGCGTTTTCGGGCAGTTTGTCGGCGTGGCGACGGATATTGAACATCTCGGCGACGGCAGAGGCATGCGCCGCCACCTTCTTGAGGTTGGGGTTTTCGGCGGCGACGTCCTTGCGGAGCTGTTCAAGATTCTGCTGAAGCAACCGCTCGGAGACGGCATACGGCGCAACAGGGCGGAAGGCTTCGCCCTGCTGGGCGGACGCGCGCTCTCCGCTCTGGACGCTTTCGACCCGGCCCAGGCACCATATGCAGCCACCAAAAAGAACGCAAGAGAGGAAAAGGCGACGCCAGTTCACGGGCAGGACCCCCTTTGCGGTCGATTCACCGCGTCGTTTCACGTTTGTCGGTCGAAGGCCGTCACGAGGTGCAGGCATTTTGCTGAGCGGTGCGGCGGCGGTCAAGGCGCGGCCCGGGTCGGAGCCACCGGCTGCTGCAGGTGGCGCCGGATGAACGCGTTGACCTCGTGCGCGTGCGTCAGATTGATGAGGTGCCCTCCGTCGGGGATGACTTCGTCCGGATCAACGCGGCGAAGCGAAATAATGCGGTCTTTGCCGCCGTGAATGTGGTGCACGGATACGGGGAGCTCCGGATCCGCCTTCCAGTTGAGGATCATGTGACCGACCCGCCGGATGAAGGGCACCGGGACATCAATCGACATCGCGCGGACCAACTGGTACTGCTCCTGCGTGAGCGATTCGAGCTTCGCGAGCATGCGGCTGCTGGCCACGGCGCGCTTCCGAACGACGGCGTCGGGCAGCAGTCGCCCGAACAGCTCGACCAGGCGGTAATACCGCGCGATGGCCGCGCCGCTGCGGCAGCTCGCGATGAGGAGCACACAGCGTGGCGAGCAGAGTCGGGCGAGTTCGCAGGCCACCATGCCGCCGAACGAGACACCGCCGAGGACGCACGGCCCGTCCAGTTGCAGGGCGTCACGAATGCGGGCGGCGTATGACTGCATGTCATCGTCGGGTGCAGGGACCGGGAAGTCGGGGACCTCAAAGTCGAGCCCGTCCGCGCGCTGGGGAAGAAACAGGCGCGCATCCGCGCCCATTCCGGGGATCAGGATGAACCGTTCCGGCGGCACGGGGTCAGTAGAGCGGGTCCAGCGCTGATTTTCAAACGCAGTGACAGGCGGG
>CAZJTF010000384.1:0-6444 GCA_964548565.1 uncultured Planctomycetales bacterium | reverse complement strand
CGTCGAGCAGGGCGGCAGTTGGCGCGGCCGAAAGCACGTCGCCGACTTCCGAGTCGAGGGCGTCGTCGATGAAGAGCTGGTACCCGGCGACGCCGGAGAGTGCGTCAGTGGCCAGCGCCCACGCGAGCGTTGGTGCCGGGTCCTGGCTCGCGGTACCCGTCGCCGGGCTCACCAGCGAGAATGAGCCCGGTGGGTCGGGGTCAATGCCGAAGCTCCACGTCTGATCGGCCGGCCGCTCATTACCTACTCGGTCCACGGCCACCACGGTCCAGGAATGGAGCCCACTGGAGAACCCATGCCCAATGACCACATCGTCGACGTATACGCCATCGTAGGAATGATTCGAGTAGTCGCTGTAGAAGCGGAATCGAACATCGACCGACTGCCCCGCTCCCGCGCCCAGCGAAATGGATACCGGTACCCATCCCGACGTCACGGTGTTGTGCGTCGCCACCGATTGCCAGGCTCCTGTGCCGTAGCGCACCTGTACTTCGAGGAAGTCACAACACGACTCGATGCCAACAACCTTGTAGTAGTAGGAAAGCGAGGTACCAGCGGCCAATAATTGGCCTGACGTATGCGTCCAGGTCGCATAGTAGTCGGCGTTGTCTGCGTAGTTCCCGCCAGCATCGCCACTGAGGCAGTAGTTGCCAGTGCGGCACGTCGCGGCACTATTCCAGAGGGTCCAGGCGTACTGGAGATTCCACCCCGGGTTGGTCGACCCGAATGACGTACTGTAGTTCGCCGCCGAGGGCAGTTGGTACTGGGTCGTCACGGCATCTACGGTCGCGATGCTCGCACCGTCGAGCCGCACGCGGTAGTGTGCGAGTTCGGCGGGCGTGTCGGAACTCGCCTGCCAAGTCAGCAGCGGTGCCACCGCCGGATCGGCGTACCACGTCAGGTCGGGCGGCGAGGAAAGGCCGAAGCTGAGGGGCGGGCTCGTGTCCACAACGAAGCCGCGGCTCCCCGAAGCCGCGGGCGTGTCGAGGCAGCCCCGCGCAACCACCTGCCACGTATGGCTTCCCTCTGCGAGGAGCAGCCCAGCGGGCACGCTCCAGCTCAGCGCGGCCAGCCCGGTCGCGACCGGCGTGGACATATCATCGACATACACATCGTAGACCACCCCCGCGAGCTGCGTACCGGTCACCACCCAGCTAAGCGTCGGAGTCCCATGCGTCACCTGTCCGACAGTGGGGGTTTGAAGCACCGGCGCGAGCGGCGTGTTGTCTACCGTGAAAACCCGCAGCCCCGAATTGACCGAATTCCCCACGCAGTTATGCGCTCTGACTCGCAACGCATAGATTCCATTCGCAAATCGCTGTTCACCGGCAGGTGTCCACGATGTCGCGCCTAGCTCTTTCTCCAGAACGGTTCCATCCGCGAGTAGGACATCAAACCCGGCCGACCCGGCCGGCCCCGGATAGTCCCAGGTGATAGCGGCATCACACTGCACAGTCGAGTTGTTGGCCGGACTGACAATCGCGGGAATCATCGGCGCTAGTGCGGAAGTCGCCGTAAACGCACCTAGTTCCGATGCGAGGGTATCGCCACCGCATGCACGTGACACTACCTGCCATGTGTTCTCCGCCGCGAGGACGTGTGACGCTGGAACGGTGACCGCGTTTGTGCTGATGCCCTCGAACAGCGCTTCGCCGTTCACAATTACGTCGTACGTCTGACCGAATGCGCCGGTCCAACTCAACTGCGTTCCCATGTCGCAGGTCGCATTCTCGGGTGCGTCAAGGATCGGCGGCGGGTTGAGTTCAAGTAAGGCTGTAAGTTCAAGTAAGGCTGTAGTTGATGTGGTTGTCGTCGAGTTGCAGCCTTCGGAGATGACGGACCAGGTGTGGGGACCTTCTTGCAGGCCAAGGCCGGCAAGGCTCGCCACCGCACACGATGCGCCTGACATCACAGTCGGGACTGGCTGGCCGTCGACGAGAACGGTGTGGTTGAACCTCGACGCGTACGGCTGTTCCCAGCACAGATTCACATCTCCGCAATGGACGCCGGCCGCGATGGCTACGAGGGCCGCTGGCGGTTTGCATGAGTAGTCAATGTGTGTTCTCGCCCTCCCCAAGACATAGCTGTGACCATCCCCGGTGCACGGGAGGGTCTTCGCGAGCTTGAACCCCACCGTATCAGAGCCATCCAGATCGAAACCGGACAAGTTCAGCGAGTAGGTCTGGACCGGAGCAGCCGACAAGGTACACCACGGCGGGACGCTGTTGGCCGCGGCTGTCACGGTGCTTGACAACTGGCCGTTTACGAACAACTCAAAATCATTGCTCCCCCAAACGCTACAGTTGGTGCTCGCCGATAGTTCCATCGACGCCCGCACTGCCCAAGCGGCCGCTGGGATCTGCGGCGATACCGCCCAGGAGTAGTACGATCCGACCGAGGTCCAGGTCTGGAAGTAGCCGCCCGTGCAACCGCTAAACGTTTGTCCAGAGCCGTAGTGGTCACGGGTTACCCGGCCGCTGGACACAGGATGCGCGCACCCATAACCGTCAATGCAGAGATCGATCGTGGCGCCATTACCGTCGTCGCAATCCGTGTCGAACGTGCACGCCTCCGCGCGGACGGGAGAACTCAGGGTGATACTCGCGAGGAGGAGGCACCCACTTACCAAGAAACGCGCCGACGTATGCACATATGTCTCAAATTCGGCTGTCCAGTTCATATCTCGCTCCATGTCTCGCCTATTGAACGGTCAAGCTGCGTGCCGGGGCATAAGCGCCCCAGCCGGAGATGTCACAAGGCCCGATGCTGCGGACCGCCCACCAGTACTCGCCGGGCGGCAGCGCAACATCGAGGAAGGGCCAGGCGGGTTCGGGTTCTTTCAGGATGCAGATGCCGCCTAGCTTCTGGGTCTGGCAGATGGCCAGCATGACGCGGTCGTCGTAGCCCTGTTGGGCCCACTCGAAGTAGACCTTGCCGGTGACGGTTGCGCCGGATGCGGGGAGGACGAGGACGGGGGGCGCGGGGGGGATTGTCGAGGCGCAGTAGGTCTTGCAGCAGCTCGACGCCGGGCCGCAGGTCGTGTTGACCATGACGTTGTGGTTGCCCTGCTTGACGCACTCCCTCGGCTGGGAGCCTACGCACTCGGTGAGTCCGGCGTAGAGGCATTCGTTTTGGCTACCGACGCACGCTCCCGACTGGCAGGCCGAGCCGAAGGGGCAGTGGGCGTCCTGGGTGCAGGCGACGCATTGGCCTGCCGCCGCGCAGTACGGGGTCGAGGCGTTCCAGCACGGACAGTCGCCGGGGCAGGTCGCGCAGTTCTCGACGCCGGCCGTGCAGATGCTGTCGCCGCAGGTGGATGCTCCGGTGGCGCAGGCGTTTTGCTTGCAGACACCGTTCGCGCAAGCGGTGACCTGTGGCTGGTAGGTGTCGTAGCAGTTGCCGGCCGAGCAGCCGCGTTGGTAGTAGTCGCGCCGCTCGGACTGGCCGTCGGCCGAGCAGTAGGTGCTGCCGACGTAGCCGCTCTGCCCGCAGGTCTTGGCGATCGTCGTCGCCTGCCCGCAGGTGTCCAGGTGGTAGACGTTGCCGAGGTAGCAACCGAGCGCAGCGGAGGGCTGACAGCTCGCCTGGCACTGGCCGGACTGGCAAGTCGCGCCAGCGCCGCAGGTCTCAATCTTGGTTTGCAGCGCGCCGCAGGAGTCCGCCCACCAGGCCTCGTTGGCGCCTGATTTGCAGACGCGTTGACTGTTGGGCACGCAGGTCGTCTCGCAAAGGCCGGCGCCGGTACAGACCTGCCCGGCGGGACAACTTTGGGCGACCTTGGCGCGGCAGCCGCCGCTTTGGGGAGTAGTGGCACAGGTCCAGCGGGTGCTAGCGGTCAGGCAGCCGGTCTGCGTCGGTTGGCAGGCGTGGGTGCACGTGGGGACGCATGCACCGGCGCTGCACGTGCAAACGCCGGCGGAGCAGCCCACGGACCAGCCCCCCGGTTTCGCGCATGAGCAGTCGCTCGGGCTGTTGGTGCAGTTCTCGCCCGCGCCATAGGCGCAGCTGCTGTCGCCGGGGAGGTAATCCGGCACACAACCCTCAGCGGGATTGCACTTCAGGTTGTCCCCGCAGAGGCGGAAGTTCGGTTCCCAGCTCCGGCATCCGTCGGCGACATCCTGGACGCATTTGCGGACTTGGCCTTCTGCATCGCACTCGAAATCTTTGGCGGGATCGCAAGTGTGGTCACAAGCGCGGTCGACCTCGGCAATCGCGTAGGCACCGCGCGCGTGGTTCTGGACGAAGCCGAAGGTCATCTTGCCGAGCCCGTCAGCGAACGGCCGTGCATGCCACGAAGGCGAAGCCCTACCCCAAGCGGTACCCCACGAGTTCAGCGCGTAGAAGACGCCGCCGGAGTCGCTCGCGTCGTAGCCGACGAGGACCAGCACATGCCACCCCGCGGAACAGGCGCCCTTGTGACACTTCCACCCCTTTTTCGGCGGACCGCAGGGCGCCAAACCGAAAGACCAGTGGCAGGGTGAGCTGACATCATCTCCCTTCACGACTTCGTAGTACGACTCGGAAAGGACAGGCCAACCCGCGGCGTGCAGCCCCCAGGTGCTGACGTCCCCGGTGGCGTAGCCGGGAACCTCGACGAGCACAGGATGTCCCGCGGAGATCGCGGCGACTACTGCCGATACCCCGCTTCTCAACCCGTCGCTCAGGTTCGTCACGTTCGTGGGCCGGACCGCGCCCTGCCAGATTCCGCTGCCCTTTACCGAGTAGTACGGAGCTGCCGGCTCGCCCTTGTTGGCGTGGCAATACCCACTTTGGTAGTCGAATTCGGCCGCCTCCCCCGCGACCTTGACGCCGCTCTCCCAAAGTACTGGAAGGACTCCTTTCGCCCCGAAGGTGGTGCGCCAGATGTCCGTGCCGTTGCAGATCGAAGGACCAGACTGCTTGGTCAGAAGCGCCAAGTGGTACTCCGACAGGGGCGCGTACGATGAGCCAAGCCACAACTCGAGCGCGGCGTTCGTCGCTTGCAACACGCACGTCGAAGTATTCCCCTGATCGTGGACGCGAAAGCCGCCCGGCGCGTCGATCATGACTCGAGACTTCGACGGTGCGGACACGGCGGCGAAAGGGACCACTTCTGTGTCCGGTCCCGGATCCGATGCCGGGACGGAGAGCAGGCACACCTCGAATCCGCCAATATCGACGGAGATGCACGAATGGCTGTCGGGGTCATCTGCTAGACCGACGTAGACACACGTGCTGCCATCGAACGTCCACCCTGGTTCGCAGTCGCATCCGGCTTCGTTCCCATCGTCCACGCAGAGCCCGCGAGGCCCGCAATGCAGCCCCGCGCAATCGTGCATGGTTGGATCCGGCGGCGGCGGCGTGTCCTGACCGACACAGCGACCAGCCGTGCACTGGTCGGCGTAGGTCGCGGGGTCCTCGTCGTCGCAGCCCATGCCGTCGGGGAGTGGCTCGCACTCGCTGCAGCATCGCGGGTCGGGGCACGGGCAGGTTCTCGCGCAGAGAACCTGGTAGGCGTCGATCTTGCGGCCGGTGCCCACGTCGCCGATGTCTCCGAGGCCCACGACGTAGGCGTAGTCAGACTTCACCGGGTCGTTGGATGTGGTCGATGACCAGAAGATCTGGCCTGCCTTCACGCCGGGGAAGATTTGCGCGTCCAGCACCGGTAGCGATTTTTCGGGGACGAGCAGCGTGGCCAGCTCGCGGATGTCAGGCAGGCGCCAACCGGTTTGGCCGACCGACTCAAGATGGCGGCAGTGGGACAGCGCGTCGGCCCAGGCCAGGCTCCCTGCGGGGACGCGTTGCCAGGCCAACCCGGTCGAAGGGTCGTAGACGCCGAGCTCGCGGTCGACAGGCACCAGCCGCGGGTCGGAGATCGCGCCGTCTCCGGCCACGCAGCGGACGTATCCGTCGACGATGCTGTCGTGCTGCGAGGTGGATGTTCCGTACTTGAAGCTGACGCGCATCGTGCGGTCGGGGTTCGCACCCGAGGTGTCGACGGTCCAGTAGTAGCTCTTCAGCGTGGGACCGAACGCAGGGTCGATGGCGGCGACCTGGCCGCCGACCGTGCCGTAGTCGACGATCGTGAGCAGCTCGCGCCGCGTCGGGAGGCGCCAGGACTGCTCTCCGAGATCCAACTCCGCGCAGTAGATTTCGGCGCCCAAGCGGTCGAACGGTGTCGTGGGCGCATCGCGCTGCCAGAGCAGCTCGGTCACCTCGTCGAGTAGCACCCCCGCAGTCACCTCGACGTAGGCCATCGCCGGCGCAACATAGTCGCCATCCTGCCCGTACCACAGCGACTCGGTGCCGCCACACGCGATCGTCCCGACGGCGTCGAAGCAATCGATCTGTCCGGTGTCGGGCAACCACGTCGCGACCGACGTCGGAGGCAAGAACGAGCCGCAGACGCCCTGAACGCACCAGCCGATGCTGCCGTCGAGGCAGGGGTCACCTTCGGCCACCGGG
>CAZJTF010000383.1:1186-6471 GCA_964548565.1 uncultured Planctomycetales bacterium | reverse complement strand
GGCAGGTCTACGTAGTCACGTATCCAGTTCAGCGAGATCAGCACGAGGACTCACTCCGGGTTGCCGCGGCACCATCGATCGTCTAGTTTTGGCGTGAGGAGGCCTTCAATCCTTTTCCGTGATCGCCCATCCGCCGCGCTGTTCGGGCCGCGTGATGGCCCGCAGGTCGCCACTGTTCAGGCCACGGATGTCCCGGACGCCGTACTTCATCATCGCCAGACGCGTCAATCCCATCCCGAACGCGAAGCCCGTGTACTGCTCGGGGTCGATCCCGCCGAACCGCAGCACGTTCGGGTGCACCATGCCGCACGGGAGGATTTCCACCCAGCCGCTCCGCTTGCACGTGGGGCAGCCGGCGCCGCCGCAGATCTCGCAGCTCATGTCCAATTCGAAACCAGGCTCGACGAACGGAAAAAACCCCGGGCGCAGGCGGACCTTGACGTCGCGCTTGAAGACTTCGCTCAAAATCAGCTTCATGACCGCGATCAAGTTGGCAATGGAGATCCCGCGATCGATCATCAAACCTTCGAGCTGGTGGAACGTATTCGCGTGCGAGGCATCCTCTGTCTCGTAACGGAAGACGCGCCCCGGGGCGATGATCCGCAGCGGCGGCCCGAGCTTCTCCATCGCCCGCACCTGGCAGGGGGACGTATGCGTGCGGAGCAGCCATCCATTCTCGAGCCAGAACGTGTCCTGCATGTCGCGCGCGGGGTGCATCGCCGGGATATTCAGCGCCTCGAAGTTGTAGTAGTCGGTTTCCATTTCCGGGCCGCCGACTACCACGAAACCGAGCCGCGCGAGGATGTCTTCGACTTCCCACTGCACGGCCGTAACGGGGTGGACGCTGCCGCGCGGCACCACGGGCCCGGGGAGTGTCGGATCGAACGCCTGGGCGCCTGCGGCCGCCGACTGGTCCGCGCTCTTCTCGAGCCGCTCCCTGGCGGCGGCGAAGCGCTCGACGATCGTCTTCTTGGCGTTGTTGATGTCCTTGCCGGCCGTGCCGCGGACTTCCGCCGGGAGCTTGCCGATCGAGGCGAGCAGCTTGCCGAGGGGGCCCGTCTTGCCGGTGAGCTGGCTTTCCGCGCGCCGGAGGTCGTCCACGGTGCGCGCGCCGGAAATCAGCCGATCGGCCTCCGCCGAGACGGCGGCCAGGTCCTGTTCAAGTTGCTCGATCATGGCAAAACCCGCAAAACGAAAGGCGTACGATAGGACTCCCGGCAGGCGAATTCAAGACGTGGTTGCGCCCCCGCAGGCAGCGTTTCAGCCCCGGGATCGGAGTGTCCCTCGCTCCAGAACTCCTTCGGACGCTGTTCGTGCGGCTCGGTAGGGACGCGCTTCGGAAAAATGAACCGCGGGATCGCCCGCCACCGCTCGACCGAGAAGATGGGGCTTGAAATCACGAGCTTTGTTCGCTCCCAGCGATGCCGCTGCTGCGGATCGGCCCACCGCGCGCTGCGGCGGAGGGCCTGCGCCTCCTCGATCAGCGTCGGATCGAGGTCGAGCACCCGCCGCTTCCAGTTGGGCAGGAGGTTCAGCACACCGCGTTCCTGGAGGTAGCCGATTGGGACGTGGTGCTCGATGTGCCCGACGCGCGACTCGGGGTCGGATGAGGAGCGGGCGAGGAAGGCATCCGCCAGGGCGAAGCGATCGATGACGGTCACCTGCGGGCCGGCCTGGCAGCCGTAGAGCCCGATGGTGTCGTACAGCACGGTCACGGGGCCGAACTTTTGCGCGTATTTGCCGATGGCACGCCCGGCTTCGGCCCATTGCGCCGGGTACGCGGTCGGGTAGTCGATCGGCGAACGAAAACGCGACGTCCACCAATCCGCCGCATACCAGGCGTGCTCGTGGGTGACGCTCCTGTGGACCGACATGGAAACGACGAAGGAGTCATTCGGGCACAGCGAGGAAGGCACCACGGCGAAAACGGCGGCAGTCGCGAACAGCACCGGATTCGGGTACTCAGAGCGGGCGCGGATCGCCACCGCGGCCGAAATGACATAGCCCGCGAGCAGGAGCACGGCGAGACCTGTGTACAACTCCGTATAGCCGGTCAGTGCGAGCAGGCCGGTGATCTGCGCGACCACCACGGCCACCGCCACCGATTCGAACCGGCGATGTTGCCAGAAGCGCACGACCGCCCAGCCCGCCAGCACGAGTGTGACCATTGCCGCGCCCAGCAGCACCAGTCGAGGTGTCGCTTCCTGTGTTCGGAGGGACAGGAATCCCGAGAGCAGGCCCACAAGGATGAACTCATGCAGCTTGATGGCCGCGTGCAGGGCGAGCGCGACCGCCAGAAGTGACGACAGCAGGCGACGCGATGTCGGCGTGTCCGGCAGGACGCGGGTGATGAAGCAGAGGGCAACCCCCATTGCCGCGAGCGGGGGGATGAGAAAGCGCCCGCGCATGAAGTCGCCGCCGACGGCGACAACATAGCCCACGTGCAGGACGGCACCGAGAAGCAGCGTTCCCAGCGCGAGTTCCTGGAGTGAAAAAGAGCGGTTGTGCCGAATACCGCGAGCGAGTTGCACGAGCCCGGCGCCGCAGATGAGGGCGGCGGCTGCTGCGGGGAACGGTTCTGCCCGGGTGAAGTCGACGACGTAGAACAAGCCCTGGTCGATCGCCCGACCGAGGGCGAAGGCGACTTTGGCGTACGCGGTGTTCGGGAAGGGCGTGCCATAGTAGACCGTCGCGAAGGCCCCCCAGAGCACGAGCGGCGAAAAACCGGCCAGCAACCTCCGGATCTGACGTCGGCGAACAGCCGAAATCATCGCGACCAGCAGCAGGGGCGAGACGAGCACCGCGTGATCGGGACGATTCAGCACGAGGCATGAGCACAGCACCGCGATTCGCCCAACCGGCAGCGCGGTACGTGCACCGAGCAGCAGGTCGCCCCAGAGCAGGGTGATCAGCAGCGTCGTCAGGCTTGTTTCGAGCCCGGAGGTCTGGAACTCGACGAAACTGCGCGACGAGAGCAGAAAACCTGCGTAGAGTGCCAGACGGTACCCGCCGAGCGGCTGGCCACGGAGCCGGAGGGCGAGAAAGGCGATCATGGCGGCCGTGCCGACCAGGCCGAGGAGCATCGCGAGCGCGTGGAGATTGATCACCGTGCCGCCGGCCAGCAGGAGCAAGAACCACAGCGGATGCGTATACGCCTGCACCCGCTCGCCCGGATTGAATACCGGGCCGTAGCCGGCGAGGCAGTTCTGCACGTGCCGGAAGGTGATGTAGGCATCGTCGCAGACCCAGCCGGTCCACCAGACGCAGGCGAGACTCGCGGCGACGAGCAGGGCCGCGGTCATGCCGTACCGTTTGCCGGGGTTCGGGGCTGCCCCTTCGGAGGTGGCGGTGCGTGGCTGGTCTGAGGGAGCGGTCAGCATGTGTTCAAGCCGCTCACGATAGCGGCGGTTGTCCGTCAGTCGCAAGCGCGGCAGCAGACAATCCTGGATTGCGGCCTGCCATCAACAAAGCGGGCAGCCGTTCGCCGGCTGCCCGCTCCCGTGTCCATTTGTGGGCGAGTCGGAGCGTCAGCTCTTCTTCGCCGGCGCGACGCTACCTCCGAACGGGACCGCCGGCGGCTGCAGTCCGGCCTTGGCGAGGATGGCGTAGACGACAAAGCCGACGATGAACGAGTACACCGATGTCGGCTGCCATTCGGCCAGGATCTTGTGGTCGCCGAGCAGGCCATTGTTGCAGATGCCGACCAGGAAGCCAACGACCCACGCCGTGTAGCCGGCGACGTTCACGCCCTGACGCGGACCGGCCCACCTGCGCCCGGACAGGAAGTAGTCGGCCACAATGGCGCCGCAGATCGGTCCGAAGGAGGCGCCGATGAAGCCGAAGAACGGCACCATCTTGCCGGCCAGGCCGGTCACCGCCAGCAGGATACCGATGGTCGCCCCGCCGAGCGTGAGGGGCACGCGGCCGATCGAGGGGATCATGGTCGACAGGCTGTTGCCGATGATGCTCGAGCAGAAACATGCGGGAGCCATCGACCCGATCGCCAGCAGGAGGAGCATGATCTTGGCCAGGCCGGGGCTGACCAGCGGCAGCGAGTGGACGATGTCCGGCGCCGCCTTCGGATCGATGCCCTGAGCACCGGCGACGGTCACCAGCGCCAGGCCGCCCGCGAGCAGCACGCCGCCCGAGATGCCGGTCAGGCCGCCCCAGGCGACGTCGTTCTCGTCCCGGGCCGCGGTTCCGAAGTCGACGCCCGCCGCTCCGGCCGTGGCAAAGAACCCGATCACCATCTGGATGACGAGGCATGCGCCGGCGAGGACGCTGGTCTCTGCTGGCGGCGTGAATTTGAACGCGGCGACGTGCGGCAGCGCGCACACGGCCGCGATGGCGAGCATGGCCACCGCCACCCAGGGCAGGATCGAAGACACTCTGGCGACATACTGGATTCCGAACGCTCCGAACAGGGCGAAGATGTAACCCCACGCGATGGCCACGACGATAAACAGCGGCCCGATCGTGTCAGGCTGACCGAAGGCGCCGAGCATCAGCTTGGTAGCGTAGAAGGTGCCGACGCTGTACCAGCCGATCTGCAGCAGGCCCATGAAGATACCAGGGAAAAGGAGCCCGCCCTTCGTTCCAAAGGTGGAACTGCCGACCACGTACAGCGGGTACCCGGTCCGCATGCCGAGCAGGCCGAAGACATAGTAGAACATGTAATGACTGAGCACGGCCGCGACGACCAGTCCGCCGAGGGCGACGTCGAGGCCTCCCCTGCCCAGTGCTCCGCCCAACTGGTCGTAGAACGCGATCCACATGAAGATGCCGAAGTAGGACGGCGCGATGTTCTTGTACCAGGGGCCGCGGTTTTCGATCGAGTTCGGTTTAGCCAGTGCCAGGTAGCTGGGCAGCGTCTCATGAGCCATCTGCATCCTCCTCGTTGAAGTCTGACGTGTGGAGCGGGACGCACGGGCGGAACATCGAGCCCGCGGGCTCCGTCGCGATGCACCGGAAAAGGTCGCACCGCCGGATCGCGTCGCATATCCTACCGGCACGCCCGGGGATTGCCAGAGGCGGGAAGCAGTCCCGTCAGTTGCCCCGCGGTCTGACACAAGGACAAACCTGGCATGGAGCCCGCTCAGTTGGTCATCTTCGACGGGCATAACGACACACTCCTGCAGTTGCACGACCCGCACCGCGGCAACGGCCGGACCTTCTTCGAACGCAGCCCGCACGGCCACCTGGACCTGCCGCGTGCCCGTGCGGGCGGCTTTGCCGGCGGGCTGTTCGCGATCTTTGTGCCCGCACCGACGCCGATCGCCGGCACT
>CAZJTF010000383.1:0-1086 GCA_964548565.1 uncultured Planctomycetales bacterium | reverse complement strand
GGCCGGGCGCTGGTACAGCAGTGCGACGCCCGCGGCATCCTGATCGATCTGTCCCACCTCAACGAGCGTGGCTTCTGGGACGTCGCGGAGTTGAGCCGTCGTCCGCTGGTCGTGACCCACTCCGGGGCGCAGGGCGTGTATCCGTCCGCCCGCAACCTGACGGACCGTCAACTCGACGCCGTGCGCGACTCGGGGGGCATCGTGGGGTTGAGTTTGAACGTCTCGGATCTGTGCTCCGAAGGATCGGCCGGGCCGGATATCCCGCTGGACGTTCCCGTCCGGCATATCACCTACATGGCTGAGCGGATGGGTGTCGACCACGTCGGGCTGGGGTGTGATCTGGACGGCTGCACGATTCCGTGCGCGATCGGGGATGCGTCGGGCCTCCCGAAGCTCGTAGCTGCTCTCGCTGGCCAGGGGTGGCGCCCCGAAGACGTCCAGAAATTCGCCTGGGGCAACTGGATTCGCGTTCTGGGGACCGCATGGTCCCATTGATTACCAAGGAGAGCATCGAATGTCCCGTCTCCCTGCTTTGACCCGGAACTTTCTGCGTGCCACGCTCGCGCCCACCGTCTTCTTTGCGGCCGTCTCGGCACCCCAGGCCGCGCAGGATCCGCCGTGGACGAGCGGAATCGCCTGGCCCGAGCCGAAAGTGGTGGATCCCGGGCCGCCCGGCGGGCCGCCGTCGGATGCCATCGTGCTCTTTGACGGCAAGGATCTGTCCGCGTGGACCGGCGCGGATAAGTGGAGGGTGCAGGATGGATACGCCATCTGCGGCGGCAACATCAGCACGAAACGCGCGTTCGGCGACTGCCAGTTACATGTGGAGTGGGCCGCACCCGCGCCGGCGAAAGGCGAGGGCCAGGGCCGCGGCAACAGTGGCGTGTACCTCATGGGATACTACGAGGTGCAGGTGCTCGACTCGTATGGCAACACGACGTACTTCGACGGGCAGGCGGGTTCGGTATACAAGCAGCGCCCGCCCCTGGTGAACGCATGCCGCAAGCCGGGTGAGTGGCAGACGTATGACATCATCTTCCACGCGCCACGGTTCGACAGCGCCGGCAAGCTGTTGAACCCGGCGAC
>CAZJTF010000382.1:0-6479 GCA_964548565.1 uncultured Planctomycetales bacterium | reverse complement strand
TCAGGCCGCGAAGCTCCAGGCCGCCTGCGGCCGCGGCGCCCAGATCTTCGATCCGCAGCTGGCGGACGGCGCGCTCCTGTCGGTCGACTGGAAGTCCGCCGGCCCCGGCGGTCTGCTGGCAGGCTCCCTGCGTCCCGGCGGTGTCGTTCCCCCACCCGAGAAACCGCCGCCGGCGCCCTGCATTGTCGTCTCGCCGCAGGCCCCTGGCCTTGAGCCGGAGCCTCCACCCGAGCGACCAGTCGTCCGTCTCGTCGCGCCGACAGAGCAGGACGAACCGGAGAGCCCGGTGCCCTTCCCATGGGCCCCCGCTCAGAATCGACCCCAGCGCACGCCCCCGCGGACCGCCCCGCCGGCGCCCCCGGCGGCCGGACCGGAGCAGCGCCCATCCGCACGTGTTTCACCCCCCGTCAAGCTGACGCAGGCGGAGTTGGACGCGCTGCTCGGCCGCCCTGACATCGGAGACAAGCACGAGGAGCCCCGCTCATGAGGGGAATGGACTGGCCGGTTACGCTCCGCGAGCGATTGCTGGTCGTCAGCGATCTGGGAGACTTGACGAAGACCCTCCGCGATCGCTACCCCCAGTACGAGGTACTCTCCGCTCCAACCTTCCTCGCGGGCATCGCCACGCTGGCCTCCGACGCCGCGCGCGGTGTCCTGGTCGGCGTCGATCCGACCTGCCGGAAGTTCAACGCCGCCGTCGCTGGCCTGCGCAAGGCCGCCGGCCCCGAGGCACGCGTCATCCTGTGCAGCCCGCCCAGCGCCGAGCCGGTCGCGCGGGCCGCTCTCGGTTCGGGTGCGGATGACTACCTGATCTACCCGCCGGAAGGCCGAGAACTCGACCAGGCACTCGATATTCGCCCGCACGGGCGGCAGTCTCCCGAGCCCGCACCGCCGGAGATCACCCCCACCTGGGAAGAGATCAACGCCCTCGCTTCGGTGCTCTCTGAAATCGGCGGCAACCTCCGGAGCACACTCGAACGCCTCTGCCGGCTCATCGCCGACGCGCTCCGCACCTCCTTCGTGCGAATCGCCGTGCAGGACACGTCCGCGACGCTGGGCGACCCCGGCACCGAGGCCGTCCTGAGCGAAGCCATCACCGCCGGCGGCCGCACCCTCGGCCGGATCCTGGTCGGCCCACGCCAGAGGAGCCCCTACTCGACCGGCGAGGTGGAGAAGCTTCGCCACTACGCCCGCTTGAGCGCGCACCTCATCGAGGCCGCCGAACAGCAGCAGCACTGGCAATCGCTGGCAATGATCGACGAAGCGACGCAGCTTCCGAACCGCCGCTACCTGATGCACGCACTCGAGGCGGTCCTGCGCCGGGCGGCGACTGAGCGGTTCCGCGTGACGGTCCTGCTTTTCGACCTGGACGGGTTCAAGCACTTCAACGACGCCTACGGGCACTCCGCCGGCGATGAGGTGATCCGCGAAACCGGCAAACTCTTCCGCAAGCATTGCCGCCAGCATGACGTTGTCGCGCGGTACGCCGGTGATGAGTTTGTCGTCGTCTTCTGGGATGCCGAGGAACCGCGGATCGCCGGTTCAAAGCACCCGACCGATGCCCTCGCCGTCCTCCGCCGCGTGAAGCGTGCACTCGAGTCGCACGAATTCCCCAAGCTCGGCCCTGAGGCCGTGGGGCGCATTACGATCAGTGCCGGCCTGGCAAGCTTCCCCTGGGACGCCCGCGACGCCCAGAGCCTCATCGACAAGGCCGACCAGGCCATGCTCCAGGCCAAGCGAGCGGGGAAGAATCGTGTGTTCCTCGTCGGCTCCGAGGGCGAGGCGGCCGAAGATATCACGCCGCCGGCCCAGACGTCGTCGGGATAACGGAACCCACGCCATGGACGCGACCATCTGCTGCGCACGGTGCGGCCACCACAACCCCCAACGGGCGAAATTCTGCGCGGCCTGTGGCCTCAATCTCGCGGCCGCCGCACTGCCGCTGAACGAGCACCTGCGGCGCACCAGCCGCAAGACAACTAACTGGACACTCCTGGCCCTCGCGCTCGCCGCCCTGGTGATTGGCGCGATTTTCGCCGGGCGTCGCAGCTGCCCCGTCCGCCGGCTGATCGCACCCCACGCGGAGAGCAGCCATGTCGCCCCGCCGCCGGCGGGTCTCGTCGGATTGAGCTGTTGAGAGTGCCCGCCCCGAAGCGGAGCAGGCAGGCAGCGCCGAACGGTCTGCCTACGAAGAGAGCATCACCAGCCCGAGCCAGGTCGCTGCGAGAACGCCGGCCGCCGTCAGCACAACTGCGGCCCAAACGCGGCGCGCGCCCTGGTTGGCGGCGACAGAATCAGCGTTTGCATACACCAGCGGGTTGGGCTCACGTTCCGCAGCGGTCATGAAGTGCCTCCGAGCCGCGCGATCCAACAGTTCAGCAGCAACTCGCGTGCCAAGCCCTTGAGAAGCCTTTCTGGACGCCGCGGACCCACGACCACAGCATCCTTGGCACGAAATCAACCACCCGCTGGTTCATTTGAACCACACCAGACCGGCTGCAGCACCGTGACCGACGGATCTCCGCCAACTGCCTCGGCCTCCTGTCCGGAGTGAACACACGCTCATCCGGAGCGGCCCCGACCCTCGCGAACGCTGACTGCAGGCGGATGAACGCGATCGGACTACCGAGTGTCGCACCGCCCGCTGATTGATTCCCACAATGCTCAATCCCGGCGTGATTTCACGCGCTTTCCACCCCTGACCACACGACAGCGTTTCGCGAGTTCGTAAGTCATGGTCCGTTGTTCATCCCCGCCGACGGGCGAGGAAAACGCACGACACCAATAGGAGCGTGCGAGAGCCAACCCGTTCCTGCTTGCACGTTGCCGACGGCATGAACGAACGCGCTCGACTGTTCCCCGACTCGACTCACGATAGCGCGTGCGTCTCGCGCTCTGGAATGGTACAATCAGGTCCACTCGATCACTGGCGATGGTGCGGCTCGCTCGTCAGTACGTCCCCCGGGGCTGAAGACCAGCCCTTTTGAATGCGGGACGTGTTATGCGCGGAGTGTTGCTTCCATGCAGGGGATCCAGAGTATTCTCGCTTCGCCCGCTGAGATGAGCGAGCGCGTCGCCGCCTTCGACTGGAACGCGACGCCGCTGGGCGAGAGGCGCGCCTGGCCCTGCTGCCTCCGCGTCAGCGTCGAGACGATGCTGGCGAACCGATTCCCCCAGGCGCTGCTCTGGGGCTCCGAGTTCATCCTGATCTACAACGACGCCTGCCGTCTTGTCATCGACGCCCGGAACCCGCGCGCCGTCGGGCTGCCGCTGCGCGATGCATGGTCCGACTTCTTCTGCCTCCACGCAGCCACCCTCGACCGCGTTGCCGCCGGCGAGTCCGCGCTGCTGGAGGACCAGCCGCTCGCCTTGGACCGCACCGGCACGCGCGAAACCGCCTGGTTCACCCTCTGCTTCTGCCCCGTCCGGGACGACGCCGGCGCCGTCGCCGGTGTGCTGCTCACGATGATCGAGACCACCGGTCGTGTGCTGAGCGAACGGCGCGCCCGCACCGAGTACGCCGAACGGCGGCAGGCGGAGCAGGATCTGAGCCGCAGCGAGGACCGCCTCCGCACCGCCAGGCTGGCGTCCGCACTTGGCATCCACGAGTGGGATATCGCCTCGGGGCACCTGCACTGGGACGAACGAGTCCGCGAGCTCTGGGGGATCGGGCCGGACGAGCCCGTCACCTACGACACGTTCCTGGACGGCCTCCACCCCGATGATCGCGCCCCCACCCAGGCGGCCGTGGACCGCGCACTCGATCCGGGCGGTGACGGGCGCTACGACGCCCATTACCGCGTCATCAGCCGCCGGGATGGCCTGAAGCGGTGGATCGCCGCGACCGGCGTGGTGTCCTTTGAGGCCGGCCGGCCTGTCCGGCTGATCGGTACCGTGCAGGACATCACCACGGCGAAGCGCAACGAGGAGGCCCTGCGCGAGACCAGCCAGCGGTGGTCGTCGATCGTCTCCAATTCGCCGCTCGCGCTCATCGAATGGGATTCCGAGTACCGAGTCGCCGTCTGGAGCCGCGAGGCCGAACGGCTGTTCGGCTGGACGCAGGGCGAGATCATCGGCAAACGCATTGACGAGGTGCGCTGGGTGCACGAGCAGGACTGGCCCCTTGTCGAGCGCCTGATGGACAGAATGAATGCGGGCGGCGACCCCGTCACGATGAACACCAACCGCAACTACCGCCGCGACGGCACCGTGATCGAGTGCGAGTGGTACAACTCCGTCATTTACGACGCCGCCGGCCGCCACGCGCGCGTCATTTCGCTGGTGCTCGACGTCACCAATCAGAACCGGGCCGCGGAGATGCTCCGCGAAAGCGAGGAACGCTTCCGCACGATGGCCGACGGCCTGCCGCTCATCGTCTGGGTCCACGACGATCAGGGCCGCCAGCAGATGGTCAACCGCACCTTCCGCGAGTTCTTCGGCATCGATGAGCATGACGCCCTGGGCGAGGGCTGGCAGATCCTCATGCACCCGGACGATGCGCCGGCGTACACGGCCGAGTTCATGCGCTGCGCCTGCGAGCGAACTCCCTTCCATGGGGAGACGCGCGTGCGCCGCGCCGACGGCGCCTGGCGATGGATCGAGTCGTGGGGCCGACCTCGCCGCTCCGCCTCGGGCGAATTCCTCGGCTTCGTCGGCACCAGCGCCGACGTCACCGAGCGCAAGCAGATGGAAGACGAACTGCGGGCCAGCCGCTTGTTCTACCAGCAGACCCTCGAGTCGATCCCCGGCATGGTCTTCACGACCCGCCCTGACGGCTATTGCGACTACCAGAGCCGCCAGTGGGTCGAGTACACCGGCGTGCCCATGTCGCAGCACACGGGCGACGGCTGGAACAGCCTGCTCCACCCGGAGGACCGGCCCCGCGCGATGCAGGCGTGGCACGCGGCGGTGGAGGGCAGGGCTCCCTACGACCTCGAGTACCGCGTCCGGCGCCGCGATGGAAAGTACGAGTGGTTCAAGGTCATCGGCCGCCCGATCCGCGACGCATCCGGACACATCGTCCGGTGGTTCGGCGTCGCGGCGAACATCCACCAGCTCAAGGAGGCAGAGGCGGCGCTGAACGCCGCGAAGGCGGCGGCCGAGGCGGCGAGCGCCGCCAAGGACCATTTCCTCGCCGTGCTCAGTCATGAGCTGCGGACCCCACTCGCCCCCGTGCTGCTGACCGCCAGCGCCCTCGAGGCCGACGCGCAGGTGCCCGAGTGGCTGCGCGAGGACATGGCCATGATCCGGCGCAGCGTCGATCTCGAGGTCCGCCTGATCGACGACCTGCTGGACCTCAACCGCATCGCGCGGGGCAAACTGTCCCTGCGGCGCGAGCCCGTCGAGGCGCACGACAAGGTGCTCTCCGCGCTGGAGATCTGCCGCTTCGACTCCGCCGCACAGGGCCTGACCGTCGAGATCGACCTGCGGGCCGAGCGCTGCCGGGTGAGCGCCGATGCCGGGCGCCTCCACCAGGTCTTCTGGAACCTGCTCAAGAACGCGATCAAGTTCACCCCGCGCGGCGGCCACATCGTCGTCCGCTCCTCGAACCCCGAGCCGCAGACCCTCCGTGTGGAGGTATGCGACAACGGCGTGGGCATCAGCCCGGACCTGATCCCGGCGCTCTTCGACGCGTTCCAGCAGGGCGGCGAGCACGTCACGCGTCGCTACGGCGGCCTGGGACTCGGGCTGGCGATCGCCCGGGCGCTCGTCGAACTGCACGGCGGACGCATCGCCGCGTCCAGCGACGGGCCCGGCAAAGGATCCCTGTTCACCGTGGACCTGCCGCTCCTCGCGGACCCCGAGGAAACGAAAGCGGCGCGCCCGGGGCCCGATGCCGCTTCGGCGCGCCCCCTGGCGGTGCTGCTCGTCGAGGACCACGAGGCGACCGCCTACGCCATCGGCAAACTGCTCACCCGGGCGGGACACCGGGTCCGCACGGCCGGCTCTGTCCGCGAGGCGATCGAGACCGCCGGCTCCTGGGAGTTCGACGTACTGCTCTCCGACCTGGGCCTGCCCGACGGCAGCGGGCTCGAGGTGATGACGGCGCTGCGCGCCCGGCGCCCGGACGTGCGGGGAATCGCCCTGAGCGGCTACGGCATGGAGCACGACCTGCAGCGCAGCCGCGAGGCCGGCTTCCTCGACCACCTCACCAAACCCGTCGAGTTCAAGGCTCTGTGCGAAGCCCTCGACCGCGCCGGCCGCCGCGCGCAATGAGCCGGACGCGGCAGGGCCTGGTCTTTCGCGACCCGCACCGCTGGTGCCGCTGGTGCGAGAATCCGCTGGTGCGATAATCCCTTCTCGCACCCCCCCTCCGCAGGAATTCGCTGGTGCGAGAATCCTTTCTCGCACCCCCCCGCCACAGGAATCCCTTTCGCTGGTGCGAGAATCCCTTCTCGCACCCCCCCCCGCCGCCGCAGGGGCGAGAAACCTTTCTCGCCCCCCCCCCCGCCGCCGGGCAGCCCTGCGGGCACCCCCGG
>CAZJTF010000381.1:0-6481 GCA_964548565.1 uncultured Planctomycetales bacterium | reverse complement strand
ATCTCCCGGGGCGTAGCTCAGCCTGGCTAGAGCGCTTGGTTCGGGACCAAGAGGCCGCTGGTTCAAATCCAGTCGCCCCGATTGAAAAGGGCTGCTAGTGGGCAGCCCTTTTCAATAGAGCAGGCGAGCAGTAGGACATTCGATCTTTAGCATGGCCACACGCTCTGCCACGAGCTGCTTTGGTGCGACCGCGGCCGCTCACGTGCGGTCTCCTGGACCACAGATCCACCGCTCGGTGGGGATTTGGAGCGGCTGCTGCGGCTCGAGAGCGATCCCGACTTGCTTCGCTCGCTGGTCATCGATACCGGCCAAAGCAAGTTTTGACCGTATCTTTGCCGCCCCCGAGTTTCCGTGAACAGCGCCCTTCTGCCTGCAGGCGGGAGGGCTTTCCCGGTGATGGAGCGCGACTTCCGTCATCGAGCCGTTGGTTCAATCAATAGAGCAACTCGCGGATCAGGCCCTGTTCCCACTTGTCTCCCGTAAGCCGTGGCTGCCCTGAATGGACTCACGGAGAATTCCCGATCTACGCCTCCGCGGGTGGGGGGAAGTGTTGTTCTACCCAGCTGATGGCGGTACCATTGACTACATGGCATCAGACCGATGAAGGCATGGTGTACCGAGGAAGCGCGTCCATGACGGATGCTGCAATTGTCCGGCACCGACCTACGGCTTCGCTTACCTACCTGCCCGAACTGGACGCCCTGCGCGCTCTTGCGGTTCTTCTGGTCATCGTGCACCACTGGTGCGGGCCGGCTGACAGCCCGCTTGGGCCCATCGGAGTATGGATCTTCTTCGTTCTCAGCGGCTTTCTCATTACACGAATCCTCCTGGATTCCAGACGTGACACGCCGGGAGCTAACCGCCAGGCGCTCGCCCGCTTCTACATTCGCCGAATCCTGAGGATCTTCCCGCTTTATTACTTTGTGCTGTTGCTGGCTTTCCTGACCAGCGCGACGTTCCGTTCAAGCTGGCCCTGGTACGCAGCCTATCTCCAGAACTTCTGGATGATACGGGCGACCGATGACACACAGATCTTCGGGGGGCATTTCTGGAGCCTGGCTGTCGAGGAGCAGTTCTATCTAGTGTGGCCCCTCATCGTGCTGTTTGCCCCCCGCGTTGTGCTCCCGGTGGTGCTCGGGTCGGCTCTGGGTCTGGCCGTTGCCTGCCGGTGTATCACGACTGCGGTGGGCTGGGAGCCATTCCAGGTATACGCGTTCACGCCGTGCAACTTCGACATGCTCGGGCTCGGGGCGCTGCTCGCATATATCGTCACTTATCGCCGCGCCGACCTCGTGCGGTTTCGCCGCCTGGCTTTCGCTGCGGCAGTGGTCATTCTCTGCGCAAACGCACTGCTACGCATCCCGCTGCTCAACTTGAGCACGACGGCACTGCCCACCGGCTGCATGACATTCTGGTTCATCGCCAGAGTCATGGGCGGCGTCCGCGGGATTGCTGGCCGCGGGCTCCGGTTCCCGCCTTCCGTCTATCTCGGGCAGATCAGCTATGGAATCTACGTCTACCATTACTTCGTTCCGGACACCCTCATCGGGCTGCTCCGCCGCTGTCATCTGGAACTGGAGGGAGCTCCGTTCCTGGCGACGTGCTTCATCGCGACGATCGTTGTCGCCTCTATGTCCTGGTCTTTTTTTGAGAAGCCGGTGAGATCGCTCAAGGACAGACTGTACACCCGAGCCCCTGCTCCGGACCTGGCCGCAGGCCGGCAGCGGGACGCTGGTGTCCCTGAGCAGTTACCCGGCCTGCGCAGACAACGCCAAGAGAGCGGCACGGACCGGACCTTCCATTTCAGCAGCGCCAGCGGCGGCAGGTTTCACGGGTGTCAAGTAGACCCTGCCTGGCAGTATGTCGAGGCACGCAGCGCAAGTCGGCGAACACCTGCTGGAGTCGATATGGAGCGCCATCAGCGTAATTCCCTCCTGTGTGAGCAGGGGTGCACGCCGCTGAACGACGTAGATAACGTCAGCGCAACCTGCACCCCCGCACGGTGACATCTCTCTGCGCTCCGCGCCCGCTGTGGCTTCAGTTCTCGCTTCACGGTGGTATCCGCCCCTCATTAGTGCCCGGAGTCGGAGAACGTCTCGTACGGCTAGCTCACGTCTCGGATGATCCCCACGATTCCAATCGCGACCAAGATCAGTGCTGCAATGCCAAGGACCTCGGACGCCACCCGGGCCGGCGACAGACGCCGAATCGCGCCCGCAAGGCCCAGACCTGCCAGCAGGCAGAAGGTCGCCGCCATGTGCTGCGCCAGGCGCGCGCTGTAGCCGTAGGGGTAGCGGTGCATGGCCGCCGCGGCAAGCGTGAAGAGCAGTGGGGATACCAGCAACAGAAGAAGGAGCCGGTTCCGTCTCCAGAGGACTATGGCTCCTGCGCACACCAGTGAACGTCAGCGTGCTGCCGCCATTCTTCCCCCCCACCGGGTACGCCACGGGCACGATCTGGCCGTACTCGAGTGGCCGGAGCATCCCGGCGAAGTGTCGATGGAGGAAGTTCATCACGGGATGACCTCGAATGCGTACAGCTTTGCACCGGTGAGTTCGAAGGCAAGGCGCAGCGGCTGCCCGCGCAATGCCCGGAGGTCAGGCTTCATCTTCCACCGAGGCATGAGGCGTAGCCCGTCGACGCGTTCGAGCGGTTCGGCGTCGCAGAGCGCGAAGCCGCTGATCGGCTCGCCGGCGGCTGTGCGAATTTCGACGCGACATGTTCCGGCGCTGGCATCGACATTGAGCGCCAGTGCGCCGCCTTCCAGCACGAAGAGTTTGGTGACCAACAATCCCGGCCGCTCCCCCGCCGCCAGGCAGACGAAGCCGTCCAGCCGCAGGGTCGCCAGCCCGATGAAGAGATCACGCGGATACGAAATGTTGTCGCTGCCGTGACGCTCGTTTCCGCCGCAGTAGTAGAGCCAGTGTTGATCGTCGCGTGTCACGATTTCCGAGGCAGCCAGGAGCAGGTCCTTGTCGAACGCTCCGTCGGGCCCGCGGGGGATCATTGGTCGGCCTGCGTACACCCAGGTAAGGTCCCAGTGATCGGCGTCGCGGCTGGTCGCGATGTAGAAGTTCATGACGTCGCGTTCATGTCGCTTCTGGAGATCTGCCGGACCTTCGCTCGCATCGCCGGGCCATTCGTACACGGCCATTAACGCGATGTGCACGCCCTCGTAGATCCAGTCCGTGACGCAGTAGATCTGACGTCGCTTGTGCTCCTCGGGACCCTCGCGATCGAATTTCCAACTGCGTCCCTCAGTCCAGCCGGCCGGATTGCGTTTGACATCCGGATTGCTCATCGCGCGGGTGCCGCGAATCTCCGTCGCCCTGCCGGCTGCTCCGAAATCCGTGCGCGTAAACAGCCTGTAGAGGCTGGCGGCCCCATCCCAGACGATCTGGTTGTACGTGTCGGCTGCGCGCCGTGTCACGGCCTTTCCGTCGTTGTACGGGATCCAGGTGATCCCGTCAGGGGAGTGGGCGATGGCTGCCGCCATGCCCGGACCGTCGTAGGACGCCTTGTATCGATGTGCCGGATCCGTCTCATGCGGGTCGATGATCACGGCGAGGGTGTAATCACCAGCGAAATTGATCCCCGTCACCGACGCCTTCTTCTCGAAATGGAGGCCATCGTGTGACTCGGCGTACTCGAAACCCCGGTCGTGTCGGCGGTACCACATCTTGAAGCGTCCGCCGTCGTACAGGACCGTTCCGTAGAACCGACCACCCGTGAAGATCGGCTTGCCACCGTTCGCCTTCTGTACCGTGCCGAGCTCGCGGGTTAAGCTCTGTCTCTCGGCCACGACGTAGTCGTCCACCAGTAACTGCTTGCGATTCCCGATCTTCAGGAACGCGTCAGGGTTCGGAGGGCTGGCCGTCCCAGCGACCGCCCTGCCCCCGTTGCACGCGGAGGCACCAAGGACACTGCACAGCACCAGGAGACCCGCAACAGACACGCTCAAGAAGAGCCTACCGCTGTGGAACCTGTCCAGGATGTGCATGACCCCGCTCCTTCACGGCCGCCGAGCCTTACCCGACCGCGACGGGACCGTGCTTGTCGTGTCCCGGTTGTATCGCTCCCGATCCTGCTGCGAAACCCGCCATCTAACGCAGCACTCCACATTTGGTCTGGTCGAACACATCTCGTTCGTGCCGAGTGAGCCAACCCGGTGCAGCCGGTCCCATGGGAACGCTGAACCCATTGCACGTCAGGAGGCGAGCCACGAATTGGATGATGCAATTTCGTCCGCTTTTTCAGTGACGCTATATTCAGCAGCGTTTTTCTCTGGACAGGCAGATGTGCTTCCGCGTAACCTGTTGATCGTGAGTCGGTGACTGGGCTGGCCCTGATCATTTCTGCGGGTCGGCACTTTTACGGCGGCAATGGATGCTCAGTGCTCACACACAGCCCCCCTCGACCGGACAGTTCGTTCGCCTGGTCAACCTGCAATCCAAGGATATTGACGGATTCGTCGCCTGCAGCGCGCGCGACAGGGACGCTGCGTGACCGTTCTTTGACACCCGTATATCACCCCTCAGTGCCCGCAAGTACTCGATCGTACCAGTGAATCGCAGTGCGCCGATCCTCATCTGCCAGTCGACCGGACCGGCGCAGCGACGCGAGTTCCCTGGTGGATACAGCTTCGAACAGGTCGACATCGGTATAGGCGGAAAGGGTGTGCCGCAGAAACCTCAAACACGTCCACTGCATTCAAAAGGACGGGCTTGCCGCAGAACCGGCGGAGCCACACACACGGTGAGACGCCGCACGGCGTGATGACAAGCCGTCAGAAGCTTCCCGTTAGCCTGCCCATGTGATTCGAGTTCAGTCAGTGCAGTCACCACAACACGAGAGGAGAGCAACATGGATTGTCGAATGACTGGAGATCCCTGGCAACGAGGATTTATGTATGGGGCCGCGGCCCTGGCGGTCGCAATCTCCCTGGTTCTGCCGACCGGCGCTTTCGGTGCGGTACGGAACGTACCCGGCACGTACGCGACCATTCAGGCTGCCATTGACGCAGCCGACCCGGGCGACACGGTCATGGTTGAGGCCGCGACTTACCCGGAGTTCGTCAACGTCAACAAGGCAAACCTGGTCGTGATGTCCTCGGCCGGTGCGGCGACCACCATCATCCAGATGAACGTCGACAACAATACGCCGATCGTCGACATCACTGCTCCCGGTGTCACGCTGCAGGGTTTCACGATTAACCAGCTCGACGCGGGTGCGCTGACGTCGCCTCCCCCTGGCAACTGCGCGGTCCGGATTCGTGGGGAAGTCGCCAGTTCCGCGACGACGGCGAGCACGCTCACGATTCAGGATTGCACCCTGACCGGCAACCAGTCCGACCAGGGCATCCTGGTGAACCAGAATCTCACCAATGCCCACCTCATCGTGCAGAACTGCACGTTCGCGAAAAATGGCGGCACGTATTCCTTCAATCGGGCGCTGGATTTTTACCATACAAATCCAGGGGGGGGCCTCGATACGCCTGTTTCCGCGAACGACTGTACGATCGATCTGCTCAACCTGACGATCAACGATTTTGAGCAGGCCGCCGTCGATTTCGAGGAGACGGTGCACAAGACAACCATCAACATCAACGGGGGAACGTGGACCGGGACGGCAACCGGGCACTATGGGATTCGTTTCGGCGAAGACCTCCACAACTTCTCGGCCCTGAACATTACCGGCACCACAATCGCCTCGGTGGACGAGGGACTGGACGTGTCGGATGAACTGGGCAGCCGCAGCACGGCCACGATCACCGGTCTGACGGTGAACAACTTCCGCGATACGGGTCTCAACATCGACTACATCTACAACAACGGATCTCTGCAGATCCTCAACTGCACGCTCGCCGGCGACGGTGTAAATGCCAACTATGGCATCTACACCGACACCGAGTACAGCAGTACAACCCTGATCGACGGGAACACAATTTCCGGCGTGCGGCAGTATGGCATTTACGAGTCATACCCGTATTCGGGCTCCACGTTTACGGCCACAAACAACACCATCACCCTGTTCGATGACGCTGCGAGCAGCGGTTACGGCATTTACGTGGACACCGATTACGGTTCGCAGACGGTGGTCCGCGGGAACACCATCACCGGTTTCAACTATGCCGGAATTTACGAGGACTATCCCGAGGACGGCTCGTCGAGCGTGATCGAGTCGAACGTCCTGACCGGAGCGGCTTCCGGCGCCGACTACGGGATCTACTTCTACGGTCCGTACTACGGCAGCCAGGGTAGTGTCATCAACAATACGGCCAGCAACTTTGACTATGCCGGCATTTACATTGATTACTCGGCCTATGGCAGCAGCCTGTCGGTCCGCGGCAACACCCTCACCGCACTGCCTGCCGGATCCTCCTACGGCATCTACCTCGATTACGTGGAGTACGGCAGCACCGCCGACGTAACCGGGAACTCGATCACCGGGTTTACGGATACCGGCCTCTATGTGTACGAGG
>CAZJTF010000380.1:0-6558 GCA_964548565.1 uncultured Planctomycetales bacterium | reverse complement strand
CAACATTACCTCACTTATCGGCAAGAAACGGCCTTTTCACACACCCTCTCAGATGTCGTGCATGTCCGCGAGACGCCCGGGATGCTCGGGCTGCCCCGTCCGCGTGGAGAGATACATGGCGTCAAAGACCGCCATCGTCGGCAGGTGCTGGCGGAGGGTGGAGCGGACTCCGCGGGCGTTGAACTGCAGCGTGCTGAGGAAGTCGTCGATCTGGGGCTGCAGCGGGTTGGCCGCGCGGGCCTGCGCTGGAAAAGTCGCGGCTCCAGCGCGATCGCGGTAGAGCACGCGCTGCTGATCGATATCGACCGCTCCGTCCGTGCCTGATAGTTCCAACCGCCACTGATCAGGACCGCACGTCCAGCACGCGCCGAAAACACCCACCCCCCCATTGTTGAAACTGCACGTGACGCCGGCCGTGTCCTCGGTGTCGTACGGAAGACGCCGCTCGGGACGCGAGGCCCCCGATGCGGTTGCGTAGACGGTGCCCGGCACCCCCATCGCCTGCACGGCCGCATCGACCATGCCGTAGGCCGTGTGCAGCAGCGCCCCCCCGCCTTCGCTGACCGAGTCCCCTCGCCAGTCGAACTCCCCCGACCAGCACGTCATTACGGAGCCACGGGCGAGGAACACCCGGCCCAGCTGCGACATGGCATCCGGCTGAAGCGCGGGCTCGCTCCCCCATACCCGGGCAACGACTACCGGGCACTCTGTCTTCTCGAACCGTTGCAGCAGTTCGGCGGCCTCTTCGAGACGACGTGCCGGCGGCGCCAATACGAACACCGGTACCCGTCGCTCCGCCGCCAGCGCCAGAAAGCTCGGACGCACGTGCGGGGGCAACGCGACAAACAGAGCGTCCAGGCTGTTTTCCACGATGCAGGAACGACAATCGCTGTAGGCCGCGATGTCGGGGTGCTCCTCGCGCCACTGGGCGAGACGGTTTGCGTGCGGACTGGCGACAGCCACCAATCGGCACCAGGAGCTCTTCAGCAGCGCAGCGGCCACCTGCCGCCCGCCCCGCCCGAGTCCCAGAAGTCCGACTTTCATGCCGTCCATGTGATTCCGGTTCCGGCGCCTACCTGCCCCGCTCGCCTGCAGACAGCGTACAGCGTGCCCGGCCGCAAATCTCGGTCTCCCGAAACGCTCCGAACTGCGAGATGAGCTGCATCAAGAGCTGCCGGCCCTCCTCGAATCGTCCGTCCTGCACCATCGCCAGCCCGCGTGCGTAGAGGGTTGCCATCTGTTCGTATGATCCGGGCGCCGCGACTGTATCCACGGTGCGCAGGACCTGTTCCGCCCGTGCGTACTCACACAGGCGCTCAACCAGCAGGCGCGCACCCACCATGCCGGCTATCCAGCGATCCGCAGCGGGCTGTCGCGGGTCATTGAGCACGGAGAGGAAAGCATCCACGCCCGCGCGTGTCTGTTCGAGCCGTTTTCCCGGGTCCTGGTCCCGTCCGTACCACTGCGCAAGAACGGCGTTGAGTGTCACACCGCTGTCACCGGCGGAAGCCACCGGCGCAAGATCGACCCGCTCCGCCCATCGTGCCGCAACGTCGCACTCGATTGGTGTCGGATAAATCAGCGTGTATCGGCGTGCCGTCCCGATCGATCCCGAGGGCAGGCACAGCGCGGAGAGGACCAATCCGGCCGAATCTGCCGCCACCGCCTTCAGCCGGACATGCCGCATGCCTGGAGGTGCTTCGGACGGCGCCGGCCCGCTGAACAGCACCACCTGGTAGGCCCGCGGTGCTTCGGGTGGCTGCACCGGGACATGCTCGACGATCGTTGACGGCGCCGTCGACGCAGGTGCGGCCAGCGGAATCGGTGCCGGACGACCGCGCCGCTGGGGCTCTCCCCAGTTGACCTGCACGTCGTCACAGCCGGGCAGCGGGATGAGAACCGCCAGCACGCCCACCGCCATCGCAAATCGGTCCATCATGGTTGTGGCGGCGTCTGTCCGGCCGCCCTCCGCAAGCGTGGAACCAGGTCCGTGGAGTGCCCGGGATACACCCTGCTCGCCGGGTCCACGCGTACGCGGGCGTGGTTGACCGCGATGGCGGCCTCGCCGAAACCCGTGGCGATGAGCCGCAACTTACCCGGGTAGCTGGCAATATCGCCGGCAGCAAACACGCCGGGGATATTCGTCTCCATCTGCTGGTTCACCACGATTCCAGCCGCATCGAGCACGAGCCCCCACCGCTGAATGGGCCCGAGTGTACTGGAGAAGCCGATGTTCACGAGGATGGCGTCCGCGGGCAGAGTGAATTCCTCGCGCGTGCGGGTGTCGCGCAGTACGGCCGCCTCAACCGCGCTCTCGCCGCGGATCGCCGTCAGCTCGCAGAAGGTGCGCACGTTTACCCGTGATTCGGCCAGTTTTCGCAGGCTGTCCTCGTGGGCGCGGAAGATGTCACGGCGGTGGATGAGCGTGACGTCGGCGGCCAGGCGCGACAGTGCGAGCGCCCAGTCGACCGCCGTGTCTCCACCTCCGATAACCAGAACGCGCTGGCGGCGGAACTGCTGGGGGTCGCTGACGAAATACGATAGGCCCCGGTCCTCGTAGCGCGCGATCTGGGGATCTGGCAGGCGCTTCGGTACGAACGACCCCCCTCCTGCGGCGATGAGCACCGTGCGGCTGCGATAGACCCCGCGGTCGGTCTGCACATCGAGCGTGCCGTCGGGCGCGCGGCGCAGAGCCTGCGCCTGCTCACCGAGTACCAGCTCGGGGTGGTACTGGAGCGCCTGCTTGACGAGCTCCGCGGCCAGTGTCCGGGCGAGCACCGCCGGGTAGCCGCCGACGTCGTAGATAAACTTCTCGGGATAGAGGGCGGAGAGCTGCCCGCCGAGCTGCTCGAGGCTGTCCACGATGCGCGTCCGCATCGATCGCAGTCCGGCATAGAACGCGCCGTATAGACCCGTGGGCCCCCCACCGATGATCGTGAGATCCAGCACATCCCCTGGGTCGTCGGACACACGCGCACTCCATCGCTTCCCTCGGGCCTGTGCCGGAGGTGGTGCGTCATTCTAGAAACGAGACCGACTTTCGCGAATCGGGAGGCGGCAAGAGGGAAATAGAGTAGTCTCTTTGTCCGTTGTTCCACGTGGAACAGGAACAAGTCTTGAACGCCGTTATTGCGCCCCGTGCTCGCGTCTATCGGTTCACTCCTGGGCGATGTTCCACGTGGAACAGCTCATTCTTGTTGACCAGCAGGGGGCGCGGTACAATCGCTCGAACCACTGTACCTCAGCATCGCCATGGAGGGTCCACCATGCAGCCCCAGCCTCGCCGACTCGGCCGCGGCCTCAGTTCCTTGATTTCCGTCGTTCAGGAGGAGCAAGCTCCCCCACCCGTTGGTGTCCCCGAGCCCTCGGCTCAGGCCGGCGGCCCCGCAGGTGCGCCGGCCGCGATTCCCGTGAACCAGATACGGCCGAATCCCTTCCAGCCGCGTCGGGAGATGCTTCCGGACCAGTTGCAGGCTCTTGCGGAGTCAATCCGCAAGACCGGAGTGATTCAGCCGATCGTGGTGCGGTGGAAGGGCAGTGACGTATACGAACTGGTCGCCGGGGAGCGGCGCTGGCGGGCGGCCCAGATGGCGGGTTTATCCGCCGTCCCTGCTGTGGTTCGGGACGCCAGCGATCAGGATATGCTGGAAATCGCCCTGATCGAGAATATCTTCCGCGAAGACCTCAACGCGATCGATCGCGCCCTCGCGTACAAGCGATACCGGGATGAATTCACGCTGACTGCGGATGAGGTCGCGGCCCGACTGGGCGAAGACCGGAGCACGGTGGCCAATTACCTGCGTCTGCTGGAGCTTCCATCAGAGGTCAAAGACTGGGTTGCGAGCGGCCAACTTGCAATGGGCCACGCCCGCTGCCTCCTGGCCATCCGCTCACCAACCGATCTGACGCAACTCGCGAAAAAAGCCATCCAGGAAGGCCTGTCCGTACGAGCACTCGAAAAAATGGTTCGCGAGCGGGTCGAGGCCCGGGCCGCAGCGACGAAAGCACCGGAGCCGACAGAAAAACGTCCGCACATCAAGAACCTGGAGCAGGCCTTCGTTCGCGCCGTCGGCACCAAGGTGGAAATCCACGAGTCAAGGAAAAAGGGCAGCGGTCGTATCGTCATTCATTACTACAGCCTGGACGATTTCGACCGGATCAGTGAACGCTTTGGAGTTGAAGAGCAGTAGGTCTCGCTTCCGCCCCCACATGGCCCAGACGAAAACAGAGATTCAGGCGATCCTCGCCGGGGCGGGCATTGCCCCGCTGCGCCGATATGGCCAGCATTTTTTGATCGACGGCAACCTGATGGGACGGCTGGTCACGGCAGCCGCGATCCGGCCGGATGACGTCGTCCTTGAGGTGGGGCCGGGAACGGGTGCACTGACGGAGCGGCTTCTGGAGACGGCAGGTCAGGTCGTGGCCGTCGAGATCGACAGGGGGCTTCACGCGATCTGCCGAGAGCGGTTCGCCGATTCCAGGCAGCTGACGCTCATCCACACGGACGTTCTGGCCAGCAAGGGAGAGGTCGCGCCGGAAGTCCTCGCCGCGCTGGACGAGCATCATTGCCGCCTGGGCGGGCGGGTGATGCTCGTCGCCAACCTGCCCTACCAGATCGCCACTCCACTCCTGATAGATCTCTTGACTGGTAATATGCCTGTTTCCCCACTCTGCTTCACGGTCCAGGCGGAGGTCGCTGATCGGATTGCCGCCGCTCCGGGCGGGGCGGAGTACGGACCCGTGAGTGTCATCGTCCAGGCACTCGGAAAGGTGCAGCGGATCGCGCGCGTTCCGCCGCAGGCTTTCTGGCCGGTGCCGAAAGTCGACTCGGCGATGCTGCGCGTGGACGGCCGTCCGGACGCGATCGGCGGCGCGCCGCGGAGGCGCCTGCTGGCCCTCGTGCACGGCAGCTTTCAGCACCGGCGTAAGACCATGCGTTCAAACCTCAAGGAACTCCTCGAGCCGGAGATGCTGGAGCGGGTGGTCGCGGCAGGGCAGTGGCGACTCGACGACCGTCCCGAGCGCTGGTGCGTCGATGAGTGGGTGGCCGTGTACCACTTTGTGGAGGCGATTCAGGCCTGACCCGTCGAAAACGCCTGACATTGCGAGGAATTCGCTTCAGGATGAGCGGTACTGGCCTCAGCGTGCGGGCGTGCGCTGAATGACATCCCACACTGCCTGCAGGCGCAGGCCGAGCGTGATGCTGGCGGTGTCCTCCGCGTCGAAGGTGAGCGCGGTGGTCGGCACAATCGCCACTGCCGCCCCCTGGATGGCCGCCGCCAGATCGGGATGCCGCGCCGCCGTCTCGCCGATCGTGGTTCCGCCGGGCAGCGGCAGGGCGTCCACTTCCCTCCAGATCTGCAGAGTGGCTTCCATGCGCGCAACCCGGGACGCGAGGGCCCGGCGCTGTTCACGGTCACCCACCTCGGGCGGTGACTGGCCGGTCCCACGCGCCGTGAGGAAGCGCTCCGCCCAGGCCGGCCGCTCCGGGGCCGCCGTGCCTCCGGCTGCGGGGCGGGACGGTTCGGATGGCGGCGCGACGGCGTAGCCGTCGACGATCATCGGGTCGTCGAAGCCGGCATCGGTGAGTTGGCGTGGATCCGCGCCGATTCGTTCGGGGGACTCGTCCGTTGCCTGGGTGAGCAGGCGGATGATTTCGCGCCGGGTGAGGCGGACGGATCGGATGCAGAGTCCGCCAGGCGTCAGCAGGGCGGACCCAGCCTTGACGCCGGCGATCTGACGGCGGACCGCCTCATCAAAGACCATGTGCAGCGCGAACAGGTCGCCGAGCCGCTGCCCCCCGGGAAACTGCAGCGGAGCCAGGCGGCTCCGGAGCTTTTCGTGAAGGTCCAGTTCGGCCGCGCGGGTGGCGGCCGCGATCTGCGAGGGCGTGCAATGGCGCCAGCCGGGCCGAGCGTCGCGTGACTGTCCGTCGTCGGCGGCAACTCCAGTTCCAACAAGGACTACCGTCGCCGCATCCACCGCCCACCGCGCCGGGTCCGCTTTCGGCAGCTGAGCGGAGATCGCTTCCCGGAGCATCGCGGTCAGTGCGGAGGGTTCAAGCGACGCATCGACAGCCGTGCTGCCATCGGGCAGGGGGCGGGGGGCACCGCGACGGCACCCTGCGGCAATCCGGTCCCGGAGCTCGCGTTCCACCGGCGGAACGGGCGCGAGCTCGGAGGAGAGGGAGCGCCCCGAAGCCACGCGAACCGCCAGCACTTTTTCGATCAGCTCCTGGACGGCCGCATCTCCCGCACGCATCTCCAGCGTCTGTGCAGCGGCAACCCCCGTGAACAGTCCCAGGATTAAACCGGCGGCGGGCAGGCGCATGTTCATGCGGCGCATGATATCGGGGCAGCCTGCGCATGAAAATGCGGGTGGGGACACCTCGGTCCGCACCCGCATCATCTTGATCTGCTGACCGGATGAGTCGCTACTCCACAACTTCCGTCCCGGGCGACACCATCCGCGGCTCGGATTCCTGGATGGTTTCGCGCCGTTCGATGGTCGTGACCTTTTCCTCGCTGCAGCCGCTCGAAAGCAGCAGAACAGCCGGGG
>CAZJTF010000379.1:0-6664 GCA_964548565.1 uncultured Planctomycetales bacterium | reverse complement strand
CCGCCTTGTTCCACAGCGTGCAGTCGGGCGCATCCGCCCACGCATACCGCACCGCAACGGGGCGCGCGACCTGCGGGCTGCTCACTATTACCGTTTCCCCGTCGATCGCCGCATCCGCCGGCACGAACTGCCGATCCTCCCCGGCAATCAAAAATCCTGAGAGGCGTTTCCCGCCTTTGGGCATGAGGCCATCGCCGACATGCGTGAATCGCAGACGAATCCTGGCTCCTTCGCTGCTCATGGACGCATACAGCGGTCCCGAATGCTCGACGGTCTCGCCGTAGGCCGTCGCCCGCGCCGCGAGGGACAGTCGGCGCCCGACTTCCTGCTTGTTGAGCGGGTGGCAGTCCTTCCCATCCCCCACGTCCGCCGCGACCACCATCGCCGTGTTCGGCAACGTGAGAGCCAACGCCTGCGCCTCCCGCAACTCGGCCAGCGCGCTCTCGCCTGGAGCCTCCTGGAAGGCCTGATAGTTCGAGAGTTGCACAAACAGGAACGGGAACTCGCCCTGCCCCCAGGCTTCCCGCCAGCCGCGGATCAGTGCCGGAAACAGCCTGCGATACTGGTGCGCTCGCTGCACATTCGTTTCGCCCTGGTACCAGATCACCCCTTTGATCGCGTACGGGATCGCCGGGTGGATCATCTGGTTGAAGAGCACCGACGGGCGGTTCTGGTGCAGGCGCGGATCATCGGGAAACTTGACCGGCTGCGTCGAGGGCTTCTTCTGCCGCTCCGACTCCGGCTTGCGCAGGTAAGCCTCGATCTCTTCCTGCCAGTACCGCTCGATGGGCGCGGCATCCGCCTCGTCAAACGACCCGCGCGGCATCCACGCTTCAACCGGGGTGCCGCCCCACGCGGAGTTGATCAGCCCCACCGGCACGCCCATCCGCTGATGGAGCTCGCGTGCGAAGAAGTACGCGACCCCGCTGAACTCCCCCACGGTGCCCGGCGAGCAGGCGATCCATCTGCCACCTTTGAAATCTGCCTGGGGCCGGTCCGCCGGTCGGCGCGCCACCTCGAGCTGCCGTATTCCCGGGAACCGGGCGGCCCCCATCTCCCCCGACGCGCCGCGGCACTGCCGGACGTCCATCTGCATGTTCGACTGACCCGAGCAGAGCCATACCTCGCCGATCATCACGTCCTGCAGGACGATCTGGTTCGACCCCGCGATGACCAGTTCGAAAGGCCCACCCGCCTCGAGGGGGCCGACGCGGGCCGTCCAGGCTCCATCTTGGCCAGCCTTCACCTCGTCCTCGTGCCCGGCGATGCGGACGGTGACGTGCTCACCAGGTGCCGCCTGGCCCCACACAGGAACCTTCACCCCGCGCTGGAGCACCATGTGATCCGTGAAGATCGTCGGCAGCGAAACCTCCGCCACCACGGGAGCCGACGCCGCGAGGATCGCCAGGGACGTGAAAGATCTGACCAGCCGCATGCGTTGCCTTCCTCTCGCGCGAATTGCCGGCTCCGGGGCCCGCGAGCGCATTGTGAATACAAGTTTTGTTGACATACTAAGCCGCAGCCTGTAGACAGGGCAAGGCCGGGTACCCGGCCTCCATTTGAAACAGACGACCGTTCATCTCACGTACTGGAGGACAGGTCTGTGGTTCGCACCCCCACCCATTCATCGGGTCGCCACGCGGGCCGTGTGCTGGCGACGGTGATCGGATGCGCCCTCGCGCTCTCCGTGGACCCCGGGCCGGCGCACGCGATCGAGCACGACAAGCCCGGCTGTCCACCGTACGCCCTCCGGGGCAGCCGCATCGTCTTCGCCAACTGGTTCTTCGTCCGCCCGGGGCAGCCCGACTACATCGATCGCGGCGGCCAGCGCGTGTACGCAAAGAAGATGAAATACGACTCGCTCGAACTGCGCTATACCTACGCCGATCGCCCGGCAGGCGTCCGCATCGCAGCTGAACCCGCCGATCGCCGCGGCCCCATCGTCGCGCAGGAGCGCCCCTGGGAAACGCAGGGGATCCGCGTCGCCACACTGATGCTCGACCAGGGCAAGTTCCGCCTGTGGGGAAGTGCGGAGACCACCGAGAACGAGCACCACCCCTGCTATTTCGAGTCCCGCGATGGCCGCACCTGGAATCGTCCGAACCTCGGGATCGTCGAGTTCGATGGCAACAAGAACAACAACCTGCTCGCTCCCGGAGGGCACTCCATCTTCAAGGACCCGACCGCGCCGCCAGGTGAGCGCTACAAATCGGTCTGGCATGGAAGCTGCACCCCGAAGCAGTTCGAGGAGTACCGCAAGACACGCACCTGGTCGACTATCGCCACCGAAATGGACGTCGGCAAGGTGCACGCAATCCGCGCGGCCGTCTCTCCCGACGGTCTCCGCTGGACGGAGGTGCCGGACCCGATCGGATTCGAGCCGACAGACACGCAGATCGTCGGCTATTGGGATGAGGTGATCGGAAAGTACGTCCTCTACACCCGCAGCTACATGGTCAGCGTGCGAGCGCCCGGCTTCCCGCCACCCTCGCCCGAGATGTACCAGCTCTACTGCCGTCGCGCGATCGGCCGCACAGAGAGCGGGGATTTCCGCGCCTTCGACCCGGCCGGGGTGATCGTCGAGCCCGGCCCTGAGATGTCTCCCTCCGACCAGATCTACACGAACTGCCGCACGACGATTCCCGGCGCCCCCGATCATCACCTGATGTTTCCGACGATCTTCGACCTGAACAGCGATACCACCCGCGTGGAATTCATGTCGAGCTACGACGGGCGGACGTGGCACCGTATGCCAGGCGGCGCCCTGCTGAAGACCGCCACCTTCGGCCAGTGGGACGGCGGCTGCGTGTTTGCCAGCCCGAATCTCGTGGAACTCCCCGGCGGAGACTGGGCGCTGCCCTACACAGGCTACGCGGATCCGCACAAATACCCCCACGGCGGCGTGCACTACGGCATCGGCCTCGCCATCTGGCCGAAAGGTCGCCTGTCCGCCATCGTGGCCGACGACGAGGGCTCCTTCACAACGCCGCCGCTGATCGTGCCCGGAAAAAAGCTGCGGATGAACGCAGTGGCCGCGCGGAACGGCCACATTCTCGTCGAGGCCGCAGATCTCGAAGGAAAGCCCGTGGACGGGCGCACATTCGCCGACGCGGTCGCAGGCATGGGTGACCTGCATTGGACGCCGGTCACATGGAAAGAGCACGCCGACACCGGTATCCAACCGGGCAAGCCGCTCGTGCTTCGCTTCCGCATGAAGCTCGCGAAAATCTACGGGCTGCAGTTCGAGTAGACTCGAGCCCCGCCCACGAGCGCCGCGCGGAAGAGGATGAATGCACCGGCACCAGACGATCCTGCGCGCCCGCCGGCCGCCGCCACGCCAACCCGGGAGGCTGTCAATGACGTACCAGGATCGTTTGACTGTTCACACCAGCCGACACGGACAGATGCACGACATCACGGACGACGTGCTGCAGATCGTCCGCCGATCCGGCATCCGAACCGGCATCGCCCACGTGTTCAACATCGGCAGCACCGGCGCGGTCGGCACGATCGAGTTCGAACCCGGCCTCGAGCGCGACCTCCCCGAGATTCTCGACCGCCTCATCCCCCCGAACCGCAGCTACGGCCACGAGCAGGCCTGGCATGATGGCAACGGCCACTCCCACCTGCAGGCCACCTGGCTCGGCCCCGACGTGACCGTGCCCGTCCACGAGGGAACACTCGTCCTCGGCACCTGGCAGCAGATCTTCCATCTGGAGTGTGATATCAAACCCCGCGTCCGCGAAATCGTCGTGACCGTGATGGGTGACTGAATCGACGTCGCGCGCGTCTGAACCCTTCGGGTTGAGAGCTCCGGTCGCGGATGTTGTAGACTGCGTTTCCGGCCATCTCAGGGCTCATCCTTCATAATGTCCCTCGTTTCCACTCCGCACGCTCATCCCGGGGTTTTCCCGAGGTCAACAATAGGCCGAATGCCTGAAAATACGGAGTGCAGCAGGAGCATCAGGCGATGCTCGAAGGTCGCGCCGGGCACACCACGCGCACCCGCCGACCCTCGGAGCCGTGTGCGCGCCGGATCACATTGACATTTGCATTCATGCGTTTTAGCGTAGGAATCGGCCTCAACTGACCGCTTCGGGTCTGTGTCTCAACCGCGAGCAAGAGGGCGTGCTGCTGTGCCGGTGACCACGTCTGCCCGCGCCGCGGTTAAGGAAGAGAACCTTATAGCAGGTTTCCCGGTGAGCATTGCGCCTTGCAGGCGACCCCTCAAATATGCGCAAGACAGCTGTTGAGGAATGCCCATGGTCAGACGCAACTTCCTGCACCGGAAGCGCAAGCTTCGAGCAGATGCCGATTCAAGCAGAAAACCCACGTTGGCAGCGTTGTTGCGGCTTGTCGAGCAGCGCGTCATCCAGCGATTCGTTCGGATGGCCATCACCGACCTGCAGGCCGTCAGCCTCGCCGTCGCGGAGCTCAACGAAGAGAACCCGGCCCCCAATCCGTCTCATCCTGCCTGTGCCGGGCATGCTGCCAGTGATTATTGCCGTGAATCCTGGCAACTCCACCTGGCGGAGCTGAAACGCCGCCCCGAAACACACTGGGGAATCTGCGAGCACGGCCGTATCTGCGCGATGGTTCCCATTACTTGTGGGCGCCGCTGCCTGGCCGTCGTCAAGCTCGCCGGTCCTGCCTCCATTGAGAAGTCCGAGTTCAATCGAGCCCTCGACGCCCTCGAGTTGTTGGTGCGGGACTTTATCGCATCCCATGGCGACTTCCTGCAGCGTGTCCCGGGCGGCACGACCATTGACGAAGCGCCGGTCGCCTCCGAGCCGCCCCCTGAGGCGACGCTGCCATCACCAACGCATCCGCAGGTCCTGCGCGCGCTCGAATATGTCTCCGCCCACCTGTTCGATCCCGGCCTGACCGTCGCCGGAGTGGCATCCGCGCTCGACATCAGCCCGACCTATCTCAGCGAGCTGTTCGTAGAGCAGACGGGCCAGCGCATGAGCCGCTGGATCGCGGCGCACCGCATCGAGGCGGCCAGGCGGCTGCTCGCCACGACCGACCTCCAGGTCAAACGCATCGCCATCGAGACAGGCCACGCCAACCCAAACTGGTTCTGCCACGTGTTCAGTGTGCACACCGGGATGACGCCCGGGGCCTACCGCGCGGCGGTCCGCTCGCGCGCCCAGACTCCCACGGTTCTGTAGCGACCGTATCCGGCCCCACACACCCACAGCACTCCTGGCCACCCTCCCGGACAGCCGGCCGCATGGGCCCGGCCGTCCGGGAATTCCACGATCATCTTCGGGCTTTCCGGCGCGACAGTGCGATCACTGCGAGCGCCACCAGCCCCGCCGTGGCAGGTTCCGGGATGCAGATGGTCGCAACATGCACTTCCTCGATGTTGGTTGACTCTGGAAATGGAATCCAGATCTCCTCGAACTGAGGGTTCGGCTTGATCTCGAGAAGCCATTCGTACGTGTACCACGTCCCGCCGTGTCCCGCCACGCCGCCGCCGGGCAGCACGCCGCCTCCAGGCGTCGTAACCGGCGGTCCCATCGATGCCTTGTCGGACGTGTACTGAAGATGGATCACCTTCCGCTCCCGCAGTTGCGGATTGTTGAACAGGCTGATCCGCATTCCTCCGCCATCCTGGTCGATGTGCCAGGTCCACGTGACTGTGCCCGGATCGGTTCCGGGAAAATCCGTGACCGGCTCGGGCGTGCCCGGCGAAAACAGAATCTGCGGAGGACCGAACGGGTTATGCACGTACGAGGGTGTATTCAACGCCGCTCCACCTGCCCCGAATTCCCAACCCTGACTTGTCGTGGCGCCGCCGGCCCACTCGGGAGCGGTGGGGTTCCGGGTCCAGGGCGGATCAAACACACGGATCGCGAACGCCGGGGAGATAGCTCCCAGCAAGGCACCCGCCGCGACGGCTAGAACTATATGATTCTTCACGCTACGCCTCCTTCCGTTCACATGGGTCCGTGCTGCAACGTGCAGCAACATCAACCCTGATCGTAGCACGGCCGTCTTCTGCATCTCCGGACCGAAGCCAGGAACTGAGAACGGCTGAGACAATCCGAGAGCCGCTGCGCAGATAGCATCTACTACGGTCCGATAGGTGACACGGAAGCCCCGCCGCTGCGGATGTAATCGACTTCAAGGTGCCGTGTGGTACGCGTGCTGCGGCCCCGGGCTGTTCGAGGCGCATTCAGCGCAGTATCTCTCGGATCGATTCAGCTTTTCTCGCACTGTGCAAGCTGGCCGAATGGCGGGCGCAGAAATGTGCTAGTCTGGGATCCTGGTGCTGTGCGCTGGTATCGCGATAGAGCAGGCGCTGAATGATGCGAGCACACGGACGAGCCCCTCATCCGCGTGAGTGTCCGACGTTCAGTCATTCACACCGGGCGCGTCCGGACGGCGCGCACCTGCTCGCGCGCGGGAAGGCGCCGGGTAAGAGGCGATGAGTCCGTCAGGAGAAGCAAACATGTCTCACCAGCACAACCGCATGTGTGCACATCCGCCGCGATGGACGCTCGTCACGAGTTTGCCCATAAGCCTGCTGCTCTTTTGCGGCGCGCAATGCGGCTCGTCGCTTGAAACTGTGGACCTCTCCGCGATCGAGTTGGCGACCGTCAATAAGGATTCGCGCATAAATAAGTTAAACGATTGTCGGCTCCCTTGCCGCTAATAG
>CAZJTF010000378.1:0-6693 GCA_964548565.1 uncultured Planctomycetales bacterium | reverse complement strand
GGGCCTGGCTGCCCTTGTACTCGCCGACGATCCCCGCGGCCGCCATCTCGTCGATGAGCCGGCTGGCGCGCGAGTAGCCGATGGTCAGGCGCCGCTGCAGCAGGCTGACGCTTCCGCGCTTGGTCTGCAGGATGATCTCGACCGCCTGGTCGAACAGTTCGTCGCGCGGGCCGTCCGACGAGCACTCGGCATTGCGGAGCTGGATCAGCTCTGGGTGGAACTCGGGGGCTCCGCGCTCCTTCAGGAACTCCAGCACGCTCTTGACCTCGCCGTCCTCGAGGTAGGTGCCCTGGGCGCGGACCAGCTTGGAAGAGCCCGGCGGCAGGTACAGCATGTCGCCCTGGCCCATGAGCACCTCGGCCCCGTTCTGGTCGAGCACGATGCGCGAGTCCATCCGCGAGGCCACCCGGAAGGCGATCCGGCACGGCAGGTTGCTCTTGATGAGCCCGGTGACGATCTTGGCCTCCGGGCGCTGCGTCGCGACGATGATGTGAATGCCGACCGCGCGGCTCTTCTGCGCGAGCCGCGAAAGGTGGAGCTCCACCTCCTTGGCACTGAGCATCATCATGTCCGCAAGCTCGTCGATCACGATCACGATGTACGGCAGGTGCAGCGGGATCTGGGCCCGCTCCTCGTCGGTCGAGGGCTGGAAGCGCTCGTACTTCTCCTCGGTGGTGAGCCGGTTGTAGGCGGCGATGTTGCGGACGCTGGCCTCGGCCAGCAGCGCGTACCGCTCGTCCATCTTGACCGTCGCCCACTCGAGGATCTTCTCGGCCCGCTCCATCTCCGTGACGATCGGGCACATGAGGTGCGGGACCTCGCGGAAGATGCTCATCTCGACCATCTTGGGGTCGATCAGGATCAGCTTGCACATGTCCGGGCGCTGCGTCATCAGCACCGACATGATGATCGAGTTGATGCAGACGCTCTTGCCCGAGCCGGTCGTGCCGGCGATGAGCAGGTGCGGCATGCCGGCCAGGTCGGCGACCAGAGCGTGCCCGCTGGCGTCCTTGCCGAGGAACAGCGGCAGAGCCATCTTCTGCCACGGCGCGTTCTGGTTGGTCATCAGCTCCTTGACGCGCACTTTCTCCTTGTCGAGATTGGGCACCTCGACGCCGATGGTGTTTTTGCCCGGAATCGGCGCCACGATCCGCACGCTCGGCGCCTTAAGCGACCGCGCGATGTCGTTGGCGAGCGACGAGATCTGGCTGACCTTGACGCCTGGCGCGACGAGCAACTCGAACATCGTGATCACCGGGCCGGTGTCGATCTCGACCACCTTGGCCTCGATGCGGTAGTCCTCGAGCGTCTTCTCGAGCACCTTTGCTTTTTCGCGGACCAGCGCCTCCTGCTCGGAGTTGAAGTGGTATTCGGGTTCGCCGAGGATCGTCAGCGGCGGGAACTCCCATTCCTTGAGCTCGGTCGGATAGGCCTTGGGCATCACGACCTGCACAGGCGTCAGCTTCGGTGGAACAGGAAAGTTGACCACCATCTTGGGTTCAGGCGTGAGCGGCTCGGTGGTCAGGTCGGCGTCGGTGATCGTCTCCGACGCGCCGTCTTCGGCGGCCTGCTGGCGACCCTTGCGCACGGGGCGTGGCGGCTCCTCGACCGCCTCCTCAGCCGTCTCTTCCGCTTCGTCGGCGTCCTCCTGGCTTTCATCAGCCTCGGTGGCGGGCTCGTCCGGGCGCGCTTTCCGGCGACTGGACGGGCGAGCGGACTCCTCGTCCTCCGGCGAATCCTCCTCGTCTTCCTCGTCCTCCGGCTGGGCGCGCTTGCGGGAGGCGCTCGGGCGGGATTCGGAGACGCGGCCTCGCCCCCCGGCGGTCTCGCCGGCAAGCTCCGGACTGGTACGACTCGACAACTCCTCGACGGCGCGACGGATCGGCGCGGTGAGGCTCGAGAACTTCTGGGCGGCCGGGATCATCCCCTCGGCCATTTCACGCAGCTGCTCCCCCCGGCGGCGCAGCACCCCCGGGAGCTTCATCATGACGCCCTCGGCCGTAAAGAGCAGGCCGACGACCAGCGCATATGCGAGCACCGGAACGCTCATCCACTTGAGTGAGTGCTGGAGCCAGGTCGCAACGACGTAGCCGAGGATGCCACCACGAAGCTCCGGCCAGCTCGCGCCGCTGTTCGAGGTCAGCAGATGCGCACAGGAGGACGTCACCGTAACGAGGAGGGCGATTCCGAGCACCCGCTGCCAGAGCGACGGCAGGCGCCCCTGGCGCAGCAGCACGGCTATGGCGAGCGTGAACCCGACGACCGCAGCGTACGTTCCCTTCCCGAAATAGAGGAACAGGCGGTAAGCCATCCACGCTCCCGCGCGCCCGCCCGCGTTGGTGGACGGTTCCGGCCAGGGCCACGCGTGCGGACTCGGCCAGTCGTAGGGATCGAAGGTGAGGATGGCGATCCAGAGGAACGCACAGGTAATGACAGCCAGCAGGATCAGGCATCCCCTGATCACCTGCAGCCGGTGCTCCATGCTCGACATGCGGGGCGTCTCCTCCATGATACGCAACCGCCATGATAGCCGGGCGGGGCCTGACGTCCAGCGCGAAACGGCGTGATCCTGCACGCCGCGCGCACCCCTGCACAAACGGACCCGGCGTAGAACGCCTCCAGTTCCTGAATATCGGCGGGAACCGTCGCGGGGCTCTAGGGAATCACCCCGCTGCGGCCGATCGGGCAAACCGCGGGAATCGGCTGCCAGGCACGCGGATGCAGGCGGGATCAGCCGAGCGACTCCAGCGTTTGACGATACCAGTCCTCCCCGAACTGGAGACGAGCGTGCAGGCAGAGTGCGCCGATCGCGACCGGCGCCATCGGCGTCGCGGCCCGGATGAACGGCAGGATGGCATCGGGCTCGTCGCGACAGGTAAGGATCTCCGTGTGCTCTTCGTGTGCGTCATCCGGACGGAGCCGGTCCAGCAGTTCCCATCGCTCGTTATGCACCCGGGTATCGAAGATCAGCTCCGGCTGGCGAATCTCGGGGTCGCGAATCAGGCCGAGGCAGATCGATTCCGCCACCTGCTCGTCCGCGACACCCAGCTCTTCGAACAGCTCACGGGCAATACTCGCGAAGGCGTCAAACGTGCCGTCACTCCGCCGGTCGTGCGCTTCCAGGCCGCCGCCGAACGTGTGGATGTACCCGGCATGACACGCCACGCGCTCACTGCGACGACCGAGGACGATCCAGCCGTCACGGGTGATCACGGTCGTCGAGGTGCCGATGGGATTGCTGAAGTGCTCCCAGCCGACCTGGTGACGCCGCGGATCACTCCCGAAGTTGGTGCCGATGAACTCCCGATAGTCGGTCTTCCCCACTTCAATGGTGAGCACTCCGTCCCGGAGCTCATGCCGCTGGTACCGGGTGAGCTCACCATTGAAGAGCACCCCGCCACTGCGGTGGACCTGGTCAAGTCGGCGCTCCCAGGCCTCCTGGATGAGCGGCTCGAGGACGGGGTGCGGCGCGCGGGGCTGGTCGCGCCAGACGATGCGCAGTTCGGTCGGCGTGAAGCGGCCGGCGACTTCCACCAGAAACACGGACGTATCCACAGGCATATTCCGATCGATCAGCAGGACGGCACGAGATCGTAGCGGAGCTTTTCAACGGGAGCACACTGGTACGCCCGCAACAGGTCGGCCTGGGTCCGGTATCGGCTGGACGGCACCCGTTTCGCGCTCAACTCGAGTGACAGTCGCTCGACCTCCAGCGGCCAGGGTTCGAGGACGAGGTTGCCGTCACCAGTTCGGCGGGCGGAGAGCGGCGCACTCGTTGGGCCGTTCATCGAGGGCGGCGCCCGCATGGGTTCGGGGAGTTCGCAATCGCAGAGCTGAAGCGACAGCCAGTCGCACGCTCGGAGCAGCCACCAGTTATAGGCCGCGGCGTGATCCTCCCGGGTGGAGGCGACCGGAGGGCAATCGGCCATGGAGCGGCTGAGCCCGAGGGCCTGGCAGTAGTCGTCGCGCCGGGCGTGCTGCGCGGCCATGAAGTCGGTGAGCATGTTCCTGACGGGGTCGGCCTGATCTTCGCGCGGGATGAGAGTCGCCAGCGTGGTGAAATGCCAGCTGACGATGAGCCCCGCCATCGGGCCGCCCTGGGCGGCTGCCGCCGAAACCGAGGCAACCCACAGGCGCGTGTACCAGTTCACCGGCATCTCGTAAAAACTGGCAGGGCGGCGTTCCTCGTTGAGCGTTGGAGTGTCATCGTGAATGGACCAGCCGGCGTCGTGACATTCGACTGCAGAGACAACGGCGTCCCGCGGCGACGGAACGGGAAAGACCTGGTTCCCCCAATGCGCAGCGATCCGGCCGGCCACCTCGGCGTGGTCATTCTGCGTGATGAGCAGGTATCCCTTCGAGGCTTTCCGCCGGATCATCCGCCCTGGCCTCTCACCCCACAGGGGCTCTACGGATTGCCAGCATACCCCTTCCCCGGGCAAAAGCGAAGAAACTGGGCATTCTGGCATCAGAGCGATTCCTGAAGTACGATAATGGACCCCGATCTGGCACGAGCTCAACTCAGCCGTCCGGGGAGTTTCTGCGTCCAGGAGATGCACGCGATGGCCGAAGGCATAGCCACGATCACCGGCGAACTCGTCGTCCGAAAAGGACGATTCGCGATCGTCGTCAGCCGGTTCAACGAGTTCATCACGTCCCGGCTACTGGAGGCCGCGGTGGACACCCTCGAGCGACACGGATGTCAGAGGTCCGACATCACGGCCATCTGGGTGCCCGGCTCGTGGGAGATCCCGATCGCCGCTCGCAAAGCGGCGGCCAGCGGGCGTTTCGATGCGGTGATCTGCCTGGGATGCGTCATCCGGGGTGAGACCCCCCACTTTGACTACGTCGCGGCCGAGGCAGCCAAGGGCATCGCCCATGCAGGGATGGAGGCCGGCGTTCCCGTCGTTTTTGGCGTCCTGACGACGGACAACCTGGAGCAGGCAGTCAACCGGGCCGGCGCCAAGGGGGGCAACAAAGGCGCCGACGCCGCTCTGACAGCCATCGAAATGGTCAATCTGTTCGCCAAGCTCTCCGCAAGGAACGCCTGACACACCCCATCTATGATCAGACCGCGACACCAGGCCCGTATCGTCGCACTGCAGGGGCTGTATCAGCTCGATATGCAGCGCGCTCCCGCCAGCGCAAGCATCGCCGAGATGCTCGCGCCGCTCATCGCCGAAGCAGAACTCACCGGCGAGGCGGCCGATTACGCGCGGCAGCTCACCAGCGCCGCGTGGGCCGGCCACGAACGGTACGATCAGATGATCGCCGGCGTCTCGGCACACTGGGAGGTCTCGCGGATGGCGGTGGTGGACCGCAACATCCTGCGGCTCGCCCTGCATGAGCTCCTTAACCAGCCGGATGTTCCGGTGCGGGTCGTGATCGATGAAGCGATCGAGCTCGGGCGCGAGTTCGGGGAAGCGGAGACGCCGCAGTTCACCAACGGCGTACTCGATGCGATCTGGAAGCACCATCCCGCGTGCCGCGTTGCCCGCCCGGATGCCCCGGGCAAACCCGGGCAGAAACAGGAAGCGCCGTGAATCGTGCGCCACGGCGGCACTCGGCGCGTTATCATTCGATTATCGAAGACTGAAGAACCATGGGCCTGTTCGACCGATTTAAGCAGGGACTCGCGAAGACGCGTCAGAAGATCGCGAGCAGCTTTCGTTCCATCCTCCCGTTCGGCAGGAAGATCGACGATGCGATCATCGATCAGCTCGAAGAAACGATGCTGGCCGACGACATGGGGCCGTCCACGACGACCCGCCTGATTGCCGAAGTGCGGGCTGCCTATAAGGCGGGCGAAATCAGCGAAACGCAGGAAATCATCCCCTTTCTGAAGAAGCACATCGTCTCGTACTGGCCGGAACCGGATCGCCGGTTGCTCCGTGCCCCCTCGGGGCCGACCGTCATCCTCGTCGTGGGCATCAACGGCTCGGGAAAAACCACCAGTGTGGCCAAGCTGTGTCACCACCTGGCCCAGCAGGGGCACAAGGTAATCCTGGGGGCGTGCGACACGTTCCGCGCGGCCGCCGTCGCCCAGCTCACCGAGTGGGCCAACCGCCTGGGCGTGCAGATCGTCAAGCACCAGCAGGGTTCCGACCCTGGCGCCGTTGCCTACGACGCCTGCGAGGCCGCGCTGGCCAGGAACGTCGACTTCCTCATCGTGGATACTGCCGGGCGCCTGCACACGCAGGACCACCTGATGCGTGAACTCAGCAAGATTCAGCGGGTGGTGGAGAAGAAGATCCCCGGCGCTCCGCACGAAGTGTTGCTCATCCTCGACTCGACCATCGGCCAGAACGCCATCAACCAGGCGAAGATGTTCAGTCAGCACGTGAAGGTAACCGGGCTGTTCCTCGCCAAGCTGGACGGCAGCGCGAAGGGCGGGATCGTCGTCGGCATGCGCGACCAGATCAACATCCCGGTCAAGTTCGTCGGTCTCGGCGAAACGCCCGCCGACATCGAACCCTTCGACCCCGAGACGTTCACGGACGCGCTGTTCAGCGAGCAGGACTGACGGCGATTCTCGTGATTGATTGTCGATGGTCGATTGTCGATTTCCGATTTCGATGCAGGTTCCGCGCATCGCGCGCGTCCGGCTCACGGGCCGCCCGGCGCCGGTTGGGATGCCGGCGGGGCCAGGACGGCCAGCACCGCTTCGCCCGCGGCCACCTTCTTGCCGACCAG
>CAZJTF010000377.1:0-6709 GCA_964548565.1 uncultured Planctomycetales bacterium | reverse complement strand
CACGTCCCTTCATGTCGAGCGGCTCGCCGGCCCTTCCAACTCCCGCGCAACTCAGAACCGCCACACCCGCCAGCGTGCGTCTCATGGGCTGATCTCCTCTGTATGCTGAGCGGATCACGCGTCCGCCTGCAGCAAATCTACACCAGGCGCGGGCAACGGCGGGTAACGGCTCTGTAACATCATCGCGGACTGCGGTACTCGAGCTGAAAGCACGGATCGAGAGCGATCCGACCCGTCCTCGATCGGAACCAGACATTCCGGAATCCGAAATCCGCAACAAAAAGCCCCGTCATCAGCACGGCAATGCGTGCGGATAACGGGGCGCATGGTTGGGCGAGACGAACGAAACCGAGGCCTACGCTCCCGGCTGGCTCAGGATGATGTCCGCCACCGGGCGGCCCGGCGGATTCATTGCACCGAGCGCCTGGCTGGCGGCCGTCCGCAGCGGCAGGTTCGGATCCGTCGTCGCGGCGTTGAACAGCTTCTCCATCGCCGGCGGCTCGAGCTTCGAACCGAACCGGCGGGCGGATTCGGCCAGTGCGCCGTACGCGGCCGTCCGGAGCGTCTCGGTCTGCTGCGGGTTGAGCGCCACGGTGGCGATTGCCCGCTGCGCGGGGGCCGAATCGATCAGCGCGAGTGCCCCGGCCGACGCGATCCGCAGTTCTTCCGACGGGTGCGCGAGCGCCAGGATCAGCGACGACTCCGCCCCGGCGATGTCGAACACCGGCGAACGGTTCACCGCGATGTCGCGCAGCGTACGGGCCGACTCCAGGGCCAGGGCTACGCTCACTTCCGGCGAGAGCTCACGCCCGCCGAACTCGGTTGCCAGTTCACCGCGACGCGCCAGCAGTTGCTCGGCCACACCACCCGCGTTGTCTGCTGTCATGAGGACCGTTCCGACGCGCTTGTCGGCCGCCGCCACCCGTTCAATCATCATCGTGCCGTCCGGCTTGACGACCATGACGACCGGCGCGAGTGCGAACTGCGAATCGCCGGCGAGCGCTCGCACTGCCTCGACAGGGTTCGGCCGCTGGATGTCGCTGGTGATGAAGATGCCGTCCACGTGGCTGACCTTGCGGTGGGCGGCCTCCATCGCGTCCCCGAAACGCTCGGCGGCGAACACTGTCGCCCCGCCCCGCTCGAGGTCGCCCGCAATCTGCTTGCGGGTCGCCTCCACAGGATCCGCCACGACGTAGACTTTCTGGCCGGTCAGTTGCAGCGCCGAAGCGAGCACCGGCACGACTTCACGCGCGTCGCGGAACGGCTCCTGCGGGAGAGCCTGGCCGAGTGCCAGCGCTGCACGGATCCGCACGAGAACGTCCGGAAAGCTCAGCGCGGCCGCCAGGCTGATGCCTTCTTTGGCCTCGGGCTCCACCATCGTGGCCGGCCCGGCGGTCACATGCAGCGCGGCGATCGAGCCGAGGGCCACAACCGCGTCCCGGTCGTGAACGGCCCGCCCGAGGGCCATCTGCGAGTAGCGCGGCCCCGCCGTCCGGGCGAAGTAGATGCTCCTGGGGAAATCCTGCGGGCGGGTCAGGTCGTTTGTTTGCGCCGGCGCACCGGAGGCGACATCGAGCCCCAGTTCTGCCTCCCGGTGGAAGTTCGCCGCCAGCCAGAGGGCGATCACGGCCGGCTGCTCACGATTGATGGCGAGCGATGCCTGGGCCGTCTCCATCGCCATGACGTACTGGTAGATCTCGCGCGGCACCTCGATCGGCTTCAGGATTGTCTCCTGCACGACCCAGACGTTCGCGCGGTCCTCACGCGGATCGGGTTGCAGCGATTCGATGTTCGCGTAGTACTTCTCGGCAAGATCCTGGAACAGTTCGGCCGCCGGACGCGCTTTCACGCCGGGGTCGGCCACTACGATCTGTTGAATGGCCTCAACCGCGGCGTCGCGCACCGCGCTGTTGGTCTGCGGATCCTCCGCGAGCCGTGCGAGGTACGGTAGCGCCTGCGGGTAGCCGATCCGCCCGAGTGCCTGAGCGACGACTCCCTGGACCGCCGGGTTCTTGATAGAGAGCGCCACAACAAGCGGATTCACGGCTTTCTTGCCGAGTGCCGGGAGCGCCCGGACCACGAACGGTTGCAGATTCTGCTGCCGCGGGTCGGCGAGGACGTCGATCATCCACGGCACCGCATACTCGCCCGACTCAACGAGCCGCTCGAGGCCGACGCTGTACTGCATCGGCGTCCCTGCCAGCAGCTTGATATTCTCGGTGATCCGCTGGGGGTTCATGCGGGCCTGGGCGTGTGACTGCCGAATGATCTCCAGCACCTTCTTCGCATTCTCGGCGATCGGGGTGTTGTTGATCATCAGCAGCAGCGTCTCGATGCTGTTCCGGTACTTCTCGGAGAGCGCCAGCATCTGCTCGCCGCCTTCCTTCGTCAGCTGCGGGCTAACCTGCGGATGCTTGAGCAGCGCCTGGCCGTAGCGGTCGGCCACGTCGAACTGCCCGACGAGCGCAAAGTGCAGGTAGTTCGCGAACAGATCCTCGAGGGTACTGTCCGCCTTGATCTCCGGCCCCTCCGCGGGGGCGGTGGCGGGCGTTTCGGTCCCTGGAGCCGCCGCCGCGTTCGTATCCGGCGCGGGCAGGTCAACCGAGGGCGACTCCGGCGCCGGAGCGGGATCCTGCGCCACCGCAGCGGAAGCCAGCCAGAACAGAAGGCCTGCCACTACGAGCAGCCGCAGGAAAGGTCCGGCGTTCGGGCAACTGCGTTTCATCACCGTCCTCCATCGGGGGAGATGTACTCAAGGTTGTGCAGCCATCATCGACCGGCTTGCACCTGCGCGGGAGGGACTCCGGCATGCTCTCCCACCGGCACCTTGCCGGCGGACGCAACGGGGTATGCCGAGATCAATGCCTTCGACGCGACTCACACCCTGCGGCATGGACGACGGCGGACAGCCCGCCAATCACCCCAACCGCACGGTGGGAGGAATCAGGCACGCGAATTATAAGTCCCGGAAGGACAAGGTCAACGCGGAAGCTCAGCGTACCGGAGACGCGGCCGGAACGGGTACCGGGAATGCCCGCGCCCGCCCACCGGCCGGACCCGCGGAATGAACGCCTGACGATCTCAGCCCTCCAGACGCCGAGCCGGCTCGATTCTCTGGAAAGGACGTGTCGCCGGCCGCCACATGCACGACCCGGCTATGCCTCGGCGACCTCTCGCGAGTTGCGGCATTTCCAGTGATTCTGCAGGCAGCACTGGACGGATGGATGAGGGTGTGACAAGCCCTGTGCCCTGCGAACATCGAGGCTGGACGGTGTCTCGTCAGGACCCTGGGACTCCCGCTCACTCCTGGCGATCCGCCGTACGCGCCGCGGCGCGTGCCGGGTGGTCCCCGCTGAGGATCGCCCGCACGGCAACCGCCACGCCTGCCTGCTCATTCGTGGGCACCTGCCAGGCCGCCACTGCCTTGACCTTTTCGATCGCGTTGCCCATGGCGATACCGAGGCCCGCACTGCGGATCATCTCGACGTCGTTCACATCGTCGCCGATGGCGGCGATCCGGCTCTCCTCGATCTCCAAGTGCCGGGCCACCCACGTGATGCCGTGCCATTTGTTCACGTACGGTGCAAAGCACTCCACGACGTGCACGCGGTAGTTCGGCGCGTAGATGGCGTTGAACTTGATCTCCGTCGGCTTGAACTCCGCCTCGAGTCCCGCAACCGTCTCGGCGATCTGGTCCGGAGCGGCAATGACGCCAATGCGGATCGGGCGACAGGTCGCGGGCTCCCATGTCGAAAGCCGGCTGCAGTTCGAGGGAAAGATGCGAAGCCAGTTCTCGTAGGCGGCGAGGTTCCGCTCGCCGATCACGAGTTGATAGTCGAACCCAGCCTCACAAACATCGTACAGCACCAGCACCGGGTAGTCCTGCCGGTGGAAGTGATCGACCAGGCGCGCCGCGAGCGGCTCCGGGATCGGGCTGCGATGGAGTGTTCGACCTTCCGGCAGCGCGCTGATGATGCCGCCGAACGCGAACACTCCCACATCGGAATCGAGCCCGAGCTGCCGAATGACCGTCCGGGTTTCCGTCAGCGACCGCCCCGTGCACAGGCAGACGGTGAGTCCGGCGGCATGGGCTTCGTGCAGGGCAGCCTTGTTTTCGGCGGACAGTTCACTGCGCGAGTCGAGAAGGGTGCCATCGACATCAAGGGCGAGAAGTCGGTACTGGAGTGTCATGGAACTACCGGATGGACCCCCGCTTACGTGACAAGCAACACATCGGTCTCTCCACCTGCTATCGTTCCTCTCTGTGCCAGCCTCACGCCGTCGGCGATCCGGCCTCAATCCGCCGCTGTGCGATCCGGATCGCCTCCGCGTGCGTGTTCCCGCTCGGACCCGCGGCCCGGAAGATCTGCCGCAGGGTTCCGGCAATCGCTCCGATGCACTCCTGGACCCGCTGCGGCGTCCAGCGGAGCCATTCGCCGCCCACGTGGATCAGGCCACCGGCATTGATGACGAAATCAGGCGCGTACAGGATTCCGCGCTCGGCAAGTCGCGCCGCATCCTCCGGCGGTTGAGCCAACTGGTTGTTGGCCGCCCCCGCCACGGCCTGGCAGCGGAGCTGCGGAATCGTCTCCCGGTTGAGCCCGCCTCCCAGAGCGCACGGCGCGAGAACGTCGCACTCCGTCGTGAGGATCGTTTCCGCCGACGTTGGCGTCACCCGGCCGGGGAATCGCTCACACAACGCGCGGACGCGGTCCGCCGCAACATCCGCCACGATCACCCGGGCGCCTTCACCTGCGAGTTGCTCCACCAGTGGTCCGCCGACCTCGCCGACCCCCTGGACGGCAATCGTGCGGCCCGACAGGGAACCACTGCCGCGAATTCTCTCAAGGCACGCCACGATGCCGGCAAAGACGCCGTGCGCCGTCGAAGGGCTCGGCGACCCGACGCCGCCGCTGGCCAACGGTCGTCCGGTCACGTACCGCGTCCCCGCGGCCGCCCAGTCCATGAACGCCTCGTTGGTTCCGACGTCGACGGCGGTGACGTACCGCCCGGCCATCCGTTCGACGCACTCTCCGAACCATCGCGCCTCGTCTGCCGCGGGAGCCGCGCCGTCGCACCAGATCACGGCCTTACCCCCTCCCAGAGGCATTCCCGCAACCGCGGCCTTGTACGTCATGGCCTCGCTCAGCCGGAGCACGTCCCGGACCGCTTCCTGCTCGGAGGCGTACGGCCAGCGTCGCGTGCCGCCCAGCGCCGGGCCCAGGCGTGTGCTGTGAATCGAGATGAACGCGCGGTAGCCCTCGCCTGTGAATACCGCGAGCTCTTCGTGCCCCGCCGTACGCATCGCCTGTGTGTACATCCTGGTTTGCCTCCGAAAGTCAGCGCCGCCGGCCGCCCTTCTTATTCAGCGACTGCAGCACATACAGCAGCAGGAGCGAGCCCACCGTCGCCATTACCAGCGAGCCGACATAGCCGATGGCGTGCAGCCCGAGAACACTGAACACCAGGCCGCCCAGCATGGCGCCGAGGATACCAATGATCATGTTGCCGAGCAGCCCGAAACCGCACCCTTTGCTGATCTTACCCGCCAGCCAGCCGGCCAGCCCGCCGATCACCAGCCACGACAGGATCCCGAGGGAGCGTGTCTCGATGGCCATGATTTCCGCGACGGGTCCCTCAATCATCGGACTCTCCTTCCGCCTCGCCGCCTCGCCGGATCGCCCGCTTGCCGCGGGAGCGACCGCGCGCGGGGCCCGTTCGCGTCAGAACGGCTGTCGGCCACGTGCTGGGGTCCACCCACCAGTACAGATCATCATCCACCGTCAGAAACTGCGCGCCCAGCTCGATATCCTCGATTCGCACGTACAGTCCGATTCGGGGGTGCTCCGCCGGGTCAAAACCGTAGAGTGCCGACGCCGGAATGTGCCCCTCGAGCGTATAGCCGCTGCCCGTCCGGCGCCCGGCCACTTGCAGCGAGCCCGCCGGGGCGATCGGAGCCGCCTCCGTCGCGCGCGGCACCCTGGCCGCACCCGCCAGCGGCGTCCGCCCGTCTGATCCGCCACCTGTAGGAAGGAAATAGAACTGCTGGCAGTACCGTGATCCCCGCTTGATATCTCGCGTGTCGCGCATGTCTGTGCAGATCCGCAGGTTGTCGCCCTTCCAGAACTGCGTCGGGTTGCATCGGAACGGCTGCGATCGTCCGTTCACTTCTGCCGCAACGAACAGGCCGGTCTCGTTCCAGCCCATGTACAACCGCCCGATCGCCGTCTGCCCGTCGATCCGCCCGAAATCCGGCAGGAGATACGCGTCCGACCAGTCGTCGAGTTCCCCATCGATCTCCGGTGACGCCCGGTAGAGCAGCGGAAACTCGAAGCGGAAGAGAAAACGGTTGGGAACGAGTGTGGACATCGATGATCGTGCTCGGCTTTTCAGTTCTCGGGCAATCGCCTCGTGCGTGTCGTCTGTTCGGCGTCTCCAGCCGCCTCCGGGTGCGGCGGCAACCGTTAACTCTAACTTGTCTTCCGCGACAGTGACGCGATTGCTCCCCGTACCAGCCGCTCCAACTGCTCCGTGTCGCACTGTGTCATGTCCTGCAGCCAGAATCGCACGGTGTCGCCGTCGTCTCCCGAACGAATCTCCACGTTGAGACCCAGCCGCTCCACCATCAGCGGCGTGAAGGTACCGCGTGCACATCGCACCTCAATCCGGATGCCCTGGGCCATGTTGGTCACGAGCCAGGCCCATGTCG
>CAZJTF010000376.1:0-6738 GCA_964548565.1 uncultured Planctomycetales bacterium | reverse complement strand
ACCCCGGCGTCCATGAACCAGACACTGAACGTCACGGGCAGGTTTACGACCAGCGTGCCCTTCTCGCTGCATTTTCCACGGGCGGAGCAGGGGCAACGAATTGGACGGAGCACGTATGATTTTTCAGGTGCCGTCCAGCAGATCAACCCCGCGATGAACGCCGTGAATGGTACGGACGCCAAGCCGCTCGTTTTTGAGGTGTCGTTCATCTACCAGCCCTCTCATTACACCGAGTCGCAGACACCGTTTTACGTGGAGTTGGCGCTCGGTGATGACCGGGCGCCCACGGATTTCACCTGGGGCGAGTGTCCGCCCGACGAGGCGCCATGGAAGGGTCCGTACCCTGTGATCTGTCAACAGTATCGGCCGGTCGCTCCGGGGATCGAGCCGGCAATCGCCGTCATCGAAGGACCGTGTGGTCCACTGGATACGACTCCGCTCTACAAAAAGCATGCGAGCATCGCGTTCGGCAGCTTGTCTTTCCTCGACCCGACGTGCTCCAACTCGAACTCCGGTTTCGCAAACAAGCCGACCCGCGACCACGCGGCGATCTTCGACGGGAAGGCATGGCGCGAGCTGCGTTCAGGTGTTTATCCCGGGACGGGCAATTTCTCCTGGAGCGGCGTGAATGACGAGTTGAACTACTACATCCAACGATTTCGCCTGACGGTCCGTACCGCTGACTTCTTCATCGAACACTGGAATCATGACAACATCTACAGCGTGGCCAAGATTCCGCGCGAGTATTTTGGACCGTTCAGCGTGGTCGGTGTCGGCACCGGAGCCGGTTGCGTTGTCGACCCGGTTACCCACGAGTGCAGCACGCCGCGTCAGCCGCTGTTCGACCAGCTCGACCGTGAGGCTCTCGGCTGTGATGGCACGTATAACAGCGGCCGCGAGGGCGACGGCACCTGTACGGACGATCTGGATAACGATTCCGACGGCCTGACAGACTGCAACGATCCTGATTGTGCCGTCTCTCGCTTCTGGAATGATTTTTCGTTCTTCCACGGCAATATTGACAGCATGGTCCTGCTCGACGGAGTTCCCGTTTCAGCGGACGGGGCCTGCTGCAAGCCGGACGGCACCTGCGCCGTGATGGGATCGTCTGCCTGCTCCGCCGCGGGCGGGATCGCACACGGACCAGGCACCGCCTGCGGCGGCTCCATCTGCCAGGGAGCATGCTGCGGCGCGTTCGGAGTCTGCACGGACAAGGCGTACGGCACGTGCGATGGCAGTTTCCGCGGCGTCGGGACGAGCTGTGCGGCCGACGGCTGTCCATGCCCCCAGCCCTGGGCAGACGTGGATGAAGACGACGATGTCGATGCTGATGACTTCGGGCGCTTCCAGGAGTGTTTTAATCCGGTGGGCATTTCCCCCGGCTGCCAGTGCTATGACCGCAATGGCGACAGCGTCGTGGATGGTCAGGACTTCATGAAATTCCAGAGTTGTGCAACCGGTCCGGGTATTCCACTCACAGGGCCCCAGGCGGCTGCCTGCGAGCTCTGGCCGTGATGGCCTGCGGGCTGTAAACGGGAATTATCACGAGTTTTCGAAGGGGAATGAACATGCGTGCGTGGATCGCAATCCTTACAGTTGTCTGTCTGCTGAGCCCGGTTTTCGCACAGCAGCCGCGCTGCAGTTACAGCACCGATGGGCTGGTCTGGCCAACGTTGCCGACCCCGCACAGGGTGATCTGGTGCGAGGACTTCGATAACTACTGCGTGGGCGGTGCGGAGTGGCTCGGCTACCCGCCTTACCCGGACAAGTGCCCGGAAACGGGCAGTACTCCCAGCAACGCTGCACTCTATCAGAAGTGGCCGCTGGATGACACGTCCAGCCCCAATTATATCACCCAGGCACTCGGGGCTTCGGCGACTCAGGCGAAAAGCCTGCCGTTCACGCTGATGCTGTTTGGAGGGCAGACCAACTACCGTGCGAATCGTTCGACGCACAACTTCGGCGCCGCGGTGCAGCAGGTGGATCCGACGAAGAACGCGGTGAACGGGACTGACGCCAAGCCGCTCGTGCTGGAGGCAACGATCAATTTCGCGGCGCCCGAGTACGGCGAGTCCACGGATCCATACTACATCGAGTTGATGGCATCCGGCGACCAGGCGCCGGTCGACTACTTCCTGCAGCCCTGCTACAACAACCCCACCGGTGACGTATGCAACGTTATCGAACCGGAACCCAACTGCGGCCCCTGGCCCACCATCTGTCAGCAGTACCGGCCGGTCGCACCGGGCATCGAACCGTGCATCGCCAATGTGAACGAGCCTTGCGGTCCACTCAAGGAGGAGATCCATGCGAGCATCGCGTTCGGGTCGCTGGCGTGGCTCGACCCCTCTCCGGCGGATCGGCAAAGCACCGGGCGTAAGCCGACGCGTGACCACGTCGTGATCTTCGACGGCAAAGCCTGGCGAGAACTCCGTAGCAGCGTGTATCCGGGCACCGGCAATTTCTCCTGGAGGGAGAATCCGATAGTGCCGAGGACCGCACCGTACACGAATCGCTTCCGCCTGACAGTCAAAACGTTTGAATTCTCTCTGGAGCATTGGAACGCGTCTGGCATGTACAGTGCCGCCAGAATCCCCCGGCAGTACACGGGGCCGTTTGACACGGTGGCTGTCGGTACCGGCAACGGCTGCGAAATTGACCCGGCGACGCACGAGTGCAAGGGTCCGCGGGAGCCAATCGGCGCGTTTACCGACCAGTTCCTTGATCGGCAGGGCCGGGGCTGGTGGAACGCCGACGTCGACAACCTGATCCTGCTGGACGGCGTCACCGCCTCCATCGAGGGTGCTTGCTGCAACCCGGATGGCACGTGCTCGGTGGTGCCGAACGATCAGTGCTTCAATGGTGGAGGGAGTTTCCGCGGAGCAAGAACAACTTGTGAAGCGATGACTTGCAGCGGCGCCTGCTGCGGTACATTTGGATTGTGCACCGATACGTGGTATGGAGACTGCGAGAGCAATTTCAGAGGGTTGGGGACGAGTTGCGCCACGACTGGATGTCCTTGCAGTGTGCCGTGGGCGGATAGCGACCAGGATCAGGACGTGGATGCGATGACTTCCGGCGATTCCAGGCGTGTTTCAACCCCGTGGGAATCACGCCCGGCTGCCAGTGCTACGATCGCAACGCCGACGGGCTGGTCGACGGGCAGGACTTCCTGAAATTCCAGAGCTGCGCGACTGGTCCGAACGTGCTGCTCACCCCGGAGGAGACGGCCGCGTGCGAGGCGCCGTGAGGCGGTCGCCGGCTGACTGACAGAGCGTCACCCAATCAAAAAGGACCTCCGGTTCCACTGGGAGCCGGAGGTCCTGAGTCTTTCTGCGACGTCCATCTCAGAACTTGCTGTAGTCCTGCTTATATGGATTGTATTTGTTGGTCTGGCGCGTGATCTTCCAGCCTTCGAGCGGGACCCACGACCACGGGAAGGGGGGGATCCCGTGCTGGTAGGCGCCCATGGCGATCTTCTTGAACTCGACGTGGCCGTCGGCGAACAGGAAGTTGTTTCCGTACTTGTGGTGTACCTGCAGGTTCACCACATCGTGCTTGGCCTGATCCAAGTCCCAGTCTCCCGGGGCGCTCATGTCGTCGTCGCCGGCGTCAAACAGCATCACCGTCGTGCGCGCACGATTGAGACTTCCGAGTTTCCGCATGTTGAGCTGAATGAACTGGCGGTCACCGTCGCAGCCGTTGACACGGATCGCCTGGAACTGGCTCCAGTCCTGGATGCCGTTGCCCGTGGTCGTCAAGATGGCGTCCACCTTGGCGGCATCCGGCAGGTACAACATCGAGTTGTTGATACCGTAGCTGAGAGCGTATGTCCGGCGCACGCAGTTGCCGTTCTCTCGCGTGGCCAGTGAGCTGGCGGTGTGGTAAATCGGATCGGTGGGGCACAGGTAGAAATCCACCGTCATCGTGTCTTCCATCCCGAACTTCGTCGGCTTCGCCCCTTTTGCCGAGAACTTCTGCACGTATTTGTGGATCGACGGTCCCCAGTTGGAGCCGCAGAGCGAATCACCGTTCGCCTGGGCATAGAAGAAGATGCCCTGGCCGCAGGTCCGCAGGTTTGTCGCGCACTGCACGATTCTGGCCTGGTCCCTCGCCCGCCCGAGGGCCGGCAGAAGGATTGCCACGAGGAGCGCGATGATCGCGACGACCACCAGCACTTCGATCAGGGTGAATGCGCATCGCGCGGTCCGAGGCCGCCGGATCGCCATGATCTGCGAGCGAGCGCGGCTGGTCTGCATGGAGTTCTCCCGTGGTGCCGTTCCCGTCTGGATGTCAAAACACAGGACTATACGAAAGGTCACAGTCAGTCTACCGAAACGCAGGTGTTTCAGTCAACAGAAAGAAGTGCCGTACCGCTGATGTGATGAGAGGTCGCTGAGACCGGTAGAAAGGCAGCCCACCACCCGGTGATATCGCCCGAAATATGGGGGCGGAGGGGGTTGAACCGGCGTGGCGAGTGGAGGGGGGATCCACCAGAGGCAGCGAGTATCAGGCGCGCGCCGTGTCGCATAATCCCTCAGCCGGGTCGGACGACTGCCTGATGGGGGCATTGGGGTCAAGTGAGACGAGACGTCCTTCCCGGTTGCTCTTCTCGGCGGCCCGCAGGCACCTCAGCACGTGCACGCCATCCGAGATCGGATGATGCCACTCGGTGCGATCCGCGAGTGCCTGCAGAAACGCGCCGAACTCGTCGATGTAGCACTGCTCGTACTGATAGCCCTTGGGCAGATAGCACACCTCGAACTGGCCGGTCGCGTTGAGATAGCGGCGCGCGCGGGGATTCGAGAACAGCCGCACATCCACGACGCCGTTCTCGCAGACGAGGCGATACTCAGTCTGCTGATGCTGCTGCATCAGGTCGAAGTGCAGCGACGTCGCGACCCCTCGGCGCGTCTGGCCCATGAGCTGGATGCAGTCCGGCCCATCGATGTCGAGCGAGCTCAGATGATGAAACCGCGCGAATACATCCGCCAGTTGATCCTCGAGGAAGGAGTATAACTGGCCGAGATCCTCCGCCAGGACGCCCATGATCTGTGTCGAGTCGTAGAAGTCGGTGTAATGCTCCCACGGATGCCAGCCCGGCAGGTAATTGCCCCAGTCGAAGCGATACAGCAGCGGCTTTCCCAGCGCGGGATCACGCAGCCAGTTCTTCGCCTGTGCCACGAGCGGGTGATAGGGCGTCTGGATGCCCAGGGCCGCGATGAGATGGTGCTTCTTGACGAGGGCCAGGAGTTCGTCCGTCCCGTCCAGGCTGTTCGACAGTGCGATTTCGCAGAAGAAGTCCTTCCCCGCCCGGGCGGCCGCCAGGCAGCACTTCATGTGATCGCGCGTCGGCGTGGAGACGATGACCGCCCTGGGGTTCCACGCCAAGCCCTCCTCGAGACTGGGAAGGCTGTCCACACCATACCTGGCCTTGCACTCGGCACGCCGGTCTCCGCGGACTTCGACCAGCCGGATATTCGCGACGGGAATCTGATGAGCCAGCAGGCAGCGGATGCGCCGCTGCCCCATGGAGCCGCCACCGACAACGACGAATTTCATGGGCACTTCCCCCTGATGACAGAAGAAACAACATACGTCATGGTGCTACCTTGTTTGTGCGGCCGGCCGGACGTCCTTCAACCTCCAGTGGGTCCCCATCAGCGACGGCGATTGGCCGGGTTTCTCCGCCTGGTAGTAAACCGTCCAGATCGAGCCGTCTTTGAGCTGCGCGGAGGCGGGATATCCCATATCGCCCTCGAAGGCGGCCGCAAGTTTGATTTCGTGATCGACGTCCCACGTGGCGCCGCGGTCGCGGCTGATGCACGCGTACTGGCCAAAAGGCGGACGTCGCCTTGCATACACCGCCAGCAGCCAGCCGTTCTTGAGACGGATGAGATGCGGGGGGTGCCCCTGCATCGGCGTTGTGTGCGGCGCGGACCAGGTCTTGCCGCCGTCCCTGCTCTCGGACTGGCGGAGCTGATCCGGCGGATTGCAGTCGCGAAAGAGCGCGACCAGCCGGCCAGGAGACGCCTCCACCATATGGGCCTCGTCGTACGACAGCATGTGGTCCCCGGGGGGCACAGGGAAGTCCGCGATCACGCTCCATGTCAGGCCGTCATCGCGGGACTCGGCGATCGAGACCTTGTGCGGCGAGCCCTCCGGTGTGCCGTTGTAATCCTTTGGGTTTGTGTGCGATGAGTGCGGACGCTGCCCGATGTACAGCAACCGGCCGTCCGAGAGCTGGATCGGGCCGTGAGGAGTGGTCACTGGTGTCCGGATCGGTTCGCCCCAGGTCTTGCCACTGTCAGACGATCGGATCACATAATGTCCCTGCAGTGCGGTTCCATAGGGAGGGCCGGTAAACCAGGTGACGAGCATCGTGTCTTTGGCGGTGCGAATGACCCCTGCATCGCGATCGTCGATGGGGAAATCGTGGATGGTGATCGCAGTCGACCACGTCTTGCCGCCATCGGAGCTGCGTGCGATCTGCGTCTTGCCATCTTCGGAAACATGGCCCGTTCGGTCGCCGGAGAAAGCGGCGATCAGGTCGCCATTCGGGGCGACCGCGATCGACGGCCACCCGATGTAGCGCTGCCGGCAGATTACACGCTGCGGCTCCAGAATCGTCGCCAGCGCCTGGTCAGCGGGGACATCGTTCCCGCGGGGAGCTGCCTTCCAGTCGTCTGGCGCCGTCGCGGGGGTGCCCTTTGCCTCAACTGGCGTGAACTCACCCGA
>CAZJTF010000375.1:0-6745 GCA_964548565.1 uncultured Planctomycetales bacterium | reverse complement strand
TTGTGCTCGACGAAGTGGGTGTCGACATTCCGCTCCCAGTCCAGCTGGCCGATGATGTAATCGAGGTCCTGGTGCTTGTCGGCCGGGACATCCTTGACGAGCAGCGACCACGGTACGAACCGGCCTTCGACGATGTTCTGGAACATCCCGAAGACGTCCGAGCCCCACTGCGGCTCGTAGGTGCACAGCGATCCGGGGGCGTGCAGCACACCAGCGGGAATCAGCCAGCCCGCGCCGCGCTTCAGGCGGTAGGCCCGCGAGAGATAGGTGATGCCGTTGTCGCCCTTGTTCCAGTTCTGCAGGCACCGCCGCACGTCGTCCTTGGTCGTGCCGGGCTCGAGCCCCATGAACGTGTAGGCGAAGTTGTTGTCGACGTTATTGAGCTGCGGCGGGAAATAGTAGCTCTCGGGCTTGCCGTCCTGCCCGGTGAGCTTGGCGTGCTCGGGCTTCTGGTGCATGTGATGGGGGATCGGCCCCATGTTGTCGAAGAACTTGGAGTAGACCGGCCACTTCTTGTACTGGTCGTACATCTTCCTGCCGACCAGGCGGGCGCCCGCCGTCGCGACCGCCTCGCGGAGCGTGAAGCGCTTGCCCTCGAAGGCCACGTAGCTGAGGCCCTCGTCTGGTGTGCGGTTCTCGTTCATCGCCTCGGTCGTGCTGGCGAACCAGCGCTCGTCGATGCCGCCGCGGTCCGCGCCGAACGCGTAGTAGTCGTCCGGATGCAGCTTGATCCGCTTCCCGGGGTGCAGAAAGCTGCGCGGAACCCATGTGGGCGTCAGCCGGAGGAGCCCGCCGCCGGCATCCAGAGCGCTGCTGAGTACCTTGTCCACGTGTTCCTTGATGATCGTGCTGGATTTGGCCATGACTCAACTCCGACTTGCCAGGGATCTGCGGCCGCGCCCGGTCACTCGCATGAGGCGCCGGCCAACCGCGGTCCGGTCAATGTACCCCACACCCGGCCCAGCCTCAAGAAAACGCATCCGATGCGCCCGCCTGGCGGTACACGCAGACCTGACGACGTGCTTCAAGGCACGTCTGACGCGGTGAGGCTTTTCGCTTGATTGTTGAACCGCCCTTGTACGATACTCTTAACACCGTCGTCACGGACGATGCAGGGGTGTTGCCGTCGTTTGAGCGACGCCCCGGCCGCTCTTCAGGGATGATTCGATGAACAACCAGCCGATCGCTGTCTTTGACTCGGGCCTCGGCGGGCTGACCGTTGTCCGGGCACTCCAGCAGCATCTCCCCAACGAAACAATCTACTACTTCGGCGATACGGCTCGCGTGCCCTACGGCACGAAGAGCTCCCGCACCGTGCTGCAGTTTGCCGAGCAGGACTGCCAGTTCCTGCTGCAGTTCGACCCCAAGCTGGTTGTCGTCGCCTGCAACACCGCCAGCGCGCTGGCGCTGACGGAGCTCTCATCGCGATTCTCCGTGCCGATGCTGGGCGTGGTCGAGCCCGGGGCGGAGGAAGCCGTTCGGTGCGCGCAGGGCCGTGCGATCGCCGTCCTCGCGACGGAGGCTACGGTTTCCTCCGGCGCGTACCTGCAGGCCATCCAGGCGCAGTCGCCGCGAACGGCCGTCACCCAGCAGCGGTGCCCGAGCCTCGTCCCTCTGATCGAGGAGGGGCGGTCCTCGAACGACCCGATCCTCCGCATGCTCCTCGAGGAGTACCTCGAAGACGTTCGACCGCTCAAGCCGGCCGTGGTCGTCCTGGGATGCACCCATTACCCGCTCGTGGGCGATGTCATCGCCGAAATGATGCCGGCAGCCCGAGTCGTGGACTCAGCCGACGCGACGGCCCGGCGTGCCTGCCGGCTGCTCGGTGAACTCGACGCGCTGGCCAGTTCCGAAGAGAGGGGTAGACTCCACTGCTACGTAAGCGATAATCCCCAGCGGTTCCGCGAGATCGGCGGGCGGTTCCTGGGCCGACCGATCCGTGATGTCACGTGGGTCACGCCGGAGCAGTTCTTCAATGACGCAGTCCTGCAGGGGCAGCGCGGGTTCGAGACACTGTGATCTCCGGGCAGGCCGTACGCTGCCGGCCGCAGTCATACTGATCGCCGCCACCCTCCTCAGCACCGGTTGTTCCGACCGCCAGAAGCGTGCATGGAAGCCCCGTTCCGCCGAAGAGAACTACCGCCTGGCGCTCGAGTCCCCCCTCGGCGATGAGCGGCGCGACGCGGTCTGCCGTATCGCTGAGAGCGGCTATGTCACGAGCGAAGATGCATTTCACGTGCTCGATGCGGCTGCCCGGACGGATTCCGTCCAGCAGGTGCGTTGCGTAGCCGTGCGGGCCTTCACGCGCTACTCGGACCCGCGTCCGGTCCCGACGCTTCTGGCCATCCTGCAGGCGAGCCCCGAATCGAAGGAGGCGCTGCCCGCGGGTGCCGATGTCCGCTGGGAGGCAGCCGGCGCGTTGCTCGAATTCTCACGAAAGGGGATGCTCTCACCTCAGCAGACCGACGCGGCGCGTGACGTGTACATTCGGCTGCTCGATTCCGACCCGTCGCGCAATGTCCGGGTCATCGCGGCCGAGGCGCTGGGCACGTTTCTTGATGTCCGCGTGCTGAAACCGCTGATTTCAGCCCTGCGCGAGGAGGATTTCGCTCTCGCCGACCGCGCGGAGCGATCGCTGATTGCTCTCACCGGCACAACCCACGATTACGACGCGGACGCCTGGGAAAAGTGGCTCGCGAACACCCCCAGTCCATTCGCCAACGCTGGGCGTATCCCGCCGACCACCCGTCCCTCCGGTCCGACCTGGTTCGATAAGCAGATTCGCGCCTGGCGCCGTGGGCTGAAGCTGCGCAACGCGGACTGAGCGGCTGGTAGCCGTGTGAGCGTACGGGCGCATGAGCGTGTGAGCGACAATGCCCTTTTCGGACCCTTGATCGCTCCCTCTCTCCGTCTCTCCCACTCTTCTGCGGTCCGAGGCCCGCTCACCGGACGGTCTCCCCCAGACTGATGATTGTCACATACGTCCGCGCGTTGCCCACGGCCGGCGGTTCGCACTGGAATTGCAGGTTGTTTTCACCAGGCGCGAGCGTCGGGACTTCACCGCGGGGCGTTACCTTCTGCAGTACTTTGCCGTCCCGCGCGTAGAGTGTGCAATCGTCCGGTGAGTTGAATTCGAGGTAACAGCCCGTCTCGATGGTGACAGGGAATGTCACTGTTTTCCCGCCGACTGTGACCGCGGGATTCACGATTGGCGGCGTCACGAGCGGCAGCGCCCGAATCGGGCCGACGCCGCACGCCAGTGTTTTTCCAGGCGGCAGATTCGTCACCCACACGCTGAGTGACTCTACCTTGTCGTAGTGCACCATTTCACGGTAGACGAGGTACGGATCCGCTGCATGCGGCCACGCGTACTGAGACATGGCCGGGTTATCGAGCTCCATCAGCTCAAAGTACCGGCGTCCGGTGAAGTCCAGCGGGATGTAGTGATCGGCCACGCCGCGGCTCAGGTGCTCGGGGCTGCGCAGTTGCACGTTCAGGACCGCGCCGCTGCCGTCCCCCTCGACCCAGACGCCGAGGCCCTCCCGATCCCGCAGGTTGAGCAGCGGGTCGTACGTGCGCTCGAGGCGTGCCCAGCCGCGTGTGCCACCGGCCGGCTGCGAACCGGCGACTTTCACACGCGCCATGTCTTCGCCGCCTTCGGGCGCTACATCGATGCTGAGACCGGATGCGGTCGACTTCTTCCAGCCACCAGCCTGCCGCAGATCGGCGACGCCGTCCGTCCCCTTCGCGTCGTATGCCACCGGGCTGAGCAGTCCTTCAATCCGCACGCGCAGAGGCTGCGCGCCAAATCCATTCTGCATCGCCCACTTGCGTGAGGAGTGCTGCAACCCCTCGACCTTGTGGCGGTCGTACCGCACCCGTCGAAACCGCCAGGTCCCCGGCGACGGTTCCTCCAGCGTGAATCCGTCCCCCGGCTTCTGCAGCGCGGTCCGCACGCTCTCCGGTACCTGACCGGAACGCCGCAGCTCCTCGTACCGGCGCATGATCCCGCTCAGACGTTCGTAGGCGGGCACCTGACGGATCGTCTCCGGGTTCACGCCCATCATGGACAGCCCGATGCCGTTGCCGATTGCCTTGCCGCAAAGGTACTCGATATCGTCGGCGTAGGTCGGCTCGTCCTGCAGCCCGCCCCAGGTCTTGACCGCCCACCAGCCGAGGTGCGCCGGCAGGAACATCCGTTCCGCCTCGCGGTTTGCCTCGCAGTGGACATCGACAAACCGCTTGTGCCCGCGGTTGGGGTGGTCCCACGCTCCGTACCGCGAGCGCACGCACCACAGGTGATGGTGGAACGTGCTCATCTCCATGAGGGCGGGGCGCTTCAGGTGCTTCCAGATCTCGTACACGAACTTCGAGCCGTAGTGCCAGCCGGCTTCGGGCCCGCCGATGATCCCCTCGCCGTCAAGCGCATCCAGGTACATCATGTCGAAGCCGCATTCGTTGAACACCTCGGCCGTGCGAGCAGCCACCTCGGAAAACAGCGTACTGTCGCCGTCCGGCACGAACAGCCCGAAGCACTCCTTCAGGTGATGCACCTTCGCGCCCCTCGCATGAGCGGCCGGCTTCGTGCCCCATGCGCCGCGCTTGCACTCCGTGAACGCATACGGTGCCGTCTTACCGACGCCGGCGTAGGTGATCAATTCGTCATCGATCTGCAGAGTGACGCTGTTCCAGACGAAGAAGCCCGTCACGGTGGACATCTTTTCCGTCGATTCGACCACCGGCACGCGGGCCGCCTCGACGGGCAGGTCGTCCGCCAGTGTGAACGTCGCGTCCTTAGCCAGGCGCGGGTCGGGCACCGGTGAGACCCACTTGCACTGCTTGTCGAGGAAGAATGCGTACGTGTGCAGACCGGCCGCAATGCCGGCCGCGTGCAGGCGATCGACGACGGCCTTCAGGCTGGCCGTACCGTTCGGGTACGTCTGGGGATTCGGGCGGATGTCGCCAAAGCGGAAGGAACTGCCCCCGTGAAAGTCGATCTGGTTCATGCCTGTCCGCCGGGCGACCTCAATCCACTGATCGACCGTCTCTTCGGACAGCCCACCGAAGTTGAACAGGTAAGACCCGCGGTTGATGGGGGCATCCATGGCCCACGGCCCGCCGATCGAGGAGTGCGGCAGGTCCGGCGCACCCGTCACCGCATCCTTCAACGCGTCCCGCAGTTCGGAGGCTGGGCACGCGACAATTGCCACGCTCGCCCCCGTCATGCCGAAGCGCGGGTAGCACATCGCTCGCAGTCGCCCGACCGGCCGGGGCATCTCGGCCACGTTCGCCTGGAGGTTCCGCGCGAGGGCGCAGGCCGCGAACGCTTCGTCGGGCCCACCCTGGAGGGTCAGCGCCAGATCGATGAACGTCAGTTCATCAACCCGCTGATCGCTCACGCTCTCGACGGTGCATACGAAGTGCCGTGGCTCCGTCCGGATCCGCAGCGATGCCCGCACGCCGGAGTCGCCAAACGTCAGATCCACGCGTGCGCCGTTCGGCCGGGCTTCGGTGGCGACATACTCCTTGCCGTCCCGCCGGATCCGTGCCACCGGGGCCCCGGCGGCCGCGTAGTTCTTTCCGCTCGGGCGATCCGCAAATCGCCGGAGCGTCGCGTCGGGCGCAATGCTCCACGCACACCGTTCGTTTTCAAACGGGATCGGGTCACGCTGCTCCGCAGCCATCGCCAGGGCCGGCGAGACGATCACGAACAGGGTTGACACGGAGGCGTGCTGAAAGACGTGTGAATGGCGCATGGGCTGTCCTTTATTCTCAGGGCCGGCCCATGTTCTAACCGTGAGGTACTCGAACCGCAAAGAGCCTGCGTCGTCCGCACGGGTGGAGCCGCTCAAACGACGCGTGCTGCGGAAACTCTGAAACGAAGTGGCGAACGCGGCGTCAGGGCAGCCGCCCGCCGCGATCTCGAGTCGGTGCCAGATCAGCCTGGGCCTCCCGCAGCAGGGTATCAGGAGACCTATCGGAGTCCTGACGGGGGCCCCGGCGCGCGGATGCGTCGCTGGTGCTGTTCGATGATTTTCAGGTTGCGCAGATTTGCTTTGAACGCGACGTCGAAGATGTCGCCGAGGAAGGGCACGATGCCGACGAGGCTGTCCAGTCCGACATTGCCAATCATGCGCGCAATGGCGTGTTTTGGCAGCCCCAGGCGGTGCGCCTGAGCGATCGTGTAGGTTGAAACCAGCAGGCCAATGATGTCGCCGCCACCCGGCAGCAGCAGGCCGACGATCCCGTCCAGTCCGAAGCGGATTCTCGTTCCGGGGATTCGGTACGAACTGTCCATGAGGTGGGCAATCCGCCGGAGGGCGTGCAGGATTCGTTCGCGCTGGTTGTCGGTGATCGGTTCCGGCATCATTCAACAATAGGCAGGCGGTGCGACAAAAAAAGGGCAACCTGAAAGGTTGCCCCTTGGCTGAGCCGTTCTGTCAGGGACCAGGGCTGCCATCGGCACCCTCGCCCGTCTCACGCCTTCTTTTTCTTCGGCTCGTCGGTGCCCGGGACCGCAATGTGCTTGCGGATGTTCTCCGGCGTCAGCTCGTAGTCGGGCGGGGCCAGTTCGAGGTCCGACTTCATCATCTCGTCCCAGGTGACCGCCTTGCCGGTGTAGGCCGACTCGCGGGCCATGATCGCGCACATGGTCGAATAGGCCACGGTCTCCGTTTCGTTGAGCCGCTCGCCATTGCGGATTGCAGCGATCAGATCCTTGTGCTCCTGAACGTACGCATCGGTC
>CAZJTF010000374.1:0-6774 GCA_964548565.1 uncultured Planctomycetales bacterium | reverse complement strand
CTGGGGCGCAAGTTCGTGCTCCAGGGCGGCACGCAGTACAACCTGGCGGCCGTGAAGAGTCAGGTGGACTTCATCGAGTCGCGGTTCGTCGGCACCGGCGTCACGCCGGAGATCATCGTGCACAAGCACTGCGGGGAATCCGGCGCGATCGGCTGCGCGATCGAGGCGCACCGGCTGTTTACCGAGCAGGGGCTCAGAACCAGCTTCATCGGCATGGAGCGCGTGCAGCAGATCCGGTTCCGCACGACCCGCAACGAATCGACCCGCTGCTACTTCTGCAAGAACAAATGCCTCCGCACGTTCATCGACGTCAAGACGGGAGCGGAAAAGGCATTGCCGATTTCCGATTTCCGATTGCCGATTGAAGCCTCCGCGGTGTGCCCGACCGGTGCAGGCAATCTAGCGGCCGGGCTCCGTACCGGCCGTGATGCGGAGCCTGTGGCGGCCGCCCCCCGCACCGGCCGTGAAGGCGTGCGCGTCGACCTCACGACCCACATCCTCAAGACGGGCCCCGAAGCCGGCCATCCGACGCGCATCAAACGAGGGCAGACGGCGGAGGAATTGCGGATCGCGGATCGCGGATTGCGGAGTGACGGAGCGACGCAGGACTCCTCACAATCGGAAATGCCCGGCAGGAAGGGCTCCGCACGATCCGGCGTTCCGCTCGCCGCCGACGAGCAGCGTCTGATCATCGCGACCTGCGAGAAGGGCACGGTCGAAGACGTGGCCGACATGCGCGAGATCAAGGCCGGCCTCGACGCGGTGAAGAAAGCCAACCCGAACCTGCTGCATGTCGCGGCCCACGACGCGTTCAAGGCGTACGAGGTCGAGAACGTGTCCGACCCGCTCCCGGAGATCCGCCCCTGGACCCTGCCCGCAAAACGACGCGAGATGCAGCGCCGGCGCGAGCTCATGGAGCGCCGCGGCTCACTGCGAATCGGCATGCCGCGCGTGCTGAACATGTACAGCCAGTCGCCGTTCTTCATCGGCTTCTTCCAGTCGCTGGGGATTCCGCACCAGAACCTCGTTTTCAGTGAGTACACCAGCGAGGAACTGTACAAGCGTGGCGCCAAGCGCGGCTCGATCGATCCGTGCTTCCCGAGCAAACTCGGCATTCCGCACGTGCACGACCTGCTGTACATCCAGCACGAGAAGAAGCCGCTGACGCACATCTTCTTTCCGATGGTGGATTCATTCCCGTCGTTCCTGCAGCACGTGCAGGCCAACCGGGCCTGCCCGACCGTCGTTGCAACGCCTGAGGCCACGCACGCCGCCTTCATCAAGGAGGGCGATCTTTTCAAGGAGCGCGGCATCGTCTTCAAGAAGACGTTCGTCAACATGGATCAGGCGGGGCTTTGCGCGCGGCAGATGTACAACGACTGGAAGGACGAGCTGGGTCTTTCCGAGGCCGAGGCGCAGCGCGCAACGGAGCAGGGACTGAAGGCTCTGGCGACGTTTGACGCACGCCTTCGTCGCCAGTCGCGCGAAATCCTCGACCAGCTCGAGCGCGAGGACCGCATCGGCGTCGTCGTTCTCGCACGCCCCTACCACAATGACCCCGGCGTCAACCACGAAATTTGCGAAGAGCTGCAGAAACTGGGGTACCCGATCTTCTACCAGGACATGCTGCCGATCGACGAAGACATCCTCGAGCGGCTGTTCGGCGACGAAGTGCGGGCGGGCCACTTCAAGAGCGCTCTGTCGCTCGATGACGTGTGGAAGAACAGCTACTCCGAGAACACCAACCGCAAGGTCTGGGCGGCCAAGTACACGGCGCGGCATCCGAATCTCGTTGCGCTGGAACTCTCGAGCTTCAAGTGCGGCCACGACGCGCCGATCTACTCGAACATCGAGGACATCATTGAGCGTTCCGGCACGCCCTACTTCTGCTTCAAGGACATCGACGAGAACAAGCCGACCGGCGCAATCAAGATCCGGATCGAGACGATCGCGTACTTCCTCAAGCGGTACCGCGAAAAGATGGTCTCCGACAAGCAGAAACGCGCCGCCATCGAAGCCCACCTGACGAAGTTAGCCGCGGATCTGCTCGAGGCGAGCGAGACTGGTACACACGAGAGGAGGGCTTCGGAAGGGTCGCATGTCGTAGAAATGGCCTCTGCCTGACCGGCTCCATGCATTGGCTGAGATCAGCCTGCTTGTCTTTCGGAGTTGAGTCGTGCGCGGCCCTCCGCACCCAGGATCGAACGCGACGGTTCCGCGCCGATCACCGGCATCGATCGCGGTCCGCAGTTCTCTCCGGAGCCCTTCGAGTTCTTCGGCTACGAGGACCTCCTGCAGGCTGCCGTAATGACCAGCCCTCAGCTTTTCCTCAACGTATCTCGAGATCCGGGCAAAGTGAGACGTCCATGATCATGCTCCGGAGTGCACCTGGTAGAGTGTAACGTCGATTCGGCAGAAGCCAGAGTGGATGGCAGCGCCGGACCCGATAGAATGATGCTTGCGGCCAGTTGAACAAGAGGGTCCCATGCCCTTCGAATCCGACAAGATCATGTTCGAGGTGTACCGGGAGGAGGGGTACGGGCGCAAGTACCGCGTCGTGTACTTCACCGAGCTCGACGAGCACAACAAGGAGGCGGAGATCAACGCCGCCATGTCGGGTGAGCACTTTTACGACGGGTTTATCCGCTCGAATGTGAGCAAAGACGCCAAGCAGGTGATCGCAGAGACGCTGCGGCGCCTCAACGGCGGCGAGCCGGTCACGCCGGATGACCTCGCGACCGCCCTTGAACCCTACACGCCCGCCTGATCCCGCCGGCCTACTCGAGAATCTGCGTCCCGATCCCGTGCTCGGTGAAGATTTCGAGCAGCAGGGAGTGCGGGATCCGCCCATCGATGATGTGGGCCTTCCTGCTGCCTGCATCGAGCGCCCGCAGGCAGGCCTCGACCTTCGGGATCATGCCCTTGTCGATTACCCTCCGCGCCATGAAGTCCGCGATCTGTGCACGGTTGAGCGACGGGCGGAACGTCGAGGGATCATCCAGCTTTTCGCGGATGCCGTGCGTGTCGGAAACCATCACGAGTTTCTCGGCCTGAACCGCCGCCGCCACCTCGCCGGCCGCCGTGTCGGCGTTCACGTTCAGCTTTCCGCCGCTGCGGTCGCGCGCGATCGGCGCGATGACGGGAATCGTGTCCGACGCACAGAGCAGGTTGAGGATCTTGGCGTTGACCGTCTCGACCCTCCCGACGTAGCCGATGTCGATGCGGCGCCCCTGCTCGCCCGGCAGGTAGAGCCGATCGGCAAAGAGCACACAACTCGTGAGGCTGTTGAGGCCGATCGCCTTGCATCCGAACGACTCGAGCGTCTCGACGATGCGCCGATTAATCCGCCCGCAGAGGACGTTCTCAGCAATCGCGAGGGTGCGGTCGTCGGTGTAGCGCAGGCCCTGGACGAACACCGGTTCGAGGCCGGCCTCGTCCATTGCCTTGCTGATCTCCTTGCCCCCCCCGTGGACGATGACCGGCTGCATGCCGACGTAGTTCATGAATACGATGTCGCGCAGCAGATCGCGCTCTGCCTCCGGATCGTCCATGACGGACCCGCCCAGCTTCACCACGATGGTCTTGTCGTAGTACTGCTGGATATAAGGCAGGGCTTCGATGAGAACGCTGGCTTTGTTGATCGCTTCCTGCATGCGGACATTAAACGCTGATTTGCGGAAAAAGCAAAAGGCCGGGGCTGTGCGGATGTGGATCCCGCTGGGGGGAATGCGAGACGGGTTACGCGCGAAGGAACGTTTGCCTCGCACGGTTCGCGCCGGGGATCCAAACACAAGAGCGGACCCGCACCCCCCTGCAGGTCCGCTCATCGAACCGGCCACGCGGCCGGGGCTCTGATTCAGGGTTCCGGGCACGCTCCCCCCTGGTCGCGGCCCGGAATGCCTCTTTCCCTCCGGAAGCCTCTCCCGTCGCCTCCCCCGAACGTCTGTGAGGTCCCGGCTCTCCGGGCGTCACGGGCCGCCGGAAAAGCGACACCGTGACGACCTCCGCTCACAAGGGCCGGAATCTCTCGACCGGGCCCGCTCCTCCCCATCGCGCAGGTCCGGAAGGCTTTTCCTCACTCCCTTTCGTCCGCGGCAAGCCTGCCGAGGCCCGGCTCGCGGCGCTTCACCGCTTCCGGGGCCTGATATCCCCGGCTTCTCTTCCCTCCGGTGAGCACCTGTCCCGGTCTCGCTTCCTGGCGATTACCGGAACGTTGGAACAGTCATGCACGGAGCGGGCCAACTGGTCCAGATCGGACGGTTTGTATTAAGTTTTGGCTCCGCAACGGCTTGCGACCATAGGTCCATGGTCCCACCGGGTCATTTTGCCCAGAATTGGGGAATCAGGGGCGAGGCGGTTTACCGCCGGGTGGGGAAACTTGCGCAGGGAGCCTCAGGCAGTCGGCGGGTGAAGCGTTTCCCACTTCTCCTCAGCCTCGGGGCGGCGGATGTAGAGCGGGATGAGGTCGCCGGGCGCAGTGAACTGGGCAGCCTCGGCCAGTTCGAGCCCGACATTCAGCACGTGCTCGGCACGTCCGGGCCAGAGTTCGGGATCGAGCACGGTGACGCCTGCGGCGTCGATCGCCGGCCGGTGGTAGGCGACGCCCTCGCCAAGCACCGCGAGCGGGCGCGGGCAACGGGCCAGGAATTCGGCCGGGGCCAGCAGGCAAGCGTCGTGGGTGCGGCGGCAGCCGTCGCCCCGCATCGCGAAGGCGGCCGCATAGACCTGGCTTCGCTTGGCGTCGAGCACGACGGCGACGTGTTGGGGCCGCGGGGCGGCGTCGAGCGCGTTGCGGGCGATGCAGTCGAGCGTGGGAACGGCAACGATGCGGGCGCCCACAGACCAGGCGAGGGTGCGGGCGATGGTGACGGCGATCCGCAGACCGGTGAAGCTCCCGGGACCGATGGAGACGAAAACATCGGTGAGCGTGTTCGGCGCCCAGCCGTGGCGCCGGCAGAGGGCATCAACGGCGGGCATCAACTCCGCCGCGTGACGCATCTCACCGCTGATGCTGGCTACGTCGCGGAGGCCGGAATCGCTGCCGATGGCAGCACTCCCCCGTCGTCCGGAGGTCTCGAGGGCCAGGATGCGGCGTTCACGTTCCATGGTTCGATTGTACGCCATCGCACAACAGGTGCGAGAGGCGCCCGTGCGTTCGACACCTGCATGCTCGAGGACGGCCCCGTCAGGTTACGGCGGTCAGTGTGACGTGGGAATGAGGTGACTCAGGAGCAGAAAACCCGCCAGGAGCAGGACTCCGAGCGCCAGGCTGGCCGCGATCATTACTTTTTCGGCCGGCAGGAGGGGTTCGACCTGCATCTGCCGGATTTCTTCACCGATCCGGGGATCTTGTGGCAATGGCTGACTCCTTCTTTCTTCAGAAATCCGCTGATCTCGTCCGCCACAGGGGGCGAACGCTACGCCTGTCGTCTCGCAAGGGCTCAACTGGCAATCGGGGGCTTGATCCCGTGGAAGAAAACCCACGAGATGAACAGGCCGACCCAGATGATGAAACCGAAGAGGCAGAGGATATACACCGCGGCCAGGCGCCCGATGCCCTCCTCCCACAGTTTGCGGAAATTCGAGACCGCACCGATCGTAAAGAACGTCAGGACGAAGAAGATTCCGCGAAACGCGTCCCATCCGGCCGTCATCTTCTTGCCCAATGCCAGCATGTCGGGTGAATTCTTCACCAGCAGGAGCAGGACGGCGAACCCCACCACGTAACCCAGGATGAACTTGGGGAAGCGGTCCCAGATCTCACCCACCCGCATGCGGGACTGCCCTTCGCGACGATCAATATACGTGCTCCACACGACGGCCAGCACGAAGGCCCAGATCCCGATGAAAATGTCGATGAACACCTTCACGTTCGTGGCGGCCATCGTGATCCAGCCTTCCTTGTAGCGGACGCCCTCGTTTTCGAGAGCCTCGGCGCGGATCAGGGCATCGGTGATGGTTCCGCTGGCGACGGCCGCCCCGTCGGTCTTCACCGCCAGGCCCATCCAGGCCCCGGCGACGAGCGGTTCGTGCGAGAGCGTCCGCTGGGCGATGAACGGCAGGAGCAGCAGTTCCATGACGGCGAAGATCACGACCAGAGACGAGACCATCACCGGCACGATCGGGCGCGCGCGGATGGCCGCGCCGGTCGCGATGGCCGCCGAGACGCCGCAGATCGAGATGCCCGAGGCGAGCGGAGCCGCCCATTCGCGGCTGAACTTGAAGTACTTCCGGGCTACGAGATAGACGATGGGCCAGTAGATCAGGTAGGCCTCGACGATGGCACACAGGCCGCGAAAGAGGAGATTCTGGGCGAGGCCGAGGGCTTCCGCGCTCTTCACGCCGAGGCCGGCCCCGAGGATCACGATGGCGGTCTTGATGTACCACTCGGGACGGATCGCTTCCTTCCACGCGTCGGCCATGCGCGGGAAGAAGTTGCCCACCGCCAAGCCCGCCAGGAGCGCGATGATGTAGCCGGCTTCGCCGGTCAGGTTGAGCGACCATGAGATCCCCAGGCCTTTAAGCTTGTCAGGCGTGGCAGCGATGTGGGCGTAGTGGCCGAGGGCCAGGCAGACGTAACTGATCGCAAAGATGCACGTGAACCCGACGACGAACCGGCGGACGGACCCGCCGAGCAGCCGGATGCCGATTCCCAGGATCACGAGCAGAAACAGGTACGTCAGCAGGAGCGACACGAGCCCCGGCATCCAGGAGAATCGGGCGGACAGCGGCCCGACGACATTGGAAACGCGCGTCCAGACGTTGGCCTTGACC
>CAZJTF010000373.1:0-6782 GCA_964548565.1 uncultured Planctomycetales bacterium | reverse complement strand
ATTCCACCGGACGGGCCGGGTACCGCGCTGCTGAACCGGACGTTCGACGGGGTCCCCGACCCGGTTGATCCCACGGCGGCGGCAACCGAGTTCACGTTCTCGCTACCGGTGGAAGGCTTTGGCTTGTGGATCCTGGATGACGTTCTCGAGGCGAGCCGGTTCGTGCTGACGGTGACGGACGTCAATGGAGCAGTGCACGTATCATTGCCGCTTGAATCCGGTAACGGAACCAACCTGGCGGTCGAGGGATTCATCGGGGCGGTGTCCCCGGTGGGGATCACAAAGGCGGTCCTCACTCAGCAGACGCTTTCGGGGGTACCGTCCGCCTCGGACTACTACTACCTGGACCATATTCAGGTGGCCGGACCGATCTGCGGGAATCCCTTTGCTGATGCCGATCGCGATGGGGATGTGGATATGGATGACTTCGGTGCTTTTCAGCGCTGCTACACCGGGACGGGCGGCACCGCCTCCGGGGCATGCATCTGCTTTGCACGGGAAGACACGGATGTGGATGACGTGGATCTCAGCGTCTTCCTGAACTGTGCTACCCGGGCGGGAGTCAAGGCGGCCCCGGCCTGCGACGGTTGACCGAACTCGCCGGTGCGCGGCAGGCGAATCCCGGACCCCACGCGCGAAGCGTTTTTGGGCGGTCGCTGCGCCGCGTGCGGAGAGGGTTTCGGCGGGCACAGCATCGACCGACGTGATGCCTGACGTGCAGACCTGCCGGCGGGCAATCGGGTCACACCCGTCTTTGCCGATCCGGTGCGCCCGGGGGACTGGTATCTGCTCATGCGTTGTCTGTCTATCGCAGTTCTCCGATGCGCTCCCGCACGGACCCTCAGAGCTCTGGTGGTTCTGCTGATCTGGGCGGTGGGGGTGCGGCTGGAAGCGGGGGTGACTTTCTTCGTCAACCCGGACGGACTCCTGTATTCCGCCAACCCGGCACGGGATGCCGGGTTTCGTGCGGCCGCCACGCTGTCGGTGACGGAGTTTGATTTTCCGCAGCAAGGGGCCGGGTATATTCAGGAACCGTCGCCCTTGATGGCCGGACCGGTCCGGGTCCGTCCTAACCTGCTGAATGCGGCGGGTAACAACGCGGCCGACCTTCTCGCGAACGGGAATCGGCTGATTGAAACGGACCCAGCCGTGCCAAACATCCCGGGCATCATCGACGGCACTCCCTCCGCGGCCCTGCTGAACAGGACTTACGCCGGCAACGCCCGCGACGTCGTCGGGGCGGCCATCGAGTTCACGTTCTCCGAACCAGTCGAGGCGTTCGGCACCTGGATTCTGGACGACATCGTCGAAGCCAGCCGGTACGTCCTGCGCGTCACTGAGACGGGCGGTATGACTCACACGTCGTCGGCCATGGACGGCGGTAACGGCGTTCAGCTTGCGGTGGAGGGATTCATCGGGGCCGTATCCACCGTGGGCATTACGAGAGTCGTGGTCGAGCAGCAGACCCTAGCCGGCGCGCCGAGCAATACCGATTTCTTCTACCTGGATCACGTGCAGGTGGGGGGGCGTCTCCCGCCCGAGATCTGCGACAACGGTACGGATGATAACGCGGACGGCCAGGCCGACTGTCGCGACAGCGAGTGCGAACCGCATCCACATTGCCGGGAAAACTGTACGGATGCGATCGACAACGACGGCAACGGACTTGTCGATTGTGACGACCCGGACTGCAAGAACAACGCAGCCCATCCGCAATGCGGCGAAACATTGTGCAGCGACGGTGCGGACAACGACGGTGACGGCAAGGCGGACTGCGCGGATGTAGACTGCTTCGGCCCGGCAGCGTGCGCGACGGAACAACTCTGTGGCGACGGTCAGGACAACGACAGGGATACGCGGACCGACTGCGCGGACCCTGACTGCACGGAGGACGCCGCCTGTCCGGAGGACTGCTCGGACGGCACCGACAATGATGCGGACGGACGTGTCGATTGCGCCGACCTGGAGTGCATGGAGCTGCCGCAGTGTCCCACGCCCTGTGATGGTTTCGCGACGCCGGCGGCTTCGGGAGCGTGTGTCGATCCGACCTGCCACTGTACGCTTGGCTGCAGCAACGGCCCGCGTTTTTTCATCGCGGCAGACGGTCGCCTGGCGGAGGCGGATTCACGGAGGGACCTGGATTTTCGGGCGGCCGTGGGCGAGCCGCTCACCGAGTTCGACTTCAACGGATTTGGTGCTGGCTACCTTGTGGAGCCACCCGAACTCTGGGCCGGCGCGATCCGGGTGCGGCCGATTGTCCTGGATGCGGCAGGCAACGTGGCGATCGCCCCGGAGACCAACGGCGGGCGCCTGATCGAAACCTATCCGGTCGTGCCATACCTGCCGGGCATCATCGCAGGTCAGCAAACCGGCGGCGCAGCCCTCCTGAACCGGACGGTCTCGCCCAATGGCGACACTGTCGTCGGAGCGGGAGTCGCGTTCAGCTTCTCGCAGCCGGTCAAGGCATTCGGCGTCTGGGTCATCGAGGATCACCTCCAGGCCGACCGCTATGTCCTCCGGCTTGAGCAAGTGGACGGCCGGACCTTCACCTCCGGACCGCTCGAATCGGACAACGGGGCAACCCTGGCGGTGGAAGGATTCATTGGCGCGATTTCAGAGGTGGGAATCTCGCGTGTGGTCATCGAGCAGCAAGCCCTATCCGTGGGGGGCGTGGGTGTCGTCAGCCACGGTGATCTGTTCTATTTGGATCACGTGCAGGTGGGGGGGAGCCCGTGCCATGATCCTTTTGCGGATATGGATGGAGATCGCGATGTCGACCAGAGCGATTTCGGGCGTTGGCAACTCTGTGTCAGCGGAAAGGGCCTTGCCGCCGACAGGACGTGTCACTGTCTGGATCGTGACCGGGATGGAGATGTGGATTCTGACGACCTCCAGGCATTTCTGCAATGTTTGAACGGCCCCGACAAGCCCGCGGACCCTGCCTGCGACAACTAGCCGACGAGGAGGTACAGATGCAGAGCTTGCGACGTCCAGTATTAGCAATGACTGTGGCCGGTGCTCTTGCGCTGAGCATCTGCGGAATCGGGACGACCGTATCGGCTGCTCCGGTGGCCATACGGGAGAACGGCACCGCTTCGGCGAAACTGGTGCCCCCACAACTCTCCGGCACGATGAGTGGAATCGTTCAGGCCACGCTCGACTGTTACCTCGAGCGATTCTACGGATGGAAGCTGCCGGAGACGACAAGCGCAGAGGCCCCGGGCCTGTATGTCGTCGTGGGAAATCCGGACAACAACGTCACTCTGAAACAGTTGGCAGCCGGGGGGTTGGACCTCGGGCTGTCCGATCTCGGGGACGAGGGTTTTCGGATCCTCACGCATGAAGCCGGCAATCGCCGCTTCGTAATCGTCGCCGCGAACGGACCACGCGGACTCAAGCATGGGTGCCAGGAGCTGGTCTTCTTCCGCATTGCCGCGATGGAGTCTGGAGCGCGCATCGACTGGCCCCTGGATGTGCTGATGACGCCGCAGTTCGGCTATCGCTCGATCTACATGCTGCCGTGCTGGTCTGCGCACGACTCGATCGAGTCCTGGCGGCGGATCCTGAAGTTCAACTCCGAAATCACGCTGAACCGGAGCTGGTTCTGGCTTGCGGGATTCCCGCTGATGGCAGAGTACGGCGGCGAGTACGCGGGCACGGACCTGGCGAAGGTGGAGAACGTGCGCGGTCTCGTGGAACTGTGCCGTTCGGAGGGCGTCAAGTTCTACATCGGCGGCGGCTGGTTCACGTTTCATCATGAGAAGGCGGTTGGGACCGACGTCGAACGCGGGGCACAATACTACCTCGATCTGTTCAAGCTGCTGCCCGATGCGGAAGGCATCTACCTGGAGCCGCCGGGCGAAGGCTACGAGGTTTCAGAAACCATCTGGAAACAGCGTACCGCCGCGATGGCCCGGATGATGAAGACCATCTGGCGGTGCCGTCCGGAGTTCGAGTTCGCTCTGGCCATCGGCAGCTTCAACAACCCCGGCTATCGCGAGATGGTGCATGGCATCGACGATCAACGCACCTTCTGGTGGTGGTGCTGGGGCGATCCGCTGCGCGACAACGCGCTGTCGATGCATCCGCTGATCGTCCGCTGGCACACGGTCGTGCAGATGAGCAACTTCCACGGGTCAACGCAACCGCCGCGACCAGAAGAAACCGCCCTCACCGGCTTTGCCAGCAGCTATGACCCCGGGATGGGCTACGGCAATCCATGGAACGGCTGGGCAAAAATGGGTGTCGATCACCCGCGCAACTTTGACCCGTATACCATGCCTTACTTCTCGCACCAGTATCTGTTCCGGGAGCGTTGCTGGAACGTGAACCTGACGCAGGAGCAGTTCGCGCAGCGCCTTGGCAAGCGGCTCTTCGATGCCGATATGCCTGCCGAGGCGATTACTCATTACCTGAAGCTGGCGGGCTACTGTCCCAACCCTGCGGGCGCGAATGAGCAGGAACTCGATGCGATCGCTTCCTTCGTCGACGCCAATGCCCGCCGCGGGACGGCCCGCAACCGCGACACGATCGGTCGGATGCGCGAGGCGATCGAGGGGATTCGGAACGCACGCGCGAGCGCCGCCGCGAAGCAGTGAGAAATGAACGCGGCGCGACCGTCGGCACGCCCCGTGCCTCTTTGAGTGAAACGCACGACACACGGTAGCGAATCGAGGAGACTGGAATGCGTATCTGCCGAACCGTCCGCATGATGCTGCTGACCGCGGCGGTCGCATGCTCATGGAGCCAGGCGGAAGTCACGTTCTTCGTCGTACCGACGGCGAAGGTGCCGGATGCAAGGGCGGATCTACCGTTCCAGCAGGCGCTGGCGAGCCCGTTCTCTGAATTCGACTTTCGTGCGATCGGACGGGATCACCTGCGGTCGCCGTCGCCGCTCTGCGCAGGCAGCAACCAGGTGACGCCGTTGATCCTCGATGCGGCAGGCAGGGCGGCAATCGATGCGGCGGAACCCGGTGCCTGCCTGGTCGAGACATTCCTTGCCGGGCCAGGACAATACCCGGCGGTGCCGGGCGCGGCCGAGGACGTGTTCCTCATCAACCGCACGCAGACCAGCACCGGACAGGATGTTGTCGGCCGATCCATCGAATTCACCTTTGCCAGGCCGGTCCGCGGGTTCGGTGCGTGGATCATGGAGGATTTCCAGCAGGCGAACGGATTCGTGCTTGCGGCCAGCGAGGTGGGTGGCAAAGTCAGTACATCCGACCTGCTGGAAAGTGGGAACGGTGCCACGTTGTCAGTCGAGGGTTTCCTCGGAGTCGTTTCGACGGTGGGCATTGAGAAAGTCGTGATCGAGCAGCAAACCCTGGATGGTTCGCCCACAAATGGTGATTTCTTCTACGTCGATCACGTGCAGGTTGCCCGCTCGCCGGAAGACGCGAACCGGACAGAGTGCGAGCAGCCGGCACTGGCCGTGTCAGCCGAGAAAGTGGGAGGGCGCTTCTTCGATGTGGTACGGGGCGGCGCGTCGACGGCGACTGTCGTGATCCCCGAGGATGAAGCCGCGGTGTGGGCCGAATCCGCGAAGCTGATCGCCGATTCCGCTGAGCGCTGGGGTGGGGGCAGGGTCAGCGTTGCACGCCTGCCGCGGGATGCAAGCCTGCCTGACGGGAATCTCATTCTGATCGGAACCCCCGGGACAAGCACTATTATCGAGAAGCTCTCACAGCACCCCGAGAGTCCCGTCTCGTCGATGCTGCTGGGCGACGATCACGGCTTCGCGATTGAAACGCGCGCGGTTCATGGGGCCCGGCAATTGATCATTGCGGGCAAAACGCCGCGCGGCGCCTACAACGCCGCCGTCTTCTGCCGCGATTTCGTCCTGGACGCGACTCCTGGCGAGACGGGGCGCGGGGACGTGTTCGTTCGTGAGGCTGCCGTCGTGCGATCGCCGCAGCTCGCCGTGCGCGGGACGTATACCCTCAGCTTCTACGGCAGGGCGGTGGAGTATACGGCGGAAGACTGGATGCGGATCGTGGACCGTTTCGCGCAGGACGGCATGAACCGTGTCAACTTCTGGCTGTCGGGTCATCACCCGTCCAGGAAGTACCCTCACCTGTACAACGTGGAGGATCCAACCGGGCAGAGCACCAAGGGCACCAGGCTGACGGTGGAGGGGGTCGCCCGCCTGATCCGGTACTGTCACGACCGCGGGATCGAGTTTTTCATCGGAGGCGGCGTGTTCGCGTGGGTCGCATCGGAGCAACTGGCGAAGGGCCACCCGGAGATCGTGGCGGTGGCGCCGCTGAAAGGATTGTGCCCCTCGAAGCCGCTGGCGCGCGAGGGCGTGCGCGAGCACTTCCTCGAGATGTACGACACCTGGCCGGAGGCGGACGGGTTCATGTTCGAAATCCGGGACGAGTACGGCGAGTGCCAGTGCCCGGACTGCCAGGTTGCGGTTGATGCGTTCGGCTCGAAGCACTATGGGCGGGCGGAAATCACCTGGCTGCAGGAGTTCGCCCGCGCTGCCTGGAAGAGAAAGCCTACACTGCGTTTCTGCTGGCTGATCGGATATGCGGAGCATGCGCGTGACGTGTACTACTACGATCAGATCAGGCGGATGAACGATCCGCGGTTCGACTGGCTGGACGTCCGGGTGGGCCTGCCCGGTCCGGGGGCCGGTGCGCTGCCAGGCCCGGGAGGCGTCAGGCGGCCGTTCAGTTTCTTCAGCCCGCGGATCCAGCACTGGGATCCGTTTTACGCGCTGCCGGTCAAAGCGATCCTCTCATCAGCGCTCAAGACAAAAGAACATGGTATGAACGGGT
>CAZJTF010000372.1:0-6789 GCA_964548565.1 uncultured Planctomycetales bacterium | reverse complement strand
CGATCGACGGGGAAACGGTGGTAGTGAGCAGTCCGCAGGTCGCGCGCCCGGTTTCGGTGCGGTATGCGTGGGCGGATGCGCCCGACTGCACGCTGTGGAACAAGGCGGGGCTGCCCGCGGCGCCGTTCCGGACGGATCAGTGGGCAGGTGTGACGGTCGGCGCGGTGCGACCGGACGATCCTGGGGCGGCGGCGCGGGGACTGGTGCGCCGACTGCTGCCGAAGCATGTCGAGCGGTTCGAATTCGAGCAGATTCCCCAGGAAAACGAGCGGGACGTGTTCGAAATCGAGACCCGCGGCGAACAGACAGTGCTGCGGGGTTCGACGGCGGGGGCGATGTGCTCGGCGCTGAACTGGTATCTCGAGCATTACTGCCGCTGTCACGTGTCATGGCTGGGGAATCAGCTCCATCTGCCGGATCCGCTGCCGGTAGTCGAGAAGAAGATCCGCAGGGTGAGTCCGCATCGGTACCGGTACTGGCTCAATTACTGCGCGTTCAGTTACAGCGTCGCCTTCTGGGACTGGGCGCAGTGGGAGCGGTTCATCGACTGGATGGCGCTACACGGCGTCAACATGCCGCTGTCGATCACGGGGCAGGAGGCGACGTGGCAGGCAGTGGGGCGACGTTTCGGCCTGAGCGATGCGGAGATAGCGGAGTTTCTGCCGGGGCCGGCGTACCTGCCGTTCGGCTGGATGGGGTGCCTCGACGGCTGGGGCGGGCCGCTGCCGGCGAGCTGGATCGAGAAGCACGCGGAACTGCAAAAGCGCATTCTCGCGCGGGAGCGGGCGTTCGGCATGATGCCCGTTCAGCAGGGATTCACCGGCCATGTCCCGGCGGCCATGCGGAAGAAGTTCCCGAACGCGAAATTCCACAACACGCGATGGGGTGGCTTTGCTCCGACAACGTTTGTTGATCCGACCGATCCGCTGTTCCGGGAGATCGGGAAGGCGTTCATCGAGGAGCAGACACGGCTTTACGGGACGGATCACTTCTACGCGTCGGACACCTTCGTCGAGATGATGCCGCCCAGCAACGACCCCGTGTTTCTCGCGAACATGGGGCGGGCCGTGTACGAGGGGATGGCCGGGGCGGACCCCGAGGCGAGGTGGGTGATGATGGGGTGGATCTTCATCAACAACGCGCGGTTCTGGCAGCCGCCGCAGGCGAAGGCGATCTTCGGAGCGGTTCCGGACGGGCGGCTCATCCTGCTGGAGATGGGCCGCGACAAGTACCTGGAGACCGAGGCGTACTACGGTGTGCCGTGGATCTGGACGACGATCCGCAACTACGGGAACGTGGTGGAGCTGGGTGACAACTTGGGTGACATCGTCGGGCGACTGAACCGCGCGATGTCGTACTCGCGGAAGGGGCGGTTGTGCGGGTCCGGCGGGATCATGGAAGGCCTGGGCTACGATCCCGCGGTCTTCGAGCTGGTGGCGGATCTCAACTGGCGCGATGACATCAAGGATGTCGAGCCGTGGTTGATAGAGGTCATTCACCATCGGTACGGAAGGCAATGCCCGCAGGTGTCGCAGGCGTGGAAGCTCCTTCTGGGGACGGTCTACAGCAAGCCGGGCGGTGACGGAGTGATCTGGATGCGGCCGGGGCTCAAGGTGCGCAAACACGCACGCACGCCGATCCGCTACGACAACCAGGAGGTCTTCAAGGCGGCGCGGCTGATGCTGGAGGCGGCGGACGAGTTCAAGGACGTAGACACGTTCCGGTACGACGTCACGCACATCACGCGGCAGGTGCTGGCGAACGCGGCACGTCCGATTTACGAGCAATTGCTGCAGGCCAACGCGGACAAGGATCGGCAGCGCCTCGCGGATGCCGGCGGGCGGTTGAACACGCTCATCTCGGACATCGACACGCTCCTGGCGACACGACACGAGTTCCTGCTGGGCGCCTGGCTGGCGGACGCGAAGCGGTGGGCAACGAACGAGGCAGAGTCGCGGCTGTACGAGTGGAACGCGCGAAACCAGGTGACATTGTGGGGGCCGCCGGACAGCCGGCTGCAGGGATACGCGCGCAAGCACTGGTCGGGCCTGCTGGCGGACTTCTACGGCGGGCGGTGGCGGCTCTTCGTGCAGCGACTGGACGAGGCGCTGGCATCGGGGAAGGCGTTCAACGCGGACGCCTTCGATCTCGAATGCCAGGCGTGGGAAGACCGCTGGACACACGCGAGGAATCCGTTCCCGGACGAGCCGTCCGGGGACTCGATCGCGATCGCGCGCCGACTGCTCGAGAAGTATGCGGCGGACATCGCGACGCGGCCGGAATGACATTCCGTCCGCGGAAGAACTCGGAATTCCGACGAACCGGCCCTGCGCCCGCGGGCGCCGGCCGGCTGAATGCAGGCAATTCACCCCGGGAGGTAAACATGACGCAGCAGCGGTGCCTTTGCGCAGTCTTGATGGTGACGGTGCTCGCGGCAGGTGCGGAGCGGACGCGCGCGGCCGTCATCAAGTCGCCGGAGCAGATGACAGGGCCCTGGCAGCTCTTCATCGACGATCACCTGGTGGCTTCGCGCAAGAACGTGGTGCGGCGCTACCACGCGTTCAAGAAACACCGGGGCAACCCGCTCATCGTGGTGGACAAGCCATGGGAGAAGTGGGTCGTCAAGGTCAGCCGCGTGCTGCCGGAGGAGGACGGCTCCGGCTTCCGCATGTACTACGGGTGCTGGTCGGAGCCCCCCGAGGGCGCGAAGAAAGGCTGGGGCTCGTTTGCGTGCTACGCGACAAGCAAGGATGGGCTCAAATGGGAGAAGCCGAATCTCGGGCTGTACGAGTACAAGGGAAGCAAGGACAACAACATCCTGCCCAATTCGCCCGCGCACGTGATGTTCACGCCGTGGGAAAAGGACCCCGCGAAGCGGTACCAGGGCGTCGGCGGAGGGGGCGGATACCACGCGTACTCCTCGCCCGACGGCATCCACTGGACGCGTGAATCGCAGGAGCCGATCATCTCCGGCGGGGATACCAGCCACTTCTACTGGGATCCCCACACGAAGCTGTTTCGATGCACGGTCAAGGGCGGTTCGAACGACCGGGTCGGCGGCGACGTGGGAGGACTCCGGCGGCGGTGTGTCGGCTACAGCGAGACGACAGACCTGATGAAGTTCCCGCCGCTGCGGATGATCATGGCGCCGGACGACATCGACGACCTGTGGTGTAAGCAGGACACGGTGCAGCGAACGCACTTCTACGCGTGCCACATCCTGCCGTACGAGACGATGTACATCGGACTGCTGCAGATCTACCGCGCGGAGGAGCCGGAGGGCTACTTCCACGGGCCGCTCTGGCTGGAACTGGTGAGCAGCCGCGACGGGACGCAGTGGAACCGTGCGGAGGCGGACCTGGCGGTGCGGAGCCCGACAACGCTGCAGGAGACGAGCCGCCCGCCGCTGCTGAATATCGGGAAGTACCGTGATTTCGACGACGGCATGGTAATCGCGCCGATGCCGGTGCTCGTGAACGACGAACTGTGGCTGTATTACACGGGCTACGACGAGGAGCACGACCTGCTGCCGTATTACTCTGCGATCGGGCTGGCGAAGCTGCGGAAGGATGGGTTCGTCTCGCTCGATGCCGATGCGCTGACGGGCGAGGTCGTCACCACGCGGCTTGAAGGGGTCGGGGGTGTCCTGCAGGTGAACTGCGAGGCGCGGGGCGGGTCACTGCGCGTGGAGGTGCTGGATGCGACGGGGCGTGTCGTTCCGGGATACGAGGCGGACGCGTGCGAGCCGCTGACCGGCAATGGCGTGCGGCAGGCGGTGTCATGGCGTGCGAGGAAAGAGCTGCCGACGGCCGGCGCTGTGCGGTTCCGTTTTGTGCTGGATCGCGCTCGGCTGTACTCGTTCATGCCGGGTGAAGGCGCGCGCTCGATTCCGGAGCCCGCGCCGGCGCCGCTCCAGGCGCTGTATACGTTCGAGGACGAAGCGGAGCCGTGGTCGGACAGCCTGGGGGCGGACGGCTCGCAGGAGCTGCGCAACCTGGGGACCTGCACGATCGACCGAAAGGACGCGCAGCCGGCGTTCGGGAAGCACTCCCTCATTGTCAGCTCGCCGTGGCGTCCGTGGAACCGGGCGGAGATTGTCGGAACGCAGGACCTGGGGCGGCATTTCACGCTGGCGGCGATGGTGAAGAGCACCAAAGACGGACGGGCGCGGCTCTTCAGCGCGTACAGCGGCAACTTCCCGGTGAAGACGTCCGAGCTGATGTTCGAATTCGATGCGGGCGGGCGCTACCTGGACGGCATGCGGCTGGTCTGCAAGGGAATCGAGGTCGACTCCGATCCGCGGACATTCAACGATGGCAAGTATCACCACCTGGCGGTGGTCTACGATGACGGGCGCGTGACGTTTTATCTCGACGGCAAGCCGGCAGGCGAGCAGTGGATCCCCGGCGGCGAGCCGGTGCGGCTCGCGCGGCCTCTCCTGATCGGTGAGGACGCCGTCCGCGGCAGCGATGAACAGCTCCACGGTCATGTCGACGACGTGCTCGTCTACGGGGGGGCGTTGAAGGCCTCTGACATCGTGGCGATTGCGCAGAACGGCGCAGAGGCGTTCTTCCAATCGCGGCGGTAGGGCGAGCAGGTCGACCGGTCGCGCAAGTCAGGCCTATTTCGCGGTGTAGCCGCCGTCGACCATCAGGTTGGCGCCGGTGACGTACGCGGAAGCGTCGGACGCGAGGAAAACGATCGCGCCCTTGAGGTCCGCGTTGCCGGCCATGCGTCCGAGGAAGGTGCGCTGGTTATACCGGGCGACGAAGCGCGGATCCTGGTCGTTGAAGAAGCCGCCCGGGCTGACCATGTTGCAGCGTACTCCGCGTGGGCCGAGCTTGCTGGCCGTGTAGCGCGTGAGCTGCAGCATGCCGCCCTTATGGAAGAAGTAATCCGGCGGCGTTCCCCAGTTGAGTCCTTCGTACAACGTGAAATCCGGGCCGACGAGGCCCTGGATCGAGCCGATATTGACGATGCTGCCGCCGGCGTTTTCGGCCATGTGGTTGCCGAAGACGCTGGTCATCGCGAAGAGGCCGGTCGCGTTGATGCGCATGCTCTCGGCCCAGGCGGCTACCGTGTCGGACCAGTCTTTCATCGGGCGGGCGACGGCGTTGTTGATGAGAATCTCAACGTGATCCGCGGCGGCCAACACCGCGTCGAGGAGACGCTGCGCCTCTGTTTCGTCGCCCTGGTCGAACCGCAACGCCTGCACGTCGAGACCGGCCGCGCGGAACTGGCGGGCCTGGGCTTCGAGTTTCTCGAGGTTGCGGCTGGCCATGAAGGTTTTCGCGCCCGCCTCGGCGAGCGCTTCGGCGATCTGGCGGCCGTAGAGACCGGCGCCGCCCGTGACCACCGCGACTTTACCCTTCAGGCTGAACAGGTCGAGAACGTTCATGGCTGAGACTCCAGTTTTAAACTCCCGATGCGGGAAACTCTGGTCCTGCCGTGATGAATGCGGCTGCGACCACGGTCATCACTCCAGGCTGTTGAACGCGTTGGCGATGGCTTGAAAGTATCGGCCGAGGCCGACGACGTCCGCGCCGGCGCTGACGAACTGGTAGCCCATGTCGACGAGATTCGGCAGGCTCTCAGGCGAGCCGACGGTGCCGGCGAATTTTCCCGCGCGGCGGGCGGCCTCGGCGACGCGGATGCGGGCGTCGAGGACCTCCGGGTGATCCAGCCGACCCGGCGCGCCGATGCCCTGGCTGAAGTCGCCCGGCCCGTAGAAGAGCATGTCGATGCCCGACTGGGCGGCGATCTGGTCGAGTTCGCTCACGGGCTCGGGGTCTTCGATCTGGACGACGACGAACCGCTCCGTGTTTGCGTGCCGGATGTAGTCTTCCGTGGAGACCATGCAGTAGGCGCCGTCGGCGTTTCCGCCGTCGAGGGGGCGGCGTCCGATCGGGTGAAAGCGCGTCTGCCAGACGACCTGACGCGCGTCGGCGGCGCTCATCAGGTGCGGTACCATGATGCCGGCCGCGTCCATCTCGAACGGATAGTTCAGGTCGCTGTAGCTACCGCGTGGCACGCGGACGAGCGTGTCCACATCGTAGGTCTTGGCCGCCCGCACCTGGTTTTCGACGGAAACGACACTGTTCGGTGCGTGCTCCATGTCGATCCAGACGCAGTCGAAGCCGCACATGGCCGCAATTTCGGCCACGCGGGGCTCGGAGAGATTGACCCGGATGCACGAGACGACGCCGCCACTTCTCAACTTCGCGAGGACGCGGCTGGGACGGAGCTGCACGAGGGGGTCTCCCTGCCGAGGATTTCCGACAGCGCCACGGAGCGACCGTGCTCCTGGCGGCTGCGAATCCCGGCAATGACTATCTTCATCAATTCAACGGTCTGCGCGAACGGAAACGGCAGCCGGCCGGTCCGCAGGTAGTCGATGAACGCAACAAGCTGGGTCTTGAAGGCGAAGAACGTGTCCTTGAACCGGATGTTCATCGCCCCCTTCGTCCCGTAGATGTCCAGGCAGCCGAACGCGCCGTACATGTCTGCGATCGCGAACAGGACGACGTCAATGCCGCTCGCGTGGCGGACGTGCACGATGTTGGCCTGCTCGGTTCCGGTGTTGGAGACCGACTCCCAGCCGCCGGGGGCGAGGAACGGATACACGCCTTCGAGCGCGTGGATTCCGTAGCGTTCCCAGCTCTTGGGCGTCGTCATCGTCAGGAGGCGCGGTTCGCCGACCTCGCTCATCCGTGTGCGCGCCTCGACGAACTCGCGTGCGTAGCGCATGCAGCTCGTGGAGAGAATCGGCCGTCCCTCCGCCTGCCAGCG
>CAZJTF010000371.1:0-6790 GCA_964548565.1 uncultured Planctomycetales bacterium | reverse complement strand
CCGGCTGCGGCGGAACACGTTCCAGTCCAGCCGGCGCAGGTCGTCGCCGGCGGCATACGGACGGTAGTCGCGGAACTCCATGCCGCTGCCGCTGAAACGCGACGCATGGTCGCCGGAATCGCGGCCGTGCGGCACCCGACGGGCACTCATCCGGAGCCTCTGGATCCCCTGCACGAACTCGGCCGGAAAGAGATTGCTCATTGCCTCTCCGTGAACTCCGGCACCGCGGCGATCGCCTCGCGGACGAGTTCATCCGCGCTGGTGCGGTTCGCCTGCGCCTCGAAGGAGAGGAGAAGCCGATGCCGCAGGGCGGGCACCGCCACGTCGCGCACATCCTGACACGAGACCGCGAATCGCCCGCCGAGCAGTGCGCGAACCTTGCCCAGCAGGATCAGCGCCTGCACACCCCGCGGGCTCGCCCCGAGCTCGACATCGCGGCTCACGCGGGCCGGCGCGTAGGGGGAGTTCGGCTGCGTCGCCATCACGAGCCGCACCGCGTACTGGCTGACCTGGTCCGATACCGCGACGTCTCGCACGATGGAACGCAGACGCAGAATGTCCGCTGCATTGGTGACGGGCTTCACCTCCGGCGCTTTCGAGCCAGTCGTGCGTTCGATGATCGCCTGGTATTCCGTTTCCAGCGGATAACTCACCAGCAGCTTCATCAGGAAGCGATCGAGCTGGGCTTCGGGCAGCGGGTACGTGCCTTCGTGCTCGATCGGGTTCTGCGTGGCGAGCACCATGAACGGTTCCGGCAGCGCGATCGTCTGCCGCGCGACTGATACCTGCCGCTCCTGCATCGCTTCGAGCAGCGCCGACTGCGTCTTGGGTGTCGCGCGGTTGATTTCGTCCGCCAGCACGATGCTGGCGATCAGGGGACCGGGCTCGAAACGGAGCTCGTGCCCGCCTCCGGGCTTCTCAAACAGCGCCATGGTTCCGGCGATGTCGGACGGCATCAGGTCCGGCGTGAACTGGATCCGCGAAAACGACACGTCCGTGGCGGCCGCAAGCGTCCGCACGAGAAGTGTCTTGCCCAGGCCCGGGACGCCCTCGATGAGCACGTGTCCGCCGGCCACGAACGCGGACAACACCTGGTCAACGAGCTCACGATGGCCGACGAACGCATGCTGAATCTGTTCGCGCATGCGTCCGAACACCTCTCGGAAGTGCTGGGCGTCCTGCATGGCGACTGCGCTCGACTCCGCGGCGTCCGCGGGAAGTGTTGTCATCTTGTCGGCTCTCCGGAGGCCGGCCGTGAAGTCGCCGGCGGTGATTGCTGATGGCCTGCCCCCGCGATTCCCTCGAGGGGATTGCGATCAAGGCTGTGCCACGTCACGAGGTACTGTTCCACGATCCTGGAACTCTGCCAGGGAATCTCCAGGCGTTCAATCACGGATTCCGCCTCTGATCTGACCCTCGCCCGGGCCGTCCCTCTCCCCTGCTGCGGCGAAGTGAGAGGGTCCATTTCATCTGTGGAAACGGCTGCCGGTCCGGGTCCGTTCTTGCCCCGGATCAGGTCCGGCATGGCGACACCCATCAGGAGTGCGGCGGCTCCGCGCGACTTCTTCGCCGGAGACGGTCCGCCCCGCCCCGTTCCCGGTCGTCCGCTCTGAGGCCCCGTGATTCCGAGTTCGCGCGACGGCGCGGCCGTACGGTCGGGCAGCGAGGGCTGTACGCCGCCCCGCTGCTGATTACCTTTGGCCTCGTCCTGCAGCTTCCGCTCGTCATCGCTGGTGGCGTCTTCGTCACTGGTTGCGGAATCGCGTGATGCCCAGCGGTTCTCGACCGCGAGCGTCTGCCCGGCTCCGCTGCTGCCGCCGGGGATCGATCCGGGTGAACTCCGCTCGCCCGTACCTCGCGCCTGCGCTCCGGTGCCAACCGCGCCGCGCCCCGCGCCCGCCTTGCTGCGGCTGGACTGCGGATCCCCGAGCTCGGACTGCGTGGTGTTGCCGCCTCGCCCGGACTCCGCACTGGCGCGACCGTTTCCGCTTGTCGCCAACGCGAGCGTTGAAGGCATCGCAGCGCCGCCCGCACCACGCGTAGGAGGAGTCGGGTCGGGTTTGTCGCTCTCGGACCGTGCGGCCGCGCTCGTGGGAGCGGCGGTCGGTCGGGAAGTGGCTCGCGACATCTGCCGGGGCAGATCCGACGCGCCGTGATCGTGAGGCTGGCTCGCAGTTGGCGGAATTGCTGGTTCCGCTTCGGCCATGGGCAGAGTCTTGATCGAAACGGCCGCAGGAGACAGGTAGATCGCCAGCGCCGCCAGCACGCCGCCCGCAGCCATGGCGGTTGCGATGCGTCCGGCACGTACGGCAGCGTTCTGAAGCACGGGCGTGCATCCCGCCGCCGCGCGGGCTCGCGCAACGCCGTCATTGATGGCTGCCCAGTCAAAGGGCGTTCGAGACGCACGATTCACGAGGGAAAGCGCGGTCGCAATCCGGTTGTGGGCGTCGCAGGCAGAATCCAGGTGCTCGGCAGCCTGCGAAAGAGACGTTCCTCGCCGCGCGACCATCACCGCCGGCCAGAGGGCACAGCGGGCGGCCACCGCGAGAACGAGAACGGCTGCCAGCACGTGCACGAAGGGCAACGGCTGGTCCAGCCCGCGCGCAATGACGGCTCCGACCAGTTCCATGCCCCCCGCCGCCGCCACTGCGATCGCGACCGGCTCCAGCCCGCCGAGCAGCGCAGCGATCAGCCGCGACCGCGCAAGCCGTCGCCGCGCCGGCTGGAGAATCGCCTGCAGGGTATCGATCAAGTGTTGCCTCTCGCCTGGCATCATCCGGAGGCCGCAGCTTTCGTTGAGACCGGCAGCACATGCGCGCAGAGCACCTGCCGTGTGTCCGGGTTCTGAAGAATGACAATCACGTCGCAGAGCCGCCAGTCGATCCAGGTCGGCCGCATCACGTAGTGCGCGGGATCCTTTGCTTTCAGTGCATCAAGCCGCGTCTCGAGGCGCTGGACGATCTCGGCTGCGGGGACCTGCACCTCGAAGGCAGCCGGTGACACACTGCTCGCCACCTTCCACCCGGCGGGGGGCGAGAGCAGCGCGCGGGCGACGTTCCGGTGCATCACCTGCTTGTTTGGCCCGACGGCCATGACGACCCGCTCGCACAACACGGCATGAGCCGCGGCCGCGCTCTCCAGCGTTTGATTCCCCGCGATCTCCAGACGCACGTGCAACGCCCCGTCGAAGTCGGCACCTGCCCGCACGGTCGGCCCTGCCGGGCGATCACTCCTGGGGATCGCTCGCCCCGAGTACACGCCGTACACGCGGGCCGCCGTTCGGTCTTCTCCACCATCCGTGACCGGGCCGGCGCCGTCGAAGAACGCCGCGGGTGCGGACGTCACGCCGTAGAACCCGGCGCGGGACTCGGCGGCGTCACTGAGCAGCGCTCCCCCGACGTGATACTGCACGAAGACCGTGTTGGCCCCCTCGAGATAATCGCGGAGCCCGTCGAACGCCATCTCCGCGGCCTGCGTGAGCGGTTCTTCGACGTTGCTGAAGAGTTCGACGAGCCGCGCGGGCGTGCCGCCGGTGCCGTCATCGCCGTACCGCCTCGCCTGCGCGAACGCGGGAACTCTCCCCTCCAGCAGGTTCTCCGCGTCGAGCATGCTGAATGAGCGACGGAACTCCGGGTCGGCGTTGAGCCTGTTCAGCCCCTGGACGGCGCCGATGGGCGGCCGTTCCGCCAGCGCCGATTCGAGGTACCGCGACCACGCCCGCGGAGACTGGTCGGTTTTCTCGTACAGTCGCCCGAGCCACAGGTTGACGTACGGATCCTTCGGAAGGGCGAAGATCGCCGACAACAGGTAGCGGCGCGCCTGCGTGTAATCTTCGCGCAGCAGCGCGACGAGGCCCAGACGCGCGTTGATCTGGTGGACCGCCGCGTCGTCCGGATCGGCGGACGCGCTCTCTTTCCCCGCGTTCAGTGCCATCAGCGCCAGGTCGTACGCGTCTTTGCGCTTCTCCTCGAGTGCGATGAATTCGTCCGCAAGGCGTACGAGAGCCTGCGCCCGTTTCTCGGGTCGAACTGTGCGCGCCCGCCAGTTGATCGCTTCCCGGATGGCCTCCAGGTTTGGCGGGTTTTCCTCGAGCCTGCAGGAGACGAGTGCTTCGGCTGCCTCGGGCGCAAGACGGGACTCCGGCTGCTTCTCAAGAAAGGCGAGAATGGCTGCGACGTCCGCCTTCCCGAGCGCGACAAACAACGCACGCTCCTGCGAGACCGACTGGGGCTCGCGGATTGCCTTCAGCGTGAGGCGCTGTCGATCGGGCTCGAGCACGACCTGAAACGAGGATAGCAGGCCCGTGCCGATGACCAGGTCGGGCCGCGGTTCGGGCATCTCGTGCATGTCTGTCGGGCGCAGCGCCGCGTACCGGGTCAGGTCGATATCGCCCAGCATCACGCGGGGCACCTCCCCACCCGGATGCCCGAGCCTTTCCGCGAGCACGTGATTGATCCGCGTATCGTAATCCGAGGTGGCAAAGCGGACGACAAGCTTCTCCCCGGCCGGGCCCTCGGCGTCGAGCCAGTATCCGTACGCCTTCGGGGTGAGCGCCAGAGTCGTGCCCCCGGCCGGCGGCGCCGCATGGCCCTCGCTGCGAGCGGCCCGCCTGACGCGCAGTGTGCCCGCCCCGACGTCGAGCTCCACGCGCATTCCGTCAAACGCCGGCATCCCCAGCACCGCGACGGCCGGGAGATCCTGCAAGGCGGTGGCGTGCTGCCGTGTCAGTTCCTCGAGCGGCTCGAGGGCCCGCGCGACCGATGACAAACCGGTCAGGCTGAAGTCCCCGTCGTCGAAAACGAGGTCCACCGGTGCCTGCCGGTCGAACCCGAGCAGGGCAGCCGTCCGCTCGTGCACCAGCATGGGGCCCCGCATCCCGAGGTCCAGCACCACGTGCGCGGGGACTTCCGCCGACGCAGTCCGCAGTCGGGCCTTGATGCACAACGTGCCCTCGATGTTCTTAAGGAGCACTTCATTCTGTTCCGAGGTTGCCGCCTGTGCGAAAGGGATGGCCGTCGGAAAGAGGTACAATGCCAGAAATGGAGTGCAGCACATTCGCACGGAGCGCACGGCGTGTGACAGGCGACGGACACCGAACTGCGGACGGCCCTCCGAAACAATGATCCACGGCGTGGAGCGATTCACAATCGGCGACCCTCAGGGCAATTCGCTGCACCGGCTCCTTGCAGCGACGGGCCCATTTTAGTAACTTGGCGCTTCAGAGGAAACGGTCGGGAAAGACCACGTTTTCACGATTTGCCGCGGTGTATTCGGGTCCGTGGCACTCCGCTGTCAACCTGGCACAACGAAGGAGGAGAAGGCATGCGACTTCGCACGTCAAATGCGTGGCTGGTGATGATCTTCATCGGGCTGTTCTCAGCCCAGGGCCTCGGTGCGACTTACATCGAGGTGTTCCCGCAGGCGCAGTTGAACACCGCGGGATGGACAAACGTTTCCCACACGGCAACGGTGGTCGAAGGAACGACCGCCTATTCACACTTCGCCAAGACGAACACCCCTCGTGACTTCTATATCCAGAAGACGACGGGCCTGGGCGGTGCCCTGAGCACATCGCCCGTGACGACCCTCGCAACGTGGGAAGCCACCGCCGGCGCCCTGCCGAACGACCGGGTCTTCACCGGTAACGGGATGGCCATCGTGGGGAGCTCGATCCAGATCCAGGATACGGACACGGATCAGGTCTACCGCGTCGACAAGACGACGGGCGCCGCCTCTGTGTACGTTAACAACGCCGCCATCACGGCGGCCGCGGGTGTGGTGACGGGGGCTGCGACAATCGAGAGCTGGAGCGGCGTGAACAACGCGGGCGAAGCGATCTTCTACGAGGGGACAAGCAAGCAGATTCTCCAGACCACCGGGCCGGGAGCCGCGTCTGTTCTCGTGGATGCGGCCGCGCTGGGGTCGGCCGCGCCGAGCAGCGGCCTCGCAGTGGACCCGGCCGACAACCTGTACTGGGGCGCGAGCGGCGCCGGTGTCTATCGCCGCACCTCGGGCGGAACCATCTCGGAGATCATCAGCCAGGCCTCCCTGCTGTCGGTCCTCGGCGGGACGGGCATAGGCTTCTCAGGGGATCTGTTCTACGCTCCGAACGGCCTGATCTACTTCCGCTACGGCAGCAGTTCGAACAACCAGGGGATCATGTCGTTCAACCCGGCAGACCCGGCCACCACGCTGGCCGTCGTTCTTTCGCGGGCTGAACTCAATGCCGGTCCGGCCGCGACCAGCACGACCGGTCCGTTCACCTGGTACAACGGCAATCTCGGCTGGTCCGTGTTCCAGAAGGGTTTCTATGCCCTTCCAGAGCCGGGAACCCTGAGCCTGCTGGCGCTCGGAGGTCTTCTTCTGCGTCGACGCCGCTGAGTCGCTGCCCCGCATCGGCGCGAGCATGATTCAGCCACGACGTTGGCTTCCTTTTGTGTAGAGGACGCTCATTCCGGCGCCGCGTCGCAATGAGCGGACCTGCCCCGCGCCAGTGTCCCCGCGCCCGCTCCCTGCGCGCTCCGGCGAGCACTGCACACGACAGAACCTCCGGGGCAACTCTTCGTTTGCACCAGGTCCTGCGAAGCAGCCGGGCAGATCCATTCCGTCATCCGCGGCCACAGAGCGCGCCTGAACAGACAGGGACACGCGGATTGTGCTGTATCGATGAACCTCACAAGGGGCGTGAAATGATACCGCTGCCAGCGGTCGTGGACCGCTGACAGCCGGTGACGAAACGAGGCCGACGGGGCTCGAACCCGCAACCTTCGGCGTGACAAGCCGATGCTCT
>CAZJTF010000370.1:0-6804 GCA_964548565.1 uncultured Planctomycetales bacterium | reverse complement strand
CAGTCCCACAGCCCGTCGTTAGCGCCCTCGACAGCGAGCGCGTACCGCTCGCGGCTCTCTCGCAGCGCCCGGTCCGTGCGGGCACGGACGATTGCGTTCGCGAATACCTCGGCGACGAGTTGAAGCCGTTTCACCAGCCCCTCCCGCCATGGCCCCGACTCCCGCGCAGAGGCAAAGGTCAACGTGCCGAACACCGCCCCCCCACTCCACAGCGGAATAACGAGTGTGGCCTTCGTGCCATAGCGTGCCAGAGCCTCCCTGTCGCGCTGCGCCTCCGCCGGAAGATCGTCCAGCTTTGAGATCGCAGTCGTAGCTCCCCGGCGGACCTGCTGCAGCAGCCAGGGAGTCACTGTTTTTGCATCCGTTGACAGGGGCGGGACCGGCATGCTCGGACACTGGTAGAGATGTGTGAGCAACAACGTGTCTGGATCGCTCGCGTGCTGCTGCCACAGCGTGCAACGATCCAGACCGACGTATTCGCAGATCCTCCGCTGCGCGTTTTCGATCTCGCGGTCCACCTGCTCAGAGGCAAGGTTGATGAAGCGGGATGAGAGCTCGATCAGCAGCGATTCGATCCGGTCGCCGTCCACCCAGGCAGTCTGTGCTGGGGCGTCGGGTTGGATCATGACACAATCTCTGGCAGAAGGTGCACTACACGCGGCGTTTGCTTCCAGCCATCGTGACCGGCAAACGGCAAGCGACGCCTCGAGTCAGCGCGGACTGCCGGCTCGACTCGAGCGCGCCGAGTATACGAAATAGCGGGCGTGCCTCCGATATCTCGTGGGCCACGGCAAAAGCAGGCACACCGTTATCTGCGGCGGGTGGTATCTAACTGTAAGGGCCCCCGACGCTTATCGCTGCCGCACGCATCTCCGACTCTGCTGGCATGGGCTTTGCCCTTCTTTTGGTCGGACATGCTGGCCGTTCGGGCCAGGCCGCTGTCCGGCTGCACTCCCGTGCGTGCTCGGCCATCTACAGCGCGGTGGGCGGCGTCCGGTCTTCGGCGGAACACGAAATGGCGCGATCACGTCCTTTCGACGAGTACTTTCACGGCGATAATGGAGCCGGCCTCGGTGCCGGCCATCAGACCGGCTGGACTGGCATGGTCGCGCGACTCATGCATCTCTTCGCGACCACCGGTGCCGACGAAGTCGCCGCAGATGGTCAAGCAGCATACGGTCAAGCGGCTGCACAAGCCCTGAGCGGCGAGCTGGTGGGTGCAGCGTCCGACCACGCGCGATGAGGTGGACCATGAGCAGACCGTCATCCGCCAAACGCCCCGCCGTCGCGCGTCAAGCCGAAGCCGCGGTTCCGCCCGTCGCGCAAACCCGTCCTGCGTACGATCGACCACCCGCTGATGCGGCGTCGGCCGCCCTGCGAACACGACCCGTGCCCCCGCACCTCACAAGAGGAAGCAGTGCTCCCCTCGGGGCCACCCCCTCCGATGCAGGCGTCAACTTCAGCGTCTTCTCCCGACATGCGCAGGCGGTCGAGCTCCTGTTGTTCGACCGCGAAGACGACCTGCCGATCCGCGTCTTCCCCATGGATCCCGCGGCAAACCGGACGTATCACTACTGGCACGTGTTCGTACCCGGCCTCCGCGCGGGCCAGATCTACGCCTACCGGGTGCATGGTCCGTTCGATCCCGCGCTCGGCATGCGATTCGATCGAACGAAGGTCCTGCTGGATCCGTACGGTCGAGCGGTCGTCGTCCCGCGGCGCTACAGCCGGGAGGCCGCGCGAGCCGCGGGCGACAATGCCGCCACCGCAATGAAGAGCGTCGTGGTGGATCCGGACACGTATGACTGGGAAGGCGATCGCCCGCTCCAGCGCCCCGCTGCTCGAACGGTCATCTACGAAATGCACGTGCGCGGATTCACGCGGCACCCGGGCTCCGGCGTGCCCGAGTCCACCCGCGGCACGTACGCGGGCCTTGTCGAGAAGATCCCGTATCTGCAACAGCTCGGAATCACCGCGGTGGAACTGCTGCCCGTCTTCCAGTTTGACCCCTTGGACTGCCCGCCCGGGCTGGTCAACTACTGGGGCTACCAGCCGGTCTCGTTTTTTGCACCGCACCGCGCGTACAGCTCGCGCCAGGATCCGCTCGGGCCGGTGGACGAGTTCCGCGACATGGTCAAGGCGCTCCACCGCGCCGGCATTGAGGTGATTCTCGACGTCGTATTCAACCACACCGCCGAGAGTGACCACAACGGTCCAACGCTCTGTTTCCGCGGGCTCGATAACAGCGTGTACTACATTCTGGAGCCGGACCGCTCGCAATACGCCAACTACAGCGGCTGCGGCAACACCTTGAACGCAAACCACCCGATCGTGCGACGCATGATCGTGGACAGTCTGCGCCACTGGGTGCAGCAGATGCACGTGGACGGATTTCGGTTCGACCTGGCCTCGATCCTCGCGCGAGACGCCTCGGGCCGCGTTCTGTCGAACCCGCCGGTGCTGTGGGACATCGAATCCGACCCGGTCCTCGCCGGGACGAAAATCATCGCCGAGGCCTGGGACGCCGCCGGGCTGTACCAGGTGGGCAGCTTTGTCGGCGACAGCTGGAAGGAGTGGAACGGCCGATTCCGCGACGATGTCCGGAGCTTCTTGCGGTGCGAGCACGGATCGGTCGTCCACCTGGCCGACCGCCTGCTGGGCAGCCCCGAGGTTTATGGGCACAAGCACCGCGAACCGGAACAGAGCGTGAATTTCGTCACCTGCCACGACGGGTTCACCCTCAATGACCTCGTCTCCTACGACCAGAAGCACAACGAGGCAAACGGAGAGGAGAATCGCGACGGCACCGACGACAACCGCAGTTGGAACTGTGGAATCGAGGGCCCATCCGACGAACCGGAGGTAGAGCGCCTACGCAGCCGCCAGATCCGGAACTTTTTGACCGTGACGATGCTGTCGCTCGGCGTGCCCATGATTGTCATGGGCGACGAGGTGCGCCGCACGCAGCGAGGCAATAACAACGCCTACTGCCAGGACGATGAAAACGCGTGGTTTGACTGGTCGCTGGTCGCCAAACATGCGGATCTCCGCCGGTTCGTGCAGCTGCTGATCGCGCGACGCCTCCTGCGGACCACTGAACACGAAGACCAGCGTCTGAGTCTGAGCGAAGTGCTGCGTCGGGCGAAATGGAGCTGGCATGGGGTCAGACTCGGGCAGCCGGACTGGAGCGAGCTCTCCCACAGTCTCGCCTTCGGCGCCGAGATGCGCAGCGACGGCCTGCTGATGCACATGATTCTGAACGCCTACTGGCAGCCGCTCGATTTTGAGCTGCCCCCCGCCGGAAACGGCGATCCCGCCCCCTGGCGAAGGTGGATCGATACCGCACGCGAGTCGCCGCATGATATCGTGGACTGGCGCGCCTCGCCGAAGGTCGCCGGATACACGTACCACGCCGAGGCGCGATCCATCGTCGTCCTGTTCGCCGACACCCCGCGGGATCAGCACCCGGAGGTGTCATGAAACGTGTGGACCATTGGGAACCACCTCGAGACCCGGCCGAAAAGAGGAGACACGCCATGCGCGGCACGAGTGTAATCGTTCTCGGAATCGCCGGGCTGATCGCGACCTTCCTTCCGCGCGAGGCCAGCGCCCAGAGAGGCGGCTTCGGCGGCCGGGTGGGCTCGATCCGCTACGCCGGCGGGAGCAGTTGGGACGACGACCAGGCCTGGAACGCCGGTTTTGGCAGCACCACTCCCGCCTGGCAGACAGGCCGCAAGGACGTCGCGACCGTGAGCCCGAGCGCCGGCCCGGGCTTCTCGCGTAGCGTCACTGCACAGAACCGCGTCGATACCGTGGCCCCGAGCCCGCTCAACTACGGTTCCATTCAGAACTCCACCGGGCTGGTGCGGGCATCGGATTCGCGCGTCTCGAGCACGGGCGGAAACCCCGTCTGGCTGCTCGTGAAAATGGGGAGCTTTCTGGAAGACCAACAGCAGCTGACGCTATGGATCACCCAGACCACCGAGCGCGTCAACGAGGCCGGCCAGAAAATCCAGGTGGCGAGCCGGCAGATCACGTACGTGCAGCACCCCGATCGTCTGGCGGTTGACATCACCGCCGCTGATGCGCACACCCGGATTGTCTATGACGGGACCGGCGTGACGACGCTCGACACCACCAGGAATCTGATCGGCAAGATTCCCGTCCAGGGCAGCCTCGATACGGTGCTCGACACGCTGGCAACCAGGTACGGCATGGCCGTCCCCGCGGACGACCTGCTGTACAAGGGCGCGTACGGACGACTCGAGAAGAAGATCCGCAGCGCCCAGGATCTCGGCGTCGAGAGCGTTGACGGCCACCCGTGCTATCACGCCGCGTTCTCTGGAGAGGCAGTCGATTTCGAGGTCTGGATCCAGTCGCAGGGAGACCCGATGGCCCGTCGCGTCATCATCCATTACAAGAACACGCCGGCCCGCCCGCGCTGCATCCTGGATCTCACCCGCTGGGAGACCGGCCCGATTCCGGCATCCGTGTTCAATGTGGATGTGCCCGCCGGCGCGCGGCAGATTCAGATTATGCCGCGCCAGTGAGCATCCGACGGATCATTGCGACGCACCATCACCGAAGAAGACGAGGAGAGTTTCATGGCGACGCGCGTGCGATTCACCCACACCTGTGCGATTCTGCTGGCCGCGGCCCTGCTCGGCGGCTGTTCAACCGCGGAACCGAGGCCCAACGCAGAGCCCGTCTCCGCCGCGCCACGCATCGACTCGCGTGCGGACGCAGCGCTCCGCCGGATGAGCGCGGCATTGAGCGCGGCGCGTTCTTTCAGCTTTCGCAGCACCGCAAGCATGGAAGAGCCTCTGAAATCAGGCCAGCTTGCCACGTTTACCCGCGAAACGAGCGTCCTGGTCCGCCGGCCGGACCGCATCTTCGCCGAAAGCCATCGGGGAGAGGATGTCTGGCAGTTGTGCTATGCCGGCCAGAGCCTCACCATCCTGAATCGGCGCACAGGAACGTACGCCACCGCGCAGGTACCCGGTCGGATCGACGAAATGCTCGATGAGATCGCACACAAGTACGAGCTCACCATGCCCCTGGCTGATCTGCTGTTTTCTGACACGTACAAGGTGCTCACCGAGAACGTTCTCACCGGTAGCCACGTGGGCCTGCACGAGGTGGATGGCAGCACGTGCGACCACCTGCTCTTCACCCAGAGAAACGTCGACTGGCAGATCTGGATTCGGGCGGAAGGCGAACCCGTGCCCCTGAAAATCGTGATCGACTACCGGAATCGCACCGATCGTCCGCAGTTCACGGCGACCCTCAAGGACTGGAACCTCGCTGCGGCCTCGGCGGACGATCAGTTCACCCCCGCCCTGCCCGAGGGTGCACAAATGATCGAGATGTCCGACCTTCTGAAGGCCGCGCGGGAGGAGTAACGCAAGAATCCGGCTCGGCGACCAGTCGCGCCGCCGTCTCGGGAAGACACTACGTGTGACACCAATCGGAGTAACCCTCATGTTTTCATCTGGTTCGTCACTGCGGACGCTCATGGCGATTCTCGCACTCGTCGCCGCACTCGGTTGGGTTCCGCCGGCCCGCGCGGACGTCATCACTCTGCATGATGGCCGCGTCTTCGAAGGGACCGTCTACGCCGAGAAGGACGGCGCGATCCTCTTCGACACGGTCGTCTCCGGCATCAAGGCAAGGCTGACGTTTGACAAGGCCGGCATTAAGTCGATCGATAAGAAGGCGGCGCCTGCGACCCCCGACTCTGTTGAACTGGATCCGTCTCTCTCGGGCGCCCGCACACGCTCCGATGCGCCGGCGCTCTATCTGGAAATCCCCATCACCGGACGATTCAAGGAGCAGGTCTTTGTGCAGGCAATCCGATCGACGATGGCCTACGCGAAGCTGCACAACGTCAAGCACATTGTCTTCACGGTAGACAGTTCCGGTGGCGCCGTGGATGAAGCCGGCGCGATCTACCGGAACGTCGCCGAGTTCGAGAATGTCATCACGTTCCACGCCGTCATCGCCAATTGCACCGGTGAGGCGGTCATCGTCCCGTTCATGTGCCGGACGATGCACATCCAGGCGGGCGCAACCGTCGGCGGCCTGGGCCAGAAACTCGAAAACCTGCCCGGCAGATTCGCGGTCAAGGATGAGGAGGTCGTCCGGACCCAGATCGCCGAAGATCTGGCCGCTGCTGCACGCCAGCGCGGGCGCAAAGGAGAAATCATCCGGGCGCTGGTCGACCCGGCAGTGACGCTCGCCGCATGGGTCGATGACGCGGGAGAGGTCCAGTTGGACAGGATTGCCCCCGGCAACATCCCGGCAGATCGTATCATCTTCGCCGACGGCCCCGACCAGGTGCTGACGCTCTCGTACGAGCAGGCCACCCGGCTTGGCGTTCCGACGATCAAAGGCGGAGTCGCGGCGCTCGGCCCACTGCTCGGGCTGCCCGGCTGGCGGGAAGAGAGCAGCTACGGTCGCGACACGATGAACAAGGCAATCGCGGCGAGACGCCGGCGCGCGAACAACGCCCAGTCGAAGTTCGAAGACGATGTCGCCCGCAACATCCGCATGCGCGATATGACGTCGCGTGCGATCGAGAGCAATCTCAAGCAGGCCGCCACCTGGAACCCCACCGAATCCTCCTATCAGAGTCTTTCAGGGTATTTCAATCCGCTCTGGGACTCGGCATCGCAGTGGGACGGCAGTCTCTGGACGCCTGAATCGCGCCAGAAATGGAAGAACCGGACGGACGCATGCGTCCACTTCCTCTCCAAGACAAAGAGCGGAATTGAGGCCATGAGCCGCCTCGATAAGCAGGCAGTC
>CAZJTF010000369.1:0-6851 GCA_964548565.1 uncultured Planctomycetales bacterium | reverse complement strand
CGTGGTGGCGGGCCTACGTGTGCGATGACGCGTACATCACGTTTCGCCAGGTGCGTAACTGCCTGGATGGCCTGGGACCCGTCTTCAATCCCGGCGAGCGTGTGCAGTCGTTCACGCACCCGCTCTGGTACATGCTGCTGCTGGGCGGCGGAACTGTTTGTGACCTGCACGCGTTCGCCGTGTGTGCCGGAATCGCGCTGGCGGTCGCATTCTTCCTCGCGGCCGGCCGCCTGTTCCGCAACGCCCCCGGGCGCACCGCGTGGCTGCTGGGCCTGGGCGCCATCCTGCTCACCTCGCCGAGCTGGGTGGAATTCCTGACCTCCGGGCTGGAAACGTCGCTGAACGCCCTCCTGATCCTTCTGCTCTTTGGTTCACTGCTGTCCGCCGCGACCACGCCCCCCTCGGGGACGGGCCTGCCGCTGGTCCTCTGCGCCCTGCTCCTGCTGAACCGCCTGGACAACGTCGTCCTCTGCGCGCCGGTCGCGCTCTGGCTCATTCACCGCGCTCTTCAGCGCGGGCGGAGCGGCTGGCCCGGGCTCGTCGTCGCTGCAACTCTGCTGCTCGCGTGGTACGGTCTTGCGACGCTCTATTACGGCACGCCACTCCCAAACACGTTTTACGCGAAGGTCGCCGGCCCGCTCGGCATGCGGTTCGAGCGCGGCATCCTCTACGTGCTCGAGAATCTCCGGCACGAACCCCTGCACACGCTGCTCATTCCAACAGCCCTGCTGATCTCCATGGTTGCCGCGGTCAAACGCCTCCGCAGCGGCGACCGCACCGGGCCGGTGCTCGCGGTCCTCGCCGCCGGACTGTGCCTCGATGCCGGTTACGTGCTGGCCGTCGGGGGCGACTTCATGCGCGGGAGGTTCTTTTTGCCGTGCCTGACGGGCAGTGCGGTCGTCGTGGCATACCTCCTCTCGGACCGCCTCGCCAGCACCCCGCTCAAGTCCCTGTCGGCAGCCGGCGCAATCGCCGTTTTGCTCGCGGGGGTCGCCAAACTGAGCGACTACCTGACCATCGCTCCGCTGAGCGGATTCCAGTCGCTCCGCTGGATGGAGCGTCCGTCGCAAGTCGTGGCAGGCGCCGCGCTCGTCGTCGTGCTGGTCGGATGGTGGGCGATGGCACGCCTTCCGCGCGGCAGGGTCTCTCGTCGCACCGCGCTGGCCATCGCTCTTCTGCAGTTGGCCGTACTGCTCGGGATGGCCGGCTACCGAGAGATGGCCTGGGGCATGGGATTGGTGTTCACGACCGCCCTGCTGCTCTCCACGATCCTCATCCGTACCCCCGGGCGTGCCGCCCCGTTCCTGCCCGCGCTGGTCGTCATCATGCTCGGCGCCGAGGGATCGCTCTGCCAGATGCTCTCGCGCTCGAATACCGTTCACACGCTCAACCCGGTGGCGCACGAGTACTCCTGGTATGCCGGGTCGCCCGGCGAATCGCGTTTCCGCCTGCCGGCGGACTTCGTCGACCCGGCGCCGCCCGCCTGGATCGACCTCGGACGCCAGGCTCGTCGCTACGCCGAGCGCTGGGGCCCGATCACCATCCACCACGACGCGCTGGGGCTCTTCGCGTGGGAGGCGGGGCCGCTCGTGCACGTTATCGATCAGTTCGGACTCGCCGATGCCTTCGTCGCCCGGTGCGGCGCGATCCCCCACCGGCGCCCTGGTCACGTGCTGCACGACATTCCCGCCGGCTACCTCGAATCGCGCGGCTCCATCACCCTGTTGCCCGACTGGGAAGATCGCCTGCGGGCGCTCGATCCGACGCTCCGCGAGGACGCCCTGCGCATGGCCGCGGCAGGCACGTGGGAAGACCCCGAAGCGAAGGCGCGCTGGGAACTCACGAGACGGGTGATCTCCGGACCGCTCTTCGACCCCGCGCGGCTGCGGGCGATCCCCGGCTTCACCAGCCGCCGCCCCGCCGCCGACGTATCCGACCCGTGACGTCGCGACTCAGGCCGCCCGCACCGGCAGCCCGCGTGGGAAAAAGCTCAGCGTCACGTGCGCGATCGTCCAGTAGTACAGATTGGACGCGCTGAACAGGAGTTCCAGCGGGTTCGTTACGCTCCGCCCCTCCAACTCCATGGGCCGGCGTTGCAGGATGTAATGATTCACCGCGATCAGCGCGAGGAACAGCACCGACAAGCCGACGTGCAGCACGCAGAACCCGAGCAGGCTCTTCTTGAACCACTGCATCGGCGTCCGCCACGTCGCGGACCGTCGCACCTCCGGCGGGAGGCGACGGATCCGTGTCGTCGTGAACTCGAACCACGCGACAAAGTGCATCACGATCACGAGGTTGTACGTCCACGCCCCCACGAACATGCTCGCCAGGAGAATCAGCATCGTGCTGCCGATCACCTTGATGAGCGGCTCGTGCATCCGGCAGAGCCCGGGCAGCCCTCCCGGCTGAAGCCCGCCGATCCGCACGAACCCGAACGTCGCCAGCACGATGAGCGGCGTGGCGGTCGAGGCGAAGATCGACACGAACGACCAGCCGGCCGGGAACAACTCCTGCAGAGCCGTCCCCGCGATCGAAGTCCCCCCGAACTGCCCGTGCACGCTGATCACCGCCACCAGCAGCGCCAGCGTCACGCAGAGCGCCACCACCTGCAGCCAGCGGAGTACCGTTTCCGTCGACTCCGCCGGTGGAACCGCCGCACCCGACCGGACGCGGTAAAAGTACGCCTCGTCGCGGAACGCGTGGATGACGAAGTACATGTAGAACGCGATCAGCATCAGCGGGTTCTTCGGTCCGCCGCAGGCCGCGAATCCCCAGCACTGCAGCACGCTCACACCCGCCAGGCCCGCCAGCAGCAGCCACCCCGTCGCGGTGCGCAGACGCGGTGCGGTCACCAGGAACATCGCCGCGATGACAAAGTGCGCGAGCCCGACGATCCGCACGGCGAACTCCGTCGGGTCCGCCACCATCCGCATGGGCGTCCCCTTCAGGTGAAACCCGTACTTCTCGACGGCGTACCACCCGAGCAGCACCAGGATCAGCACGAACGACCAGAGGATCGACGCCGTGTAGTAGTGGACCGTCAGCGTCCAGCCGCTGCGCCGATGGGTCGGAAAGCTGGGCGCGCTCGCGGGCTCGAAAACAGGCGCGGACGCCATCGGCTCGACGGCCATGCTGGGGAGTCTCCGTCTCGGGTGACTGGATCAGACGCGGCACCGGCCTGCCACGCCCATCCCCCGAATCTACCGCGCAGCGCCTTGTTTCACAATGCTTTCCGTGCACCCGCTCCGTCAATGCCACTCTCCAGGCCGCCCGACGCTTTGCACGCGCCCCGATTCCCGCCGAAAATCGGTGCACCTCTCATCGTCCTCTCATCGGAGCTGTTTATGCTGGCTCCCGATGTCGGCGCGAGTGGAGCGGTCCCGTGTGACCCGGCGAGCCGACGGAAAACCCTGTTCAGGAGGAATCCTCATGCTCCGAAGCAAAGCGCTCTGGGTGGCGGCCGCGTGTGTCCTCATCGGCGCCGCTGCACTCACGGTCTGGGCGGCGGACCTGACATTCGACAACCTGCCGCTGCGGGCAAGGGAAGCACTCGCCAAGCTGGCGGGTGACAACAAGATCACCGAGGTGGAGTCGGAGAAGGAGCACGGCGTGCAGGTCTTCGAGGCGGCCTGGAATGTCGACGGCCGGGAAGTCGAGGCCGAGGTCACAGCCGACGGCGTGCTGCTCGAGATGGAAGAGATCGTGCCCGCCAGCGAAGTCCCGGGCGCCGTCCGCGCGGCCGCCGAACAGGCGCTCGCCGGTGCGCCGAAGATCACCTACGAGAAGCACACGGTGGTGTTCTACGAGGTGAAGGGCAAGGTCGCCTACAAGACGAAGGAAGTGAAGATCAGCCCGACAGGCCAGGTCGCCGGCCAGGAAGATGAAGAGGGCGACGACGAAGGCGAAGACGACGACGATGACGCGAGCGGGAAGTAGCCCGGTCCGTCTCCTCGGTCACGACGCGGGTGCGCGATCCCGGCCGTCCGGGACGCGCGCCCGCTGCTCGTTCGCCCGCTCCGCCCGGAAGTGCCATGAAGGTCCTGGTGGTTGAAGATTATGCCCCCGTCCGCAGCGCCGTCGCCCAGGGCCTGCGCGAAAACGGCTTCGCCGTTGACGTAGCGGGCGATGGCGAGGAAGGGTTGTGGTACGCGCGCTCGAGCGACTATGACGTCATCGTGCTCGACCTGATGCTCCCCCGCCTCGACGGCCTGACGTTGCTCCAGCGGATCCGCCAGGCCGGCAGCCAGTCGTCCGTCCTCATCCTGACCGCGAAGGATCGCCTCGAGGACCGCGTCACCGGCCTCAACACCGGCGCCGACGATTACCTCGTCAAGCCCTTCGGCTTCGACGAACTGCTCGCGCGCGTCCGGGCTCTCGTGCGGCGCCGCTATGCGCGCGAAAACCCGCTGATCCGCATCGGCAACCTTGAAATCGATACCACCGCGCGACAGGTGCGCCTCGCCGGCGAGGTGGTTGAGCTCACGGCCCGCGAGTACGCGCTGCTCGAGTACCTCGCCAGCCGCGCCGGCCAGCTCGTCAGCCGCACCGAGATCTGGGAGCATGTCTACGAGTTCAACTCCTCGAGCCAGAGCAACGTGGTGGACGTCTACATCAGCTATCTTCGCCGCAAGCTGGAACGCCCGGACACGCCGCAACTGATTCACACCCGTCGCGGCCAGGGCTACATGCTGGGCATCGAGCCATGATCCGATCGATTCGAAGACGACTGCTCGCCGGGACCGTCGCAGGGACGCTCGCGGTCGTCCTCATCGCCGGCGCGATCGTGTACGGCGTCACCCGCGGCGTTCTCCGGCAGACATTCGACGACGCCCTCGTGGCGAAGGCCCGCTCGCTGGCGTCCATCGTGGAATGCGAGGACGACCAGTACGAGTTCGAGATCGACGAACGCACGCTGCCTGAATTCAACCGCACCGACAATCCCGAGTATTTCGAGATCCGGCAGGCGTCCGGCCCCGTTATTGCCCGCTCCCGGTCGCTTCAAGGAGGCACGCTCGCGCCACCGCCCCATGCGTCGCCGCTGGTGACCGCCGATCTCACGCTCCCGGACGGGCGCCGCGGACGGGCGGCCTGGGTCGAAACCGTCGCCCGCACGGACTCCCGCCCCTCGGCCGCGCCGCCCATCCAGGTCGTCGTGGCTCGCGATACGGCCGACCTGGAGCATCGCCTCGCCGCACTCACCCGCTGGCTCGTCGTCATCGCCGCGGCCGTGCTCGCTCTCGTCGCGCTGCTCCTGCGGTGGGTCGTATCGGGAGGACTCGCTCCGCTCGACCGCCTGGCCTCGCAGATCGCCGCGCTGGACGCCGACAACCTGTCCACGCGCATCACCCTGCCCGACGCCCCCACGGAACTCGCGCCGGTCGTGGATGTCTGCAACCAGTTGCTGACCCGCCTCGAAGGCGTCGTAAACCGCGAGCGATCCTTCGCCTCCGATGTCGCCCACGAACTCAGGACGCCGCTCGCTGGGATCCGCTCTCTTCTGGAGGTCGCCGCCAGTCGCGATCGCGACCCCGCGGCGTACCGCACCGCCATCTCCGAGTGCGTCGGCATCGCGGTGCAGATGCAGGGCATGACCGATAACCTGCTCGCCCTCGCGCGGCTCGAGCGCGAGGAGATCCGCATCCGCCCCGCCCCCGTCGAACTGGACGGCGTGCTGCAGGACGCCTGGAAGCCGCTCGAATCCGGCGCATCCGAGCGGAACGTGCGTGTAGAATGGGCCACGGACCCCGCCCTGGTCGTGGCGACCGACCGCGACATGCTGCGACAGGTCGTCTTCAACGTCCTCGAAAACGCCGTCACCTATGTGGATACGGGCGGGCAGATCCGGATCACGACCGCTGCGGAAAATGGGGCCGCACGACTGCACGTGGCCAATACCGGCAGCCGTGTCGCGCGCCCGGATGCAGACCGCGTCTTCGACCGCTTCTGGCGCGGTGACGGGGCACGCAGCGGCCAGGGCCTGCACGTCGGCCTCGGCCTCCCGCTCGCGCGCCGGCTGACCCGCGCTCTCGGCGGACGCATCGACGCCGCGTCGGAGGCAGGCGGGCTGTTCGAAGTGACGCTCCACATCCCCCTCGGCGCGTGTGCGGCCACGGGTTCTATTGGCTGATTCACGCGCTTCGGCAACTCTCCAGGGTGTTGACAAGCTACTACCAATGGCTGTAACCTGACGTTTACAAGAGGAGACCCGGAGTCGGCCACGGGAGGGGCCGGTTCCGGGGCGAGTCGGGAATCGGCCAGCGCGGTGTGACGCCAGGAAAAGGTCCGAGCCCGATCCCTGCCCGCCACACCCACCCGGCTGCACCTGGAGACGCACCATGACGCCCGACAGCTCATGGCCACACCGCATTCAACGGGGCCTGTTCTGCCCCCGGACTCATTCCATCTCATCTCTTCTCTTCTCGGAGGATCAGACATGCTCGCACACAGACTTGGGCTGGCAGTGTTCAGCCTCCTGGTCGTCCTGCCCGCGACGGCCGGGGCGGAAGTCCTGACGTTCGCGATGGAGGGGCCGATCACGTTCAAGGATGATCGGTTGGGCTTGCTCGACTTCGCCGAAGTGGGGCAGCGGGTGGTCTACACGTTCTCCTTTGACACCGAGAGCCCCGATAGCCATCCATACCCAGCAAGAGGCACCTATGTGGGTCTACAGGGTCAGTTACGTGTCCACGATAGCTTCCTACCTGCCGATCCCCCACTGATTGTTGTTCAGGAACATGATCTCTTTAGTGTGAGATTTGGAGCATCGACCTCAGAACAGACTGCAATCACCATTTTCACGTTGTCCGATCAGGATCACACGGCCATTCCAACCGCCGCTCTCCCGACTG